>NZ_JAMYOC010000002.1:0-373359 GCF_040319475.1 Mesorhizobium sp. M0904 | reverse complement strand
AGATACGACCGATGTGCTCACACCTTCCTGTCGGCGATCGCCTTCGCTGCAGCCTTCATCTTCTGGATCAATGAGTCCTGACCCTAGTTGAGTTCCGGCGGCAGACCGTCATTGAGACCCTTCAGCGCGCCAGCGACGTACGTTGGATGAGAAAAGGGTGCTGCGTGCACCGCGCCTTCCCCGCGCGCCGATGCTCCACCTGGACCGCAAAAAAGTCCCGCCGCACTGCCAGAACGGCGGGACCGATCAAACGCTTTGCACCAGGCGGGGGGATGCGGGGTGGGCTTGCCAAGTGAGCGCGGACCGTAACCAACCCTAAGCGCAACGGCGGCAACGCGTCCACAACCGCCGGTTGGAGCGACAGGACGATTGAGCCGCCGGCAGGTCAGGTCATCCCGGGTCGCTATCGCTCGCAACCAGACGGTAGCGGAAATTGTTGCGGATGTGGTCGTTGAAATAGCGGCCCTTGGCGAACGCGGCCCGGAACGCGGCAAAGGTTTCCGGCTCGTACCGCTTGCCGCTGGCGACGAACCACACCGAGAGGGTCCTTCTATCCAGATCATATTCCATCTTGCGGATCGAAGTAGATGGCATGAGCACCACAGGCCGAGGCCCGCGCCCTTGCGGGGGAGCGCGGGCCGATCGGGATACCGATCTGCAGCAATACCTGGAGGGGAGGAATGGCTGCGTGCACCGAACTTGCGCGGCGGTCCCGTGTTCCAACCAGGATACACAAAAAGCTAGCCGCACCTTTCGGCATCATGCGGACGTTGGATTTCTGAGAAAGCGGGAGCGTCAATACCAACTTCTGGCGATGGAATTTTCCCGTGAGATAGGCACGCTCCACGGCGAAAGGAGTGCCCCGCCATGGCCGTCCTCGCCTATAACCTTGCCAATGACATCACAGGATCGTGGAGGGTCGTCTTCGTGCCGGACGAACTGCATCTGTATGTGGAATTCAGCCAGCCAGACGCCGACACAAACCCGGCTGATTGGATGAGCGTTGATGATTTCCTTGCATGGCGGCCGAAAGGCGCACTCCACGAGCGAGCGCGCGACAGCTTGGTTTCGCTCATTTGCAAGGCGCTGACAGGGCGATGAGACACGGCAAACCCGCACCGAGATCGAGTGCGAGCGCCGCGAGTGGGCCTAGGGCCCCACAAGCCAGTGCCACCCCGCCGCCGGCAAACCGCGGCGGGCGAGTGCCTCGGGGACACGATGGTAGATTGCTAATGCGTCCGCGTGTGGCCTTAAGTCGCAAACTATTGGCTTCAGAAGCAGGGCGTAGGGCTTCATTGATGGTGCTACCAACACCATATGGTGACCCATAGCCCTCCAAAACGAGAGAAGCTCGTCCCGACGGGTCGCACTGCGGCCGTCAGCTGGTAATTGCTACGAACTAGGAAACCATCATGCCTGAAAATATCAGACTAACTTCGAGAGACGTCCCCCTCATTCAGCTAGGCCTCTATCAGTGCCGCTTCCCGGTGAGCGAAGACCCATCAGTACCCGGCGGTTATCGTTTTTGTGCTGGGCCAACTTCGCCGGATCGCGCCTACTGCGATCACCACCACAACATTGTGACCGCCGTGGACCCTCGTCGAGCCCGTTCGGGTCTCCACCTCGCTCAACGACGCGCCGCGTAAGCCTGACTGGCGGCGGCCTCCCGGCCAGGCGCTATGCGCTCCAAGGCCTTGGCTACGACCTTGCCGTCGGCTCGGTCTGGCCCATCCTGCCTTATGCCGTCTTCGCCGATGTATCCCCGTCGCCCGATTGAGAACGACGACTTCTCGCCGAGCCCTTCAGCTCGCTAATCGCACAAACGCGTCGGCTCCAAAGGTTTGTCTGTCAGCACATCTTCAATGTGCCCGCGCCTGAAGCCCCAACATCTTCTGCGACCAAACCGCGTACCTGGCACCGCCGATCGGTTGCTGCGGCGGATTTTTGCTGTTCGCAGCTGAACAATGCCTATCAACCTTGTCATCGCACCTAGTCGCACGTAGCGGCCGTTCGAATTCTCATCGCTCGGCGCGATGTTTGGTCCGTCTGCCCAGAAGAGCGGAGCAAGCCATTGACACCCACGAAGTTGCTGATTGGGCAGATCGCTGTCGTATTCGCAATTGTCATTCTTGGCGTGTGGACTGCAACCCAATGGTGCGCCCACATGCTCTCCTATCAGCCGCCACTCGGCGCGCCCTGGTTTGTGACAGTCGGCTGGCCGATCTACCAGCCGTGGAAACTGTTCGAATGGTGGTTCCAATTTGACGCCTATGCGCCTGAAGTCTTCGACAAGGCTGGCATACTTGCCGGAGCCAGCGGGTTCCTGGGCTGTGCCGCCGCGATAGCTGGGTCCCTCTGGCGCGCACGGCAGCGGGGGTTGGTCACCACCTATGGGTCCTCACGATGGGCCATGAAGCTGGAGATCGAGAAGGCGGGGCTGTTTCAGCCGGCCGGCGTTTTCCTTGGCGGACTGAATTATCGCTATCTGCGCCATGACGGACCGGAACACGTCATGGCCTTTGCGCCGACACGGTCGGGCAAGGGCGTCGGACTCGTTGTTCCAACCCTTCTTTCCTGGACCGGCTCGGCCGTCATTCACGACATCAAAGGCGAGAACTGGCAGCTGACCTCTGGCTGGAGGTCGAAGTTCTCGCACTGTCTCTTGTTCAATCCGACCGATCCGAGATCGGCGCGGTACAACCCGCTGCTGGAAGTGCGCAAAGGTCCAGATGAGGTCCGCGACGTTCAGAACATCGCCGACATTCTCGTCGATCCGGAAGGCGCGCTGGAGCGGCGGAACCATTGGGAGAAGACCAGTCATTCACTTCTAGTTGGCGCCATCTTGCACGTGCTCTACGCCGAAGAGGAAAAGACACTCGCCCGTGTCGCCACCTTCCTGTCGGACCCGCAACGCTCATTCGCTGCGACACTGCAGCGGATGATGACCACCAACCACCTCGGCACGGTGGACAAGCCCCAGGTCCATCCGGTCGTGGCCTCGGCGGCTCGTGAGGTGCTGAACAAGTCAGAGAACGAGCGCTCAGGCGTTCTCTCGACCGCCATGTCGTTTCTCGGGCTCTATCGTGATCCAACGGTGGCCGCGGCAACATCGGCCTGCGACTGGCGCATTGCCGACCTTGTGGATGCCGAGCGACCGATGTCGCTGTATCTGGTCGTGCCGCCGTCGGATATCTCGCGCACTAAGCCCCTGGTGCGATTGGTGCTCAATCAAATCGGCCGGCGGCTGACCGAGCGCCTGGAGGGCGATCCAAAGAAGAGCCGCAAGCATCAGCTCCTGATGATGCTGGATGAATTTCCGGCGCTCGGTCGGCTCGACTTCTTCGAGACTGCGCTCGCCTTCATGGCAGGCTACGGCATCCGCGCTTATCTGATAGCGCAATCGTTGAACCAAATCTCCAAGGCCTATGGCGAGAACAACGCCATTCTCGACAATTGCCATGTGCGGATTGCCTTTTCCTCAAATGACGAGCGCACGGCCAAACGCATCTCGGACGCGCTCGGTACCGCGACGGAACTCAGATCGATGCGTAACTATGCCGGCCATCGGTTGGCGCCCTGGTTGTCCCACGTCATGGTAAGCCGCCAAGAGACCGCTCGCCCCCTGCTGACGCCGGGTGAGGTGATGCAGTTGCCGCAGGCTGACGAACTAATCCTGGTTTCGGGATTGCCGCCGATTCGCGCCAAGAAGTTGCGTTATTACCAGGATCCGAATTTCACGGAGCGAGTGCTGCCTTCGCCGGTGCTGCGCGACGGTGCCTACGCGGATCGGCCCACGTCGCGCCCGGACGATTGGAGCGGACAGGTGCGCGGCGTGGATCGGCGTCTTGCTGGCGACGACGACAGTGCCGGCGCGGCAATCGAAGACGGAGGTGTCCAGCAGCAGCGCCATCCGGGCCTGCCCGAAGAACGGACCCTCGTCGCCCAGGAGCCTGATCATGGCGATCTGTTCACGCCCGCAGACGATGACTGCGAGACGCTCGCCGACAAGCGCGTCATGGATCGGATTTCCACCGCAGCACGTGCGTACGGCCTCAATGAGGGAATGGGCGACGACAAGGACATCGTGCCCGGCTTCTGAACGGCGCGCCATACGCGGGCGCATCTCAGCGTAGATAACGGCCGTAAGCGATTTCGAGGATCTCGACGATGCTCGTTCCCGTCGCCGGTGCATCAGCGCCGGTCAGAGGGAACAAGCAGCATGAAGCCCCACCGCATTCGTCACCAGTTTTTGCTTGGACCCGAGTTGAGCGAGAAGCTGGAGAACCTCAGCCGCAATCCATCGACCACCAAATCGGCCATTGTGGCGCACGCGGTCGAGGCCTTTATCGAGCGGCGTGGGGAGAATGAACTCGACCACCGCTACGGCAAGAGGCTCGACCGTCTTTCCCGTGACCTCGGACATGTCAGGCGCGATGTCGAGATGATCCTGGAGAGCCTGGCGCTCTTCATCCGCTTTTCGATCACGCTTCATGCTCACACGCCGGTGCCGGACAAGGCGACGCAAGCGATTGCCCAGGAGCGCTTCGAGAAGTTCGTCGAACAAGTCGGCCGCCAAATCGCTTCCGGGAAACGGTCACTTGGCACCGACGATCGCAGGGGAGGGGAAGGATGAGTTCTCATCCGGAAGCCGACCATCGCCGCCGCGCCATGCTGCGCACCGCCATGGGTCCGGCGATCACCGAAGCCCTTGCCGATCCGACCGTCATTGAGGTGATGGTCAATCCCGACGGTGCGCTGCGGCTCGACCGGTTGGGTGAAGGCCGGGTCGACACCGGCGTGCACATGCATCCTTCTGAGGCCGAACGCATCATCCGCCTGGTCGCCTCCCACGTGCGCGCCGAGGCGCATGCGGACAATCCGATTGTCAGCGCCGAATTGCCATCGGGCGAGCGCTTCGAGGGTCTGCTGCCGCCTGTCGTGCTGGGGCCATGCTTCGCCATCCGAAAGCCTGCGGCGAAACTCTACACGTTGGCCGACTATGTCGCCGACCGGGTCATGCTGCCGCTGCAGGCCGATGCGCTGAAGAAGGCGGTCCGCGAGCGGCGCAACATCCTGGTCGCCGGCGGCACGTCGTCGGGCAAGACAACACTTGCCAATGCGCTGCTGGCACAAGCCGCCGATTGCGACGAGCGGGTGATCCTGATCGAGGACACGCGCGAACTGCAATGCGCGGCGAAGGATTGCGTTGCCTTGAGGACGAGGCGGGGGTCGGTCACGCTCGCCGATCTCGTGCGCTCGACCCTGCGGCTCAGACCCGACCGCATCATCGTGGGCGAAGTCAGGGGCGCGGAAGCCCTGGACATGCTGAAGGCATGGAACACCGGGCATCCCGGCGGCATCGCGACGGTTCACGCCAATTCGGCGCGCTCCGCTCTCTACCGTATCGAGCAGCTCGCCCAGGAAGCCGTCGTTACCGTTCCCCGCCGCCTCATCGCTGATGCGGTAGATCTGATCGTCTTCATCGCTGGGCGCGGATCCTCGCGCCGCATTGACGCGATCGCTGAGGTCACCGGTCTCGACAGCACCGGTGATTACGCCGTCACCCCGCTCACGCTTCCGCAACTCCAGCAGTTTTGAAAGGTCACCTCATGCGCAAGAAGCTTCGCTTCCTTTCGTCCATCGCGCTCGCGTTTCTTCTCACCGTCCCGGCCCACGCAGCGGGCTCCGGCATGCCTTGGGAACAGCCGCTGCAGCAGATCCTTGAGTCGGTGCAGGGACCGGTCGCCAAGATCGTCGCGGTGATCATCATCATCACCACCGGCCTGACCCTTGCTTTCGGTGACACGGCAGGCGGTTTTCGCCGGCTGATCCAGATTGTCTTCGGCCTGTCGATCGCCTTCGCGGCATCGAGCTTCTTTCTCTCCTTCTTCTCCTTCGGCGGCGGGGCACTCGTCTGATGGCCACCGGAGAGCAGCATATCGAGGGTTTCGAAGTCCCCGTTCACAGGGCATTGACTGAGCCGATCCTGCTGGGCGGCGCGCCGCGAGCGGTGGCGATCCTCAACGGCACGGTGGCCGCGGCAATAGGCCTTGGCCTGCAGCAGTGGATCGCCGGACTGGCGCTCTGGATCGCCGGCCACACCCTCGCGGTCCTTGCCGCTCGCCGCGATCCGGACTTCGCCAGCGTGCTTGTCCGTCATCTTCGCCTGAAGGGGTGGCTTGCATGCTGAACCTTTCGGAGTATCGCGGCAAAGCCGATCGGCTTGCCGATCATCTGCCCTGGGCCGCTTTGGTCGCGCCCGGCATCGTGCTCAATAAAGACAGTAGCTTCCAGCGAACCTTCCGGTTCCGTGGCCCCGACCTTGAAAGCGCGACCGAAGCCGAGTTGGTCGGCATCTGCGCACGAGCTAACAATGCGCTACGAAGGTTGGGCTCCGGATGGGGGTTGTTTTTCGAGGCCGAGCGCGTTGAAGCGCTGGGCTATCCGAGCTCGGCTTTTCCCGATGCTGCCTCATGGCTGGTCGATGAGGAACGGCGCGCGGCCTTCGAGGGCAAGGTCGCGCACTTCGAGAGTCGCTATCATCTGACCTTGGTCTTCATGCCGGCGCCAGATGGCCAGGCGCGGGCGGAAAGCGCACTGGTCGACTCGCATCACTCGGGAGGGGCTAGAGACTGGCGCCAGGAGCTGGCGTGGTTTCGCGACGAGACCGACCGCGTCCTGGATTTGCTGTCCGGCTTCATGCCGGAAGTGCGCGCCCTCGATGATGCCGAGACGCTAACCTATCTGCACGGCACAATCTCGACCTACCGCCATCCGGTCGCCATGCCGGAAACGCCAATGTATCTCGACGGTGTTCTGGTTGACGCGCCGCTTACCGGCGGCCTGGAGCCGATGCTGGGTGAGCAGCATCTGTGCACCCTCACCGTTCTTGGTTTCCCGAACGTCACCCGGCCAGGGATCCTCGACGCGCTCAACCATCAGGATTTCGCCTACCGCTGGATGACGCGCTTCATCCCGCTCGACAAGACGGAAGCCACAAAGACACTGACCCGGTTGCGCCGTCAGTGGTTTGCCAAGCGCAAATCGGTCGCAGCTATCCTGCGCGAGGTCGTGACCAACGAACCCGTCCCTCTCGTCGATAGTGACGCCGACAACAAGGCGCTCGATGCGGATGCCGCCCTTCAGGCATTGGGCGGCGATCACGTCGGCTTCGGCTATCTCACGACAACGGTGACGGTATGGGACCAGGACCGGCAGGCCGCCGCGGAAAAGCTCCGAGCGGTTGAGCGCATAGTCAATGGGCTCGGCTTCACCACGATCCGTGAAAGCATCAACGCGGTCGAGGCGTGGCTCGGCTCGTTGCCCGGTCATGTCTACGCTAACGTTCGCCAGCCGCTCGTTCACACGCTGAATCTTGCCCATGTCATGCCGCTGTCGTCGGCGTGGGCCGGTCCGGTGGACAACGAGCATCTCGCCAACGTGACTGGGACCGAATCCCCGCCGCTTCTCTTCGCAGAGACCAACGGGTCGACACCGTTTCGGCTTTCCACCCACGTCGGCGATGTCGGCCACATGCTGGTCGTTGGGCCGACCGGTGCCGGCAAGTCGGTTCTGCTCGCGCTAGTCGCTCTGCAGTTTCGACGCTATGCCGGGGCGCAGGTCTATGTCTTCGACAAGGGCAATTCGGCTCGTGCGGCAACACTGGCCATGGGCGGAGAACACCACGCGCTGGGCGCGGATGGTGCGCTTGCCTTCCAGCCACTGAGCAATATCGGCGACCAGACTACTCGCAGCTGGGCGGCGGAATGGATCGCCGGCCTCGTTGCCCATGAGAATGTCAGCGTTACGCCGGAGGTAAAGGAGGCGATCTGGTCGGCACTCATCAGCCTTGCCACCGCGCCGGCGCAGGAACGCACGCTCACTGGACTGTCGGTCCTGCTTCAGTCCAATGCGCTGAAATCCGCGTTGATGCCGTACACGCTCGATGGCCCATTCGGGCGTCTGCTCGATGCCGATGAAGATCGGCTGGCTTTGTCGGATGTGCAGTGTTTCGAGACCGAAGAGCTGATGCACAGCCAAGGCGCTGTGCTCCCGGTGCTCACCTATCTGTTCCATCGTCTCGAGGAGCGGTTCGACGGACGGCCGACGCTGCTGATGCTCGACGAGGCGTGGGTCTATCTCGACAACCCTCTCTTTGCCGCCCGCATCCGCGAATGGCTGAAGGTGCTGCGAAAGAAGAACGTCTCCGTCATTTTCGCCACGCAGTCACTTGCAGACATCGCTGCCTCGTCGATCGCGCCGGCAATCATCGAGAGCTGCCCACAGCGCATTTTTCTTCCCAATGACCGTGCCGTGGAACCGCAGGTGCGGGCAGCCTATGAGTGCTTCGGCCTGAACGAGCGGCAAATCGAATTGGTCGCCCGTGCCACACCGAAGCGCCAGTATTATCTGCAGTCGCGCCGCGGCAACCGCCTCTTCGAGCTCGGGCTCGGCCCGATCGCTCTTGCGCTCTGCGGCGCCTCTGATCCGGCCACGCAGACCCTGATCGACAAGGTGCTGTCAGAGCACGGACAGGAGGGCTTTGCCGCCCGGTTTCTGATTGCGCGCGGCCTCGATTGGGCTGCCGAGCTTCTCCAGCAATTCCCTCAACCAGACAAGGAGCAATCGTCATGATGCGGCGCCGCCTTCTCACCAGCCTGATCACCGTTTCCCTGATCGCAAAACCAATGGCCGACTACGTCCAGCCGGCCCACGCCCTGATCGTGTTCGATCCGTCGAATTATGCGCAGAACGTGCTGACAGCGGCACGTTCCCTGG
Organism: Mesorhizobium sp. M0904; assembly: GCF_040319475.1. NCBI lineage: Bacteria > Pseudomonadati > Pseudomonadota > Alphaproteobacteria > Hyphomicrobiales > Phyllobacteriaceae > Mesorhizobium > Mesorhizobium sp. M0904. The sequence goes on along the minus strand of NZ_JAMYOC010000002.1, from coordinate 364,581 downwards.
AGCAGATAAACAACCAGATCCAGTCGCTTCAGAACCAGGCGACGATGCTGCAGAACATGGCGCGGCACCTTCAGCGCCTGGATTTTTCTTCCGTGGGCCAGCTCACAGGTTCGCTCCAACGGATCGACGGCCTGATGACCCAGGCCAGCGGCCTGAGCTTCGATCTCGACAAGCTTCAGAACCAGTGGCGTGTGCAATATCCGGAAAGCTACGACGCCACAATCGAGGTCAGCGATGTGGCGAGCGCCGCGCGCGAGCGCTGGCAAAACGCCATGCAGGCGTTCCGCCAAACCATGAGCGCGCAGTCGCAGATCGTGGAGAACGTGCGGGCCGACGGCGACCTGCTCACCGATCTCGTCAACCGCAGTCAGGGCGCGGCAGGTGCCCTTGAGGCAAGCCAGGCCACCAATCAGCTGATCGCGCTTTCGACCAAGCAGCAGATGCAGATCCAGACGCTGCTCGCGACACAGTTCCGTGCTGAAGCCGAAGATGCTGCCCGCAAGGCGCAGTCCGAGCAAGCCGCCCGCGAGACGACGAAGCGTTTCCTGGGCACCGGTACGGCCTATCCCGGCAACTGATCAGCAGTTCTTCAAGACAACGAGGAAGACGGCGACATGAATGACCTCGGCGTCATCGATCGCTTTATGCAGACCTTCATCCGCTATATCGACAGCGGGTTCGGTCTGCTTTCGGGCGACGTCGCCTTTCTCACCACCATCCTGATCGGCATCGACATCACGCTGGCGGGCCTGGTCTGGGCGTTCGGCGGCGAACCCAATATTCTCGGTCGGCTCGTTCGAAAGGTGCTCTATGTCGGCGCCTTCGCGTTCATCCTGAACAATTTCCGAAGCCTTGCCGACATTATCTACCGCTCCTTTGCCGGGTTCGGCATCAACGCTTCGTCCGGCAATTTGTCCGCCGACAGTCTCCTGCGGCCAGGCCGCATTGCCGCGGCCGGCTTCGAGGGCGCCTGGCCGCTGCTCAATCAAGCGAGCCAGCTAGTCGGCTTCCCCGAGATCTTTGGCAACGCCCTGACCATCTTCGTGCTGCTTCTCGCCTGGTTCCTGGTTCTCATCGCCTTCTTCATCCTTTCCATCCAGCTTTTCATCACCATCCTGGAGTTCAAACTCACCACATTGGCCGGCTTTGTTCTGGTGCCCTTCGCGCTCTGGAACCGCTCGGCATTTCTGGCCGAGCGCGTGCTCGGCAATGTGATCTCGTCGGGCATTAAGGTGATGGTGCTTGCCGTCATCGTCGGCATCGGCTCCACGCTCTTCGGCGAGTTCGCTTCCGCCCTGCAAGGCAAGGAGCCGGACTTGGCCGCGGCCATGTCACAGGTACTAGGCGCGTTGGCGCTGCTTGGGCTCGGCATTTTCGGACCGGGAATTGCCTCGGGTCTTGTTTCCGGCGCGCCGCAGCTTGGCGCGGGAGCTGCACTCGGAACCACCGCGGCGGCCGCCGGATCAACGCTCGTTGCCGGAGGTGCGGCGCTTGCCGGCGCGCGCATGGCAACCGGCGGCGGTCTCGCCGCCGTTCGAGCCGGCACGGCCATGGGATCGGCTGCTTCCACAGCTTGGCAGATGAGGCGTGCAACATCGCACGAGTCCGGCCTCTCCGGCGTAGCTGCTGGACTGCAGGGCGTTGCCGGCGCAGCTGGCGGCGCCGCGATGCGGGGAATGCGATCTGCTACAGAACCATTCCGGCGCAGCGCCGATGCCGGCCGCGATGCCGCCTGGACCGCGACGGGCGGCACGCCGACCGCATCAATGACCGGAAACCCTGCCGCGTCAGGTGCCAATGCCGCGCCGGCGTGGGCGAGGCGCTTGCGTTCCGAACAGACCGCGCGCGCCCATCGCCACGCCGCCACGCAGGCCGTCCGCGATGGCGATCGGGGTGGAAGCGGCGCCAACCCCTCTCTCAACGATAAGGAAGACTAGATGCTCTTCAAGCGACCTGTTCAGCGTTACGGGAAGACGCCCCACCCCGTCACACCATACCAGAAGGCCGCCCAACTTTGGGACGAGCGCATCGGCACTGCGCGCGTGCAGGCAAGGAACTGGCGCCTGATGGCCTTTGGCTGCCTCGCTCTGGCCATCGGGCTCTCTGGTGGACTCTTGTGGCAGTCGATGCAGGGCCGCGTCGTGCCTTATGTTGTCGAGGTCGACCGCTTCGGTGAAACACGGGCTGTCGCGCCGGCAATCCAAACCTACGAGCCCGACGATGCCCAGATTGCCTGGCATCTCGGCCATTTCATCCAGAATGTCCGCTCCGTCTCCACCGATGCGGTGCTGGTGCGGCAGAATTGGCTCTCGGCCTACGACTTCGCCACCGACCGTGCAGCCCTCTTTCTCAATGAGTACGCTAAGGCCAATGACCCGTTCGGCAAGATCGGCACGCGCAGCGTCTCGGTGCAGGTGACGAGCGTGGTACGAGCGTCCGACAACTCCTTTCAAGTCAAATGGACCGAGCAGGTCTTTGAGCGCGGCAGCCTCGCCAGCACAACGCGTTGGACCGGGATCCTCACCATTGTGATCCGGCCGCCGAACAATACCGATCAGCTGCGCAAAAACCCGCTCGGCGTCTTCATCAATGCCATCGACTGGTCGCGCGAGCTGGACAGCGCCGCGCAGACTTCCGTTCCCCCAAAGGAGCCCGCCAATGATAAATAGACTCTCGTCGCTCCGCACTGCGCTGGTCCTGTCGGCGTCGACCGCGGTACTTTCGGCCTGTGCCTCGAAGCAGGTGCCGCCACCGCAGATTTCCTATGACCATGCTGACTTCAAGCCGGCCGCGATTGAGAAGGCGCCGGAGAAGCCCGTCAAGGTCGTGGAAGTGCCGAAACCGCTGCCGCTGCCCGGCCAGTTGCAGCCCGAGCCGGGCAAGGCTGCTGAAGACAAGCGCTCGCCTGAAGAACGTGTCGCCGATGCCAACAAGGCGGCGACGCAGCAACCCACCAAATATGGCTATGTGAATGCGGTGCAGGTTTACCCTTTTGCCGAAGGCGCGCTCTACCAGCTCTATGCCGCACCGGAGCGCGTCAGCGATATCGCTCTGCAGTCAGGCGAGAAACTCCAATCCGTGTCGGCCGGCGATACAGTGCGCTGGGTAATTGGCGACACCGTCAGTGGCTCCGGCGATGACCAGCGCACCCATGTGCTGGTGAAGCCCTTCGCGCCAGGACTTGCCACCAATCTGGTGATCACCACGGACCGGCGAAGCTATCACCTGCAGCTTCAAAGCACGGATAAGACCGCCATGGCGGCCATCTCCTGGACTTACAGCGAGGACCAGATCATCGCGCTACGCCGGCGCAATGCGCAGGCCGACGCCGCTATGCCAGTGGCGTCGAATGTGGCTCTCGAAAATATTCGTTTCCGCTATTCGATTACCGGCGACATGCCGCCCTGGAGGCCGACGCGCGCGTTCGATGATGGCAGCAAGGTCTACATCGAGTTCCCGCGCCGCATCGATCAGGGCGAGGCCCCGCCGCTCTTCATCGTCGGAGCTGACGGGGACAACCAGCTCGTCAACTACCGCATACGGGGCAACTATTACATCGTCGATCGCCTCTTCGCCGCGGCCGAACTGCGCCTCGGCGCCAAGCAGCAGCAGGTGGTGCGCATCACGAGGACCGACGGCAGGCAAGCGCCGCGGCGGATATTGCTCTTTTCGCGTCCCAGCAGGTGAGGGACGGCCCATGACGGATACTTCCCGCTCCGATGCTCCACCGAAACTCGATCCAGAACAGCTGCAGCTGCGGGCCTCACCTCGCCGCGCTGTGCGCTTCAAGCGCGGCATTATTGTCGCCATTGCAGCTGTTGGTTCCGGCACCGTTCTAGGCGTCACCATGATGGCGCTGCAGGGACCGGCGCTGCGCATCAAAGAGCAGGCTGACGAGCTTTACAACACTGAGCGGAAGCCAACCGCGGAGGCAATTGAAAGGCTGCCTAAGGACTATTCCGGGATCAAGCCCAAGCCTCCGGTGCTTGGACCACCGCTGCCCGGCGACCTCGGCCGCCCCATCCTTGAGCACCAACGCCAGCTGGGCATCGCGCCGAGCCAGGAGGTTTCGGCGGAGGAGCAGCGCCTTGCACAGCAGGCGATCGAGGCGCGCGAATCGCAAGTCTTCTTCCGGATCGAAAATCGACCCCGGCAAGCAGATGCCGCCGGCAACGGGCAGGGCGGGCGTCCACCCTTTGAGGCAACGGCTCCACAATCCGATGCCGCACGCGATTCAGCTTCCGTTGCACCGGCCGAGGGCGACCAAAACAATCAACAGCGCAAGCTCGATTTTGTCAGCCAGCGGAACACAAGTGGAATCTACAATCTGTATGCACTGCAGACGCCGGCTTCACCCTATCAGCTGATGGCCGGCAGCGTCATAGCAGCGAGCCTGATCACTGGCATCAATTCCGACTTGCCCGGCCTCGTCGTCGCACAGGTCACCGAGAATGTGCAGGACACAGTCACCGGCAGCACCTTGCTCATTCCGCAAGGCTCTCGCCTGATTGGCACCTATGACAGCGTTGTTGCCTTTGGACAAAGGCGCGCGCTGCTGGTCTGGCAACGGATACTGCTGCCCGACGGCTCTTCGATCGAAATTGACAATCTGCCGGCAACAGACACTGCCGGCTATGCGGGGCTTGAGGACAAGGTGGATTTCCATACCTGGCAGCTGATCAAAGGCGTTGCGCTGGCCACCTTGCTAGGGGTCGGCACGGAGCTGAGCCTCGGGGAAGAGGAAAGCGACCTGGTCAAAGCAATCCGCGAATCCGCTCAGCAGAACGTCAGTCAAGCTGGCCAGCGCATCACCGAGAAGAACCTCAATATCCAACCCACCATCACTGTCCGGCCCGGTTGGCCACTGCGCGTCATCGTGCACAAAGATCTTGTGCTGCGGCCGTACCCGAATTGACTGGAGTCATCATGACCAATCTGAAACTCGGCAAACTTCCGGATCGGACACCTTCGAAGATCACCATAAGCATAAGTGCAGACATGAACCAAGCACTGAAGGACTATGCGGCGCTTTATCGTCAGACCTATGGCGAGTCCGAATCGGTAGCGGAACTGATCCCGTTCATGCTGGCGGAGTTCCTGGAGAGCGATCGAGCGTTTGCCAAGGCCAGAAAGGAAGTCGACAAGTCAGAGAAATCGCGGCAGCCAATTTCAGGGTCCGAATAAGTGACAGCGACCAGTGAGTCCGAGGGGGCACCTTTCTAGGCGGGCAAATGCATTGAAGCAATTTGCCGGCGACAAGCCGAAACATAGGGCACAATAGACGAGCTGATCCGCCCCGAACCAATGCCAGCTCTGCGCCGCAAATAGGACATTCGTCGGCCGCCAGAGGCCCTCCGAAAAGCGGACGTTCTCTGCGTGATTATCGTTGATCCGATACGTGGCCTCTTTGACTGCACACGCTGATCAACGTCAATGCAAAATATCTCCGTCTGCGCTGCATCGCGATAAGCAGCGGCGCTACAGCGAGCACCATCCAAGCTTTTCCGATGGCTTGACCCACGATGTAGTCTGGCTCTCCAAAAGCAATCTGAACGAATATTACGCTGTCCAGCAGCAGACCGACGACACTGCTCGCGACGGACGCGAGCACCAACCCGCGTCGTCGCAATCCTGTGAAAACCAGCAGATCAATCATCTCCGCAATCAAGAACGATGAAACGGAGGCGACGGCCTAGAATGGCGACGCGATTACCGCGGCAATGGCGCCACCAATTAACACGGCAGCGGCCGCCCAGCTAAGCCCAAGCGATTCCTGAACTAGGTCCCGAAGTACGAAGGCTAGGTCTGCAAGCAGGACTCCTGATGGTGCCAGGATGCCGGGCCACACCGGGATGAGACACGGCCCATCGGGGACGCAAAAAGTGCCAACGTGTGCGATGAGCCAGTCCGCCGCCGGCACACAGCCGATGAAGGCTGCTAGAGAAACCCACCCCGCCGCGCGGTTCAGTCCGATGATACTAGATATCGGACGCATCATTCTCGCCGGCTTCGCCATAAAATGACGAGGTGTCGACCGTCATATCTTGGATGACCGGCACTTCGTCGACCAGACTGCCATGAAAGGTTCCGGGGAAACTCTCAGACGTCTCCAACGGATCTGCGGTGTCCATCCCGTAACGCAGGACGACATACCAGGTCAGCGGTCCCTGGAAGTCGTTGCCGTCAAAACGGATCTCTTTCTCAAATGTCTCTATGGTGTCGACCTGGGTGGACGATGAAAGCGCGTCGAGGTCTGACCAAGCTTGCGTTTCCTGGTAATCCTTGGCCTGGACCGCTTCTATGACCTGCTGCCGCCGCGCGGTTGTGTTGTCATTCATATCCGTCACCCGATCATTGCGGTGCCGATGCCGATGCGTTCGACATAGCGCCACTTCAACATTTCGCAGAGGCCTACTATGTCCGGATAGATGTGACTGTGATCCACACCCATCTTGAAGAGCGTTCTGCGGAACCTGGGCCTCATTGCTGATGGTATGACGAACTTATCAGAGTTCTCCGGCACCCAGGCTCTGTCCGGCTGGTGATGAACCGAGAAGAGGCCCCGTTGGTTCACTATCCTGGGAGCCGACTTTGCCGGGACAAGAAACATCACGCGATCGATCGTGAAAGGGTCTGGGTTCTTCAACGGGTCAACAATGTCGTCGGCGGGAATATTGACCGCATGCACGACTGCATCGTCTTTTGGATTTCCGCTCGATATCGCAAAATAGCAAGCCACCAACGGGTTAGTGGTCCAATCGAGCAGACGCGTCGGAAGGCCATGATGTTGAGCAACAGCAAGCCAATTCCAGGCGCCGGTGACGGGTAGCTGGAACATCGGCTCGGCGGACTGCTGAAATGCTCGAAAGACCCTTTCCTCGTTAATGGCAGAATATACCGCAGGTGGTCGTCCGACGGTCGGAATGTGCTCATGCAATACCGAGCCGCATCCGCGAAACACGCGCATCGGATGCGCCTTTGCGTCAATGAACTCTATGAATTTCATCCACCGCGCCTGAGTGTCGCGGACCATCTCCTCAAACCTCTCCGGGCCGGGCGCGCCGTGCGGACGCCTGTCGGCCACGTAGGGAGATGTCTTGCGAGGCGGCAATGTCATTGCGACGGGACCTTCATCGCGTGGTAGAGTGCGGTTGGGTAATCGCCCGCGATTCGCGAGGCTGGAAAGCACAGCTCAACCGTGCGCCGATCGCGCTCGGGCCAGAACACAACCTTCGGCTCACCTACCTGCTCACGAATTTCTGCGCTGAGTGCGATGTTCTCGCTTGATCCCATGATCAGGAGGTCGATCGGCCCTTTCGCCTTGTCTTGGTCTATGAACGCGAAGGCTGGCGCTCCGCCCAGGGTCTCGATCCAACCTTGCGTTTGAACAACCAGCGACTTTGCCTCAAAGCAACCGACACCAAGGACCCGCAAACGTTGTTCGTTCATCCGACTGACACGAAGCTGCGACAGGTTCTCCGCAGAAACCAGGGGCAGTCGAGCATCCTCGATGAAATGTGCGATGCTCCTTGCCGCAAAATCAGCTGCTTCCGCAGGTTCCAGTCCGCGTTCGCCCCACGCATGCGCAAAGGCGGCCGCAAGAACGTCTCCGACGCCAATCCGGAAGTAACTCTCAGCGTTGTAGCTGGGAATGGAAATGGGGGGGCCGCCGAAGAACACCTGGATACCTCCCAACCGATCCCGGCACAGCAGAACCTGTGGAGACGGCTTTGAGTCAAAAATGTTGTCGGCTGCCTGCGTAAGTTTCTCCGGAGTTGGCATTGCCCCGCGTCCGAAGCCGCCGAAACCGAGGAGTTCCTCGCTTGACACGATCATCGCCAACCTCTCAGCCGTCGATCCATTTTTGTGGTATGGCTCGTAAGAATTCTGAGGGTCGTAGACGACAGTTCGGCCTTCTACCTTTGCGCTGCCCTCCATAAACCCGAAGCGCAACACGACGTCGCCTTGCAGTTCCAAAGCTGCTTCCTGCTGATCGACGTCCAGCGCGTCAGGGATGAACGACTTCTGCAACGTATCGAGATACTCGAAAATCAGCTCGTGCTCGGTCGGTACTAGGTTCCCGACGATGCCAAAACTGGAGAGCGTTGCCTTGGCGTCATCTCTCCAGATCGAGGGCACATAGGTGTGGAGCACGGTATCGTCCGATAGCCCGCTAGCCGCAATGGCCGCGCGCATCCCTGATCCGAACAATCGTTCCCACTTGGGATACTGGCAGCGTTCAAGATAGGTCGAGCCGGCGATGATCATTATGCCCTCTCCACCGCTACAGAACACCGAGAGGCAGAAACGAACTGTATGGTCGCGATGTAGCGCGCCCCACCCTCAACGCAGCCGATCAGCTGTGCCAGACCTTGAAACGCAGCGAGCGTCCCCACGATCTCGCCGGCATTCGTTGCGCAAACGAGGCTGCGCCATTGGCCATTCATCGAAATCTGAACGATGAGCTCGTCGCCCTTCTCCAGTCCTGGTACCTCGTCTGGTCTGAAACCTACGAGATCCAGTTCAAAACTCAGATCGCAGCCGTCTTCGAGCACCACGGGCTTGCGATTGGTCGCGGCCTGGCGGGCGCCGCTCGGTGCATAGCCCCCCATCAGGCCGCTCCTCTCTTGGATCGAGGGTAAGTCGTCTCCACGCACTCACGATGTTTGAGGCAGCCATTGCACTGACCGCAGGCATACTCGTGGACATGACAGGAAAAGGTAAGGCCGATCAGCTCGTATGGGAAACCTGAGGTGCGCAGAAGCGTCTTCGTCGACATTCGCCGCGCCGGCGCGCTGACGCGCACCTGCCCCTCCTGAAGCGCGAGGGTGCGATCGAGCGCCTTCAGGAACGGCGCCTTTCCATCAGCATGATGGTCCGTCGACACGGAACCGAGAAGGATCTCGGTCAGACCTTCGGGCATGAATTTCATCGCCGCAAGCGTCACCAGCATCTGGTTGCGGTATGGCCAGAACTCCGCCGCTGAGGCACCAGGCGCCTCACCCTTCCCAGCCATCGCACCCGATCCAAGCGGAGTGAGATCGGCGCAGATCGTGCGATGCTCAAGACCGATCCGGCTGCACAGCGCGGCTGATGCGCCAATCTCCCCATTGGCGGCGCGCTGACCATAGTTGATCGTGACACACAGTTCCGGCCGCAGCCACCAGGCCAGCGCCGAAGAGTCCAGCCCACCGGAGAACAGCAGCGCCCTCATCTCATGGAACTCCAAATCGCCTGGTAGATCGCGGTCGTGAAATCGCCAGTGATCAGACAGCCGGTGCCTTCCAGCATTGTGAGACTTTCGGGACGCGGTGATTCAGCCAGCGCAACCACCGGAATTCCGAGATTTCGAGCGTACCCGACCTCGAAAAGAGTGCCCGCGTCTTCCCCGTCAATGACCGCGAGAACGGCGTTGCAAGTGCGGAGGCCCTTCAAATCCTGGCCGGCGATGTATTCAGCGCCACCGTGCGAGCCCACCTCATGGATGGGCGAGAACGTTTGTCCGCCCAACATCTCCAGGCAGCCTCGCATCTCATCGACAAGCCACCGCTGCGCCAGCGTGAAAAAAGGCGCAGCAATATACACGTGACCGGCCGTTCCCTCGGCAGGGCATCGCGTCAGCTCTTCGACGCCTTCGAGCAAAACCTGTGGTTCACGCGTTGAGACGTACCGGGCAACGGCGCGAGAGGCGAAATCCGCCGCCTGTGCTGCCGGCCAATCCCGCTCGCCCCATAGATGAGCGAACACCGCGCTGAAAATATCGCCAGACCCCAACTTGAAAACGGTTTCGGATCGGTAGGCGGGCAACTGCACATTTCCGCCGGGCTGAATGACGACAACTCCGAACGGGCCGCGTTTGACCACAATCACGTCGGCCTTGAAGCGATCACGCACGGTCTCATACGACCAGATGTCGCGTCCGTCTTCGCCCGCGCCGTATTCGAGCTCCGCCTCGTTGAGAACGATCGCGAGTTCCTTTGCAGTGGAACCGTTGGCGTGAAAGAGCAACGCCGCCGAAGGATGCTGCGGGTCGTAAATCGCCCGCCTGGCACCGATGACGGCGTCACCCTCGACCATCCCAAAGCGCAGCACGACATCGCCAGTCGCGGAAAGCGATGGAAGCTGCTTGCCAGGAGCGCCGATGAGCTCCGAAACCGATAACGGGTGGAAATAGTGGAAGGCAATATCGGAGGTAATCTCACGCAGATCCGTCGTCACGCCAAGCCCGTGCATCGTTTGGCGGACATCTTCGGCCCAACCGGTATAGGTGTAAGCCGTCAGGTGAGAGTCAGGTGAAAGCGCGGACAAAGCTACGGCGGCTCGCCCTGCTGAGCCGAAAATGCGCGACCAGTAGGGACGAACGCACTCCTCGCGGTAGACGCCACCGACAATGATCATGGTGTGCGACCACCAACGACATGACAGTGGCCCGAGCCGATTTCTGTGACCTCCACGCTATAGCGCACGCCGGCTCCTAGGCATTCGAGGAATGTTGCGTACTTCTCGAAAGCGTTGAACGATCCAACGATCACGCCATCAGACCTGATGGCTACAGCGACAGGGTGTCGATCCCGGAACTCTATATCTACCCGAAGAATGTCACCCTTCTTCAGTGCAACGAGCGCAGGAAGCCGAATGCCCTGCAGGTCAGTGTCGATGCGAATGTCGCATCGATCCGCTCCTTCTACTCCCCCCAAGCCAAGGCCGAGCTTGCTCTTGCTTGCTGTCGGCGCGCTCGAATGATCGGCGTTCCTGTTACCACCTGTCGGTATTCGCTTCCCAGCCATCGAATCAAGCCTCCCATTTCGAAGATTAGGAGGTTGCTCGATCGAAGGTAAGCGGGTCAGCCGAACAGTATGCGCATATCCCGCCACATAATTGCGTCTAGAAGGGAGGCCCTGACCTGGATCGCCCGAGCGAACTCAAGGAATTTCTTTTCAAGCGCCTCATAATCTTTTGGAAGGCGATATTTTGTGGGAAACAATCCCATCAACTCACCGGCCCGAAGGACATGAATATCAAGAATAGCGACCTCGTCGCTACCCAACCAGTTCCGCACAATCCAAGAAGCTGTCTTGGGGCCAATCCCGGGTAGTTCCAAGAGCTGCCGACGAAGGACAATCGGATCATCGGTTTCCGGCGGCTTCTCTCGGATCGCATTCAGCGCGACGTGCAGACGGTCGGCCCGCTGCCGCGGATAGCGGTATTTGTGCCGCCTACCCTCCACCAGCAGCGGCATGCTGAGCAAATCCTCGATTTCCTGCCGGGAAGGGACCGGGTTCGCGGAGAATACGCCCGCCTCGTAGAGATGCTCCCAAGCGGCGCGGTTCAGCTCCATTTTCACGCCGTATCCGCCGAGCAAGCAGAAAGCCAAGTCTTCAGCCAGTGGCGTGCCTTTCGGGCTGATGTAGTCCTCAGGGTCATCGGCCTCGAACTCGGCCATCTTTGACCAGTACGCGGGACTTCCTGCCCAACCACTAAGCCCAAAGCGGACGCCCGGAAGAACTTCGTCCTCCGGGCCAAAACGACGAGAGGTTTCCGAACTAGCGATCATGTTCGCAAATCTATATGTATTCCATATGCAAAGCAAGATTCCGGATATTGCCCGCAGGATTGATCTCAAGCGACGCGAGACCTCCATGACACAGATGGACCTAGCGGCTTGCCTTAATGTCGACCAAGGCCACTTATCGAAAGTTCTTGCTGGAAAAGAGCCTGTCTCGACGAAAATGCGACTTCGCATGGCCAGTCTGTTGAACTCTTGGCCGGCGCCGAGATCGGCTGACCCGGCACTCGAAGCTGAACTCATCTCAGAGCTACGCAGATCGCCGATTTTCCGAGAGTTTATTCGCGCAGCGCTCAAAATGCATAAATCGTAATGTCACAATATGCATTCGTAGCACCGATACTGGATTCGAGCGCAGAATTTCGCGGGCAACACGGTCTGCGAAGCCCCCGATTTCGAGTCGAGCTATCCAAGTTGAGCATGGCCAACATAGAGAGCGGTCAGACACAAACCGCTCTTGTCTGGGATGAGGTTTTTGGAGCGTTGTGAGGGAGGCTTCAGCAAACATGATCGCGAACGTAGCTAACCCGCGTTGGATTCGGTCGCATCACCGGCAATTTTGTCAGCGAATCGTCGTCGCACCCGCTACAACCGCCGTCAGGCTAAGCAACGACGCTCGGAAATCGGAGAGGTAGACTTGAAGCTTACACGTCTCAAAATTCGCAATTTCCGAAACTTCAAAAACCTGGACGTCCAGCTCGACGGAAGTGCCGTCATTGTCGGCGAGAACCGGGTCGGAAAAAGCAATCTGCTGTACGCACTCAGGCTGATTTTTGACCCGACGCTTCCAGACAGCGCAAGGCAACTCACGCTGGCGGATTTTTGGGACGGAGTGGCGACGCCAAGCGCAACCGACACGATCTCGGTCTCGGTTGAAATACAAGATTTCGAAAGCGATCTCGACGTTCTGCGCGTCCTGACAGATTTCCGCTTGGACGCCGATCCGTCCATTGTCCGCCTCTCCTACGAGTTTCGCCCGCTCGCCAACCTCCCCGGCGCTCCTGCATCCGACGATGATTACGAGTTCATCTGCTTCGGTGGAGAGAGTGAAACCAAGAGATTCGGTCACGACGTTCGGCGACGGATAGTGATGGACTTGCTTCCTGCACTCAGAGACGCAGAGGCCGACCTGTCAAACTGGCGACGCTCTCCGCTAAGGCCTCTGGTCGAATCGGCGTTCGGCAGTGTTGACCGCGACGACCTAGAAGCCATCAAGGACGCGATCGAGACGGCTACCGCGCAGCTGACCGACTTCGATGCCGTAGATGAACTACAAGACGATCTTCGGACACTCTTCCTGCAGCTCAGTGGTACCAAGCAAGATGTGAAACCGAGCCTTGGATTTGGAGCAACCGACATTGCCCGCGTGTATCGTAACGTCAGGCTGCTGATCGACGACGGCAAGCGGACGATCTCAGACGCCAGCCTCGGTTCATCGAACATCGTTTTCCTCGCGCTAAAGGCACTGGAGCTCAAGCGCCAGATCGACGAGAACAAGAGAGATCACACGCTCTTCGCCATCGAGGAGCCCGAGGCGCATCTCCATCCACACCTGCAGCGATCCGTCTATCGGCACCTGTTCACTGGCCTTGCTGGGCGAGATGATGTGGGCTCCATATCGATATTTCTGACAACGCATTCTCCGCATATCGCGAGCATCGCGCCCCTGAATTCCATCGTTTTGCTGAAGGATGCATTTAACGAGGGAACCGTAGCCACATCCGCCGCGCAGATGACCCTTACGACCACCGAGCGCGACGATCTTGCGCGATACCTGGACGTAACGCGCGCGGAAATCCTATTTGCACGCGGTATCGTTCTGGTCGAAGGAGATGCCGAGAAGTTTCTCGTTCCCGAGTTCGCAAAACAGTTGAATATCGACCTCGACAAGCTGGGGATTTCGATCTGCTCGGTCGCGGGAACGAATTTTAGGCCCTACGTGAAGTTCTTGACCTCCCTCGGGATTCCGATTGCCGTAATCACCGACTGGGATCCTGCACCAGGAAAAACACCGCTAGGCATCGCCCGCGCAACAAAGCTGTGTCTTCTGATCGAAGGACTTAAAGATGGAGGCAATGTTGCGGGCCTCAGAGATGAGATCAAGCGGGTCAACGATGATGAGGATGAAGACGACCTCGCGGAGAAATTCGAGGAGTTCGGCATCTTCACCAATGCGCACACGCTGGAAGTGGACCTCTTCAAGGGGGAGTTCGCAGACGAAATCCTGGACGTACTCGACACCGTCCAGTTCGGACCCACTCGAAAACAGAAGATATCTGATTGGCGCGCCGACAACAGCGACCTCGACGTCGACGAGTATCTCAAGATGATCGAGATGCCAGGAAAAGGCCGCTTTGCCCAGCGCCTCGCTTCCAAGATAGCCGGCATTGAACCGCCCGCATACATCCGCAAAGCGCTGGAGTTCGTGGCGGCCCGTGTCTAGCCCAAAGATCTATCTCCGAGCCGCCGAGGACCTTCGTGAGAATGAAGGTCAGTGGGACGCCTATGATTCAACCGGGCACTGTGTTGTTCTCGCCGGCCCGGGAAGCGGCAAGACCAAGATACTGACCCTTAAGCTAGCGAGAATGCTCGCCGAGGATGTAGAAGAGCCCCGCGGAATAGCGTGCATCACCTACAACAACGAGTGTGCGCGAGAGCTTGAGGACCGCCTCAGCGCCTTGGGGGTCGAACCCAGCAAACGCGTCTTCATCGGCACGGTTCACTCCTTCTCGCTGACGCAGATCATTCTCCCTTACGCAAAAGTCGCGCGGATGGGCTTGCCAGACGACTTTCAAGTTGCGACGCGGGCAGAGCGGGCACTTGCATTAGACAGAGCTTATCGGCGCATAGGCGGGGGACCGCAGAACCCGCAAAATTTGGATTTCCCGATGGGGACATACCGCCGTTCGATCCTGAACCGGGAAACGGCCCAGTGGCGAGAATCAGACCCAAGGATGGCGGCGCTCGTGGAAGCGTTTGAAGCTGAATTGCGATCGCTCGAACGCATCGACTTCGACGACATGCCCCTGTTGGCAGTTCGCGCACTACGGCAGCATGATTGGCTGCAGAGAGCGGTACTCGCCAAATATCCCATACTTGCTGTAGACGAGTATCAGGATCTGGGTCGAGCTCTACACCGTATGGTAATGGGCTTTTGCTTCAGCACTGGAATGCGCCTATTCGCGGTCGGAGATGTCGATCAGTCGATTTACGGATTTAACGGTGCGAATCCCGAACTGCTCCAGCAGATAGCCGATCGCACAGACGTTGAGACGGTGCAACTTCGCTTGAACTACCGCAGTGGGTCGCGGATCATCACAGCCTCCACTTATGCCTTGGGAGAAGACAGAGGTTACCAGGCAGCCGAAGGCTCGCCAGAGGGAGCAGTCTATTTCCACCCTCGGCCCGGAGGGAGCTATGATCAGCAGGCAAGCTATGTCTTCGATACGCTTCTACCGGCCATTCAAGAGAGATTACCGGGCATCGGGATTGGCGACGTTGCCCTCGTGTATCCCGCGGCATGGATCGGGGATGCTTTGGCAACGGCTGCCGCGGCACGTTCCGTCGCGATACTGCGAACCGACGGGAACTCCATATACCCGCGCAACAGCCGCTTGATGAGATGGATCGAGCTATGCGCAGAATGGTGTTGTGCCGGGTGGCGAACCGGCGTGCCACGTTTCATCAGAGTCGCGAACGAAGGATCGAGGTTCTTTTCCGAGGAGCTGCCTGACGAAATTGCGCAGCTGGAATTCCAGAGACAGCTCGTTCAGTTTCTTTGGGATCGCCGCGATGCGACAGTGCACCTGCGCGACTGGCTCGAAAGCCTGTATACGGAGCTCCTGTCCGGCCTGCTCACCGGCGCTCGGTCTCTCCAGGACGAACGCGAGACGTTCCTGACGTTTTTGGACCGATGCACGGATGGAGACTGCAGCCACATGGTCCTGTCGGAGTTCGCCGGACAGAGTGACGGAGATCACCTCAAGCTGACTACGCTACACAGCTCGAAGGGGCGCGAATTTTCAGCCGTGGTTATGTTCGGAATGGATGAAGGCAGAATACCCCGCACGGGTGACTCGGGTCGAAGACTTGTCGAGGCACGGCGGCTCTTCTACGTCGGGTTCACCAGGGCAAAGCGGGAGGTGCATATCGTGTATTCCGCGCACAATCCCTCGCAATTTGTCAGCGAGGTGGAGGAGCGACTTATAGGCTAGCTGCGTGGTTTGTGGATCATAGTAAGTCTGCCGTTTGGTTTTTTCCCATCTGTCGAGGTTTCAAGGAGTCTGCTTTCGCCAGCGACCAACCGATAGTGTTGAAAAAGTCCGGGTTGCAGCAGTCCTGAAGCACTTCTCTATTCGGCATGTTGAGGTCAAGCGCTTTCGAGCTTGCGGCTTCTCCGGCGTTTGACGTCTTTCGCGGGGCCTCGCTTCTCTACGGGATCGGCTTTAGCCCTCCCAGCATGGGATCAGGAGAATGAAGCGGCACAATCTGATTCGCGGCCTGATCGGCTGCAGTGAGCGACCGGTCCGAGTGCTTCAACGAACTCGCCTCATCCATCGTCCCGCGAAGGACGTGCTTCCGCCGGTGGCGGAACTTGTCTCTCTCCTTACGGCCTTCCCGGTCAGATAGCGGCTGGCGAGGCCTCCCGCGTCCAGCGGAATTCGGTGCCGTCCACCCACATGCGGTGCATGATGACCGCCAGCCGGCGGGCTAGTGCGACGATCGCTTTTCGCAGACCGCACCGCTTGGCGACATTCATCGCCCACGCCTTCAGCCATGACCACTTCTTGACGCGCGTTAGCATCACTTGGGCGGCTTCGTAGAGCAAGGTGCGCATCATCCCGTCGCCGCACAGCGAGACGCGACCGACGCGGTGACTTTCACCTGATTGGTTGAGCACCGGCGTCAGTCCCAGAATGAACCCCACCGTTTTGGAGTTTCTGAATCGCTGTGGAATGTCGATCGTCGCGGTATAAGCTAGCGCCACCACAGGACCGACGCCGGAGATCGTCATCAAGCGCCGACAGACCTCATCGTCCCGCACGATTCTCAGAAGTCTGCGATGTAGAACTGTAAACTGTTCTCGCAGCTTGCAGCGCGCCTCCAGCAGCGGCGTGACAATTTCGGCCAGTTCACAGCGTCCTTCGACGAGCTCGCGAATCCGATCCTCAAACTTGACGGTCCCGACGACGCCAACCTAGAGCCCAAAATTGCGCAACAGGCCGCGCAGGTCGTTCTCGATGGCGAGGGCCTTTTCCTGCAGCAGCTTGCGCGCCGTCAGCAGCGCGCGGCGCTTCTGGCTCGTCAGCGTCTTGACATGCACCGGGCGGAACAGGTTGACGCGCATCATCTGTGCGATGCCGCGCGCATCATTGCGATCCGTCTTGTTCGGCCGCGCCTTGAGGAATGCCTTGGTGTGTCGGGTCTCGATGCAGATTGCCGGCAAACCGGGTGGCCAGGCCTTCGAACAGCCATTGCGACAACGGTCCGGCCTCGAGCCCGATCCGCTCGATGCGCAAGGCGGGATCTTTCAGAACCGCGGTGAGGTCGTCGGGGTGGCTGACCACCTTGACCTCGCGGCAGATCTTGCCAGTTTCATCGACAATGCAAACGGCGGTCTCTTTTACCGAGATATCTAATCCGGCATAATGCTTCATGCTGCGTTTCCTTTCCTGATGCTTGTGGCTGTAGCTGCAGACCACGTTCTATCATCAGCTCGGAGCGCAGCACCTCCGTCCATCACCGTCGAAGATGGGGCTCAAGCCGAATATCCCATCTGATTCAATCTTCGTCGTAAGAGGAGATTGAGTCGATGATGGGCGAGCAAAGTGTGATGCAGGAGGAGCTGTTCTACGGCTTCAGCCTGGAGCGGCATGTGCCGGCGGATCACCTGCTCAGAGCGATCGACCACTTCGTCGACCTGTCCGCCATCCGCCAGCATCTGGCGCCCTTCTACAGCTCGATCGGCCGTCCCTCGATCGACCCTGAGCTGCTGATCCGCATGCTGATCGTCGGCTATTGCTTCGGCATCCGCTCGGAGCGCCGGCTGTGCGAGGAGGTACATCTGAACCTGGCCTATCGGTGGTTCTGCCGGCTTGGTCTCGAGGGTGATGTGCCTGACCACTCAACCTTCTCCAAGACCCGCCACGGCCGCTTCCGCGATGCCGACCTGCTGCGCGAACTGTTCGAAACCGTCGTCCGGCGCTGCATAGCTGAAGGGCTCGTCGGCGGCGAAGGCTTTGCGGTCGATGCCAGCATGATCGTCGCCGACGCCCATCGTCAGCGCGGGATCGAAACGGCCGTAGCGCGCTTACTCCGTTACATTTCAGCTAGCAGAGTGTTTCGCATGGGATCCCATCCTTGTCGCGATCGAGTTTTCCGCCCCATGAGCAGTTTTGCAGGTACCAGCTGGCTTCGTCGCAGGAACCGATCTGCTTGCACGTTCTCCGCGGCTCGCAAGAATAGCCGCTCTGCGCGACCAGCTTACGGCTGATGACGCCCAGTGGGCGGCTCGACGGCGCCGCGCCGTCGGCGTGCGCAGCGCGCCATTCCCAGGGTGCCTGAAACGTCCCGGCCCACAGGCCGATCTTTGAGGCTTGGGCTTTCGCCTGCTGCCCCGCATAGGCGCCCTGGCTGTAGTGAGGCCAATCCAGCGCCTGGCCGTGCTCGACCATCCAGGCGGCCACGCCCGCGCCGTCAGCGCGCCGACAATCGCCGACAAAGCGGTGGTAGCGGTCCCACGTCACGAATGTGCATTCGAGCGGCCTCGACGCGGCCAGGAAAGTGTCCAGCGCTTCGGCCGATCGCCGGCCGCAAGGATACTCGGCGCCATTCGCATCGCGGCACAGCTGCCGGCTCTCTGGCGCGTCGATGCCGTTGAAACGGACGCGCTGGCCGTGGATTTCGATCGTGTCGCCGTCAATGACGGAAGCGACACCGGTAAGCGAGGCGGGCGCCGCCCTTCGTGGGCTGGCCTTTGATGCATCGTCGCTACGTTGCGCGCCCGACGGCGCCAGGAAGGCGGCCAGTGCCGCCGCTGCCGTAAGACCGAGCATTGCCGGCACGCTCGCAAGTTGGCGCCGCCACAGCTTGGCACCGGTGGGTCTCTGCCACCGACTGAATCGATATTTGCGGTATGGCCTGCTCATCGGCTACGCCGACCAGCCCGGCCATGCGCTGTCAACCATGGGCAGGCCGGCGCAATAGTAGTCGTCAACGAACCGCCCGGTGGACCGGTCGCGGCAGCGCCAGATAACGCTGTAGTTCTGGCCATAGAATTGGTCCCAGGCGACGCCATAGGTTTGTGGGGGCGGTGGCCGGTAATATGTTCCGCCTCCATAGCCGTTGTTGGCAGCGACACCCACAGCTGCGCCGCCGACAACCGCGACCGCTATGCCTGCCGCGACAGCATTGTCGGTTTGCACAAGCCTGGTGCACTTCTCCGCTGTTGCGCGCCTGCGCACTAGAAGGGCCGATACCCGACTAGGATACTGTTCCTCCGTGCTGCTGGCGAGAACGTGACATAGCGCAACGGTATTCATTGCCGTGAGATCGCTGTCCGACACGACAGTGCTCGTAGAGCAGCCGCTGACGCACAGGGCTGCACTTGCGATGAGTGCTCCAATTTTCATGTGAATTCCCCCAAACAAATATTGGGGCGAGTCCGACCTAGAAGTCCAGAGTTTTGTTTTTCACATTGCTACGATTCACAGCATGCTGCGGCTAGCTGGCATCCACTGCAACCAACCCTTCCGTCGGTCGTTGACTGATGCTGGGTTGATCTCAGCCACTCCAGAACTTGCCCGCTGGCTCAAAACCGGCGGGCTTTTTTCCGCGACGGCGGAAGGCTCGCCGCATGTTGTGGTACATCGGCACGCCGTCATCGGGCCGTGCCGTTGACCAAGGTGGTCTTTCCGCCATGGTCGGCCGGCGCAGCCTTGACCGTCCGCGCGGGCCACCCCAATCAAGCCCGCTGGCTTCGGTCGGCGGCTTTTTATTTGATCCCCGGCGCCGTCGGCTTGGATCTAGATACTCGCCAGTGCCGGATTTGAAGGTAAGCTGGGGCGGTATGATCGCATCGCGCGGGACGGACCATTGGTGTGCAGCAAGAGCGCCGAGTTCATTCGGCCAAGATTCTGCACTAGGCCGAGGTAGGTGAAGGCAGATAGCTATCCGGTAATCGCTGAGATATTGGAGAGAATGTTCCGCCATGGAGGTGTGTACCAGTATTATAAGTTTCCAAAGTTCATGTACGAACGCCATGGACGAGCTGCTGTGTGCGCTTGCCGTAAATCGCTTCCGCGAGTTCACAGTCAGAGGTTGGCTAGGACCCTAACGCGAGAGCTTCAACGGCCCCCTTCGCGATGAACTCCTCAACGAGACGCGGTTCACGTCCCTGGCCCAGGCCCGCGCGAGGCTCAATGTATGGCGCGCCGATTACAACGGCGCGCGTCCGCACTCGCACATCGGATGGCAGACACCCAACGAATTTGCATCGACCTTCAACCCGCGACGGTCGCTCGCGCTGCGCAACATGAAACGCTCCGCGCCAGCACCCGTCGCGTCCACCGCCCATCAGGGCAAATCCACCCCCGGAAACGAACTCACGACTGGATAAAATTTCGGGGAAACGTCAGGGCGGCCATAACTTTGCAGTCTTCAGACGCGAGGCGGCGTACAACAGCGCTGCCCACCATGCTTGTGGCCCGCGACCCACACACGGCTTTTCCCTTCAGATCGTACATTATGCTTCCTTCATTATTACCGATGTCTGCATGACCTTGAGGTCTTCCCGCACCATTTCCGCGGCGAGCTCGCGCACGGATGTCTCATGCACCCAGCCGAGCTTCTCCTTCGCCTTGGTGGCATCGCCCAGGAGAAGATCGACTTCCGTGGGGCGGAAGTAGCGTGGGTCTACCTGGACTAGGCATCTGCCGGTCTCGACATCATAGCCCTTTTCGTCGACTCCCTCACCACGCCATTCGAGCTCGACGCCGACATCTTCGAAAACCCATTCGACGAATTGGCGGACAGGGGTCGTCTTGCCCGTCGCCAGCACGTAATCATCCGGTTGATCCTGCTGCATCATCATCCACATACCACGCACGTACTCACGCGCATGGCCCCAATCGCGTTGAGCATCGAGATTGCCGAGATAAAGCTTGTCCTGCTTGCCGAGGTAGATAGCAGCGGCGGCGCGGGTGATCTTGCGCGTCACAAAAGTTTCGCCGCGCAGTGGGCTTTCATGATTGAAGAGAATGCCGTTGGAAGCATGGATACCATAGGCCTCGCGATAGTTGACCACGATCCAGTAGGCGTAGAGCTTGGCGGCGGCGTAAGGGCTGCGCGGATAAAAGGGCGTTGTTTCGTTCTGCGGTACGGATTGCACGAGGCCGTAGAGCTCTGAAGTCGAGGCCTGATAGAAACGGGTCTTGTCCTTCAGACCGAGGAGGCGGATCGCCTCAAGAAGTCGCAATGTTCCGATACCGTCGGCGTTTGCTGTGTATTCCGGCGTTTCGAACGACACCTGGACATGGCTCTGAGCGGCCAAGTTGTAAATCTCGTCTGGCTGGGATTCCTGAACTACTCGGATGAGATTAGTCGCATCAGTGAGGTCACCGTAATGCAAAATTAGGCGCGGATCGGGATCGTGCGGGTCTTGGTAGATGTCTTCGATGCGACCCGTGTTGAAGGACGAGGAACGTCGCTTAATCCCATGAACGACGTAGCCTTTTTCCAGCAGAAGACGCGTGAGATAGGCACCATCCTGTCCCGTTATGCCCGTAACTAGAGCAACTTTCCTGTTCTCGCCCATTTTCTTCCTGCTCTATGGTAGTTGAAGTTTCGAATCTGGCTCGCCACACCGGCGGCCCGCCTCATACCCTATGGTAGGATTTCGACAGATGCGGCGCGGAGCTCGTCATTGACAGTGTCAGCCAGCGAGCACACCTGCTCCTGCTTCGAGGCATAGCAAAACAGAGTCTCGCCGCTAACCTGCCTAAGTCGCACATGCGGCCTGAGTGCCGAACTCAGCTCACGGGGTGAGCGACATAGATTTCAATCACGTCGCACCCGATTTGCTCATCAATCAGCGAGTTAGGACGCCCTTCTGGGATTCTACATCCGTTCTCAAGCACGCACAGTCGGTTGCATAGCCGCTCCGCTTCTTCCACGAAGTGGGTGGCCAGTAGAATCGTATTGCCCTGCGCCAACAGGGCACGTAGCAGTTCCCAGATAAAATGGCGAGCATGTGGGTCCAACCCACACTAGAACTCCACCATCCCTCTTTTGCGCTGACCAAGTAATCTTTGCCTGCTTCAGCGTCTTCTAATGGAAATTGTTTTGATCAGTGAAATCGATTGTTTGGATGAGGTGCATCCATAAAATGGATTGTTTGACAGGGCAGCGCGGCACCATCGGCGGCACAAGTCGTGGGCGCGAGGGTTCGCTCCGCGCGAAGACAAAGTTCGTGGCAGTCGGGGGCTTCGGGCGAACCGCACATCTGAGACGGCGGCGAAAAGCCGGGTAGGGCATTACGTATTGACCTCCAAGGAATTTCGGGCGCGCTAGCCCGAAAGGCAGTCAACAAAGTCCCTTTTTCAAGTCCAATTCTTAACTGCCTCAACGTAACATGTCATTTGCGGGCGTTTCCTGAAGGACGGATGTGCAGGACCCGCCGGCCGTCGAATGTCAGGCGCAGGCCATCCACGTCATTTATGGCCATCATGGCGTCCGGTCCCATCGAAAGATGCGACACGGCGCCCTCTGACGCTTTCAAGTGCGCCAACATGGCGCAACTCCTGCCGGATAGCTTTCGAGCCGGCTGGACTGAGCGACTGGCACGCGATGCTGTGCGACGATGGCCGAGAGAGGAATTTTGGCGTCTGCAGCCATGTGGAGGATCGTTCCGACGGTTCTGCGGGTTCTCGGTGTCAGAGCCGACACCTGTGCGAACCCGCTCTCGTCCGTTTTCGACAGGCCCTTGAGGTTCATGACCCTGTTATTCGCCGAGATCACCCGCCAGTTCAAGCGATCCAGGTGAAGATCGGCACGCCTGTCGATGCGGCGATCATCGCCTCGGCCAGCGAAGATGATGAAGAGGGCCATTGGGTCAAGTACAAGCGCCGACCAGCGTTTCATTGCTTCAAAGCCCATTTCGGTGCCTACGCCGATACGGCCCTTGTCGAGGAGATCGCCGTCTCGGCGCCCACCGAGGACGGCAACGCGGTTCCTGATGCTCTGCCCGAACAATCCCGGTGAAGTGTTTGCCGACAGCGCCTACCGAGGCAATCATCTCGGCGACGCGGTGCGCGCCAAGGGTGGAAGGCCGCGCATCGTCGCAACCGCTATGTGGGGGCGCGACGAGGCCGAAAGCTCGACGCCTGGAACCAACCGATCCACAGAATTTGTACTCGGATCGAGAAGATCTTCGGCACCTGTAGCCGGATGCGATGGCGAGGGCTGGCAAAGGCGGCCGTTCAAATTCGCCGCGCTGCGAAACCGGCTGTTTCGCTTAGCAAAGCGCGGCCCCACGTCAGCAGAGGCTCATGGTCAAGGAACCGCCTTAGTATCCATCACATGGATGGGCCACATTCACGCAATCAATTTTACACATGTCGCCGGGCGCATTAGAGAACGCTGAATTTAAACCGGAAGCGAGTGTACCCGGCGTCAAGATTTGCGAGCGTCACAGAGATAAGGATAGGCAGTGCTGAGGGAGCTCTTCTGCCCCACGCGCAGCCTCTACCAAATCGCCCGGCGTAACGGTCGACTAGTATCGACTAAGAGATCCCAAGCCGGATGCAACCTCGTCTCTGAAACGAGATTTCCGAAAATGCAGGTCAGTGGATTGGTAAAGCGCCGGTTCGTCGTCTCTCAGAGGCGTACAGGGTTCGGTGATTGTCTGTGGTCGCTGGCGGCCGCTTGGCGCTACGCTCAGCGGTCGGGACGAACGCTAGCTATCGACTGGCGGGGGTCCTGCTATCTCGACCAACCCTTCACAAATGCTTTTCCGGTGTTCTTCCAACCGATCAATGACATCGCTGGCGTACCGGCTATTTGCGACGACCGGATCAACGACTTTTCCTTCCCGGGTCCATTCTTCCCGGAGTGGTGGAATAGGCCAGCGATCGACTGCCTTTACCGCCCAGATGAGCAGATTTTCCAAGAGCGCGACGAGTTGGGCGAGCTCTTTCAGGCCGAACACGATGTCGCAGCGAACACAGTAGTGTGTGACGCTTGTTTGATGTGGCGCTGCGATGAGGATGCAGAGCGGCAGGTGTTCCAGAGTGTCAAGCCTCGGTCTGAAATTCAAACACGCATAGATGCCATTTACCAAGAATGTTTTGAGGGGCACAGCATCATCGGGGTTCATGTTCGACATGGTAACGGTGAAGACATCATGGACCATGCGCCCTACTGGGCCGATCCGGAGTTCGCCGTTCGACAAGTGTGCACTGCGGTTAATAAGGCTAAAGCGTTACCGCACCCCAAGCCTGTGCGGCTGTTCTTGTGCACGGACAGCGCGCAAATCCTGGATCATCTGTCGGCCAAGTTTCCCGATCTTCTCACCGTCCCCAAGCATTTCCGATCCGATCAAGACGGCCCCTTACACACTGCAGCACTTGGGATGGACGGCGCAATTTCCGCCCTCGTTGAGATGTATCTTCTCGGGCGCTGCGATACTGTAATTCGGTTTCCTCCGACGAGCGCCTTTACACGATATGCACGCCTTTTCGTACCACGCGTAATTGAGTTCGATCTGAAGGAGCCAAGTCGTTTGATTTTGATAGAAGACAGCAAAAGAATCTCTGGTCTAGTTAAGACCCGTCACCTGCACAATTCGGCGGATGCAACCAACAGGCATAGTTGAATGTCCATTTCTCATCGAGGCCATGGAAGCGTCGTACGATACCGATAGCGTCGTCATGTGAGGCCGTTCGGCAACGCGCCAGAACTTCGCTGTTACTCGGAGGCCGCAGACCAAGCCAGAGCGACGGCGATCGTGACGCTAACGCTCGAAAGGGCGCGGGCAATCACTCCAGAGACGAAATCGAGGTTGTTATATGAAAGTGGTTCCCGTCATCATCAGCGGCGGAGCCGGATCGCGGCTATGGCCCGCCTCAAGGCAATCGCACCCTAAACCTTTCCTCAAAGTGGCAGACGGGCATTCACTGATGCAGCACACTGTGTTGCGCGTCGGTTCGATAAAGGGCGTAGTGGAACTCGTCGCCGTGACATCTGGGGAACATCTCTTCCTTACCAAGGACGAGTTCGACGAACTAGATTCCGTGGTCCTGCCACGCACCTTTCTGCTCGAGCCAGAAGGCCGGGATACGGCCGCAGCCGTTGCGGCAGCCGCCATCCATGCCAAGGCAACGCAAGGCCCTGACGCGATTCTATGCGTCTTCCCAGCCGATCACATGGTTGGCAACCTGCCTGCATTTTTAGACGTCATGTGCCGGGCCATCGAACATGCGAAGCTCGGGCGGATCGTCACATTGGGCATCACCCCAACCAGACCGGACACGGCATTCGGCTATATCGAAGCGGATGGTGAGAAAGTCGTCCGTTTCGTTGAAAAACCGGATCTGGACACAGCCAAAGCCTATGTTGCGTCCAAGCGCTTCTTCTGGAATGCCGGCATTTTCTGCTTTAGCGCACAAACCATGCTCGACGAGATGGCATCGCATTGCCCCGCGGTGATCCAGGCCGTCTCCGATAGCTACGAGAACGGCCGCTTCAGTCAAGGCGAAGGCTTTGCCAAAATCGAACTCGCGCCTGAGCATTTCGGCTCCGCGCCGCGAATCTCGCTCGACCACGCTGTCATGGAGAAGACGAACAAACTTGCCGTGGTTGCCTGCGACATGGATTGGAACGACATCGGATCCTGGAACGCAATGGCCGATTTGATCGCCGCCGACGAAAGCGGGAACAGGATACGCGGTGATGTGCATATGGTCGACACGACCGGCAGCTATGTGAGCTCCGACAAGCGCGTCATCGGCACGGTCGGTGTCAGCGATCTGGTGATCGTCGATTCCCCGGACGCTTTGCTTGTCGCATCCCGCGACCGCGTTCAGGACGTCAAGAAGCTGTTCGAGGGCCTCAAGGCTTCAGGACATGAAGCTCACCTGGTCCACAGCACGGTACACCGGCCGTGGGGTACCTACACGGTTCTTGAGGAAGGCGAGCGCTTCAAGATCAAACGCATCGAGGTGAAGCCCGGTCGGCGGCTGAGCCTGCAGATGCACTATCATCGTTCGGAGCACTGGGTCGTGGTCAGCGGCTCCGCGAAAATCGTCAATGGCGAGCAGGAGTCGTTCCTGGCGACAAACGAATCAGCCTACATCCCCTGCGGCCATAAGCATCGGCTGGAGAACCCAGGCAGAATTGACCTAGTGATCATTGAAGTGCAGAGCGGCGATTATCTCGGCGAGGATGATATCGTTCGCTTCGACGACGTATATGGTCGAACGTAGATTTCACCCGCATGAGGAGAACGGTCAACGTGTCGCTGACTAATTACCACTAGGAAGGCCGTCTGCCCACTCAGGACCGGATGCTTGTGGAATCGGGAATTGACCAAGGCAGCGGCGAAGGACCGCAATCGGCATCAGGGGTGGGACAAATCAACCGGAAAAGACCGGAGAGCATAGTAACGCAACACAGTCCCACTGTCGAATAGCCTTTGATATTTCTGACTTTCCAAGCACCCTTAGGGCCCACCAAAATTGTATCAATGGCTTATGGCCGACTTTGCTCTGAAGTGGGCCAAATCGACCTCGCTATCCCCGCAGCACTCAGTTTGATTGTTTTCGCATGAAAACGAGCAAGGACAGGGAAGGGCGATCTTGTGCTGGCTTCTATGTCCAATCTTGCTCCTGTTCGTCGTCAGGTTGTGTGCAGCCACATAGCGCGGCTATCGCGAGGCTGGAAGGCCTCCGATCGATAGGTGCGGCGAACGGCGGCAACGAGGTGCGAATAGGATGGCTGAGCGTATGATCGAGAATACCGCAGCTGCGGTCTAGCGCGAAATGCAGCGTCTGTGACTCATCGGTCATTGCAGCGCGATGAACTGGAAATCATGACCCTAAGCCGCCCTTCATCAGCCCACCAGCGCCCAGAAGAAGGCGAAGATCCGTCACAATGCCTACCTGTACCAAGGCTTCAAGCAGTTCACCGCAAATGTGAAGACCGCCAGCCATTGCTTCTTCATTTTCGGCCATTCGCTCGCTACGAATGACGACCACATCCTTAACCGCATAGCGCGTGGCAAGTTTCGCAAGCTCGGTGTTGGCATCTATGGTGAACCAGCATCCGCGCATAACCAGCGGATCATGAACCACGCGAACGAGCTAGCGGTGCAGCGCAACGAAAAATCGCCGCTTGATGTCGTCTTTTATGATGCTGCTACAGTTCATGTCTGGGGTTTAGGCTTAGAAGCGGAATGACTGCCAACCAGGTCATTGAGCCGGAAACTGACCGGCCGGTCGGCCCAAAAATGACATTCAGTTGCCTCCAGCCTTTCGACACGAGCCACTTCACGATCTCGCGATTGCCAGCTAGCGGCTTGTTGCTCGAGCTGCGCGATCCTAGTCTGTGGTCGCTATGCCTCAGCAAGAAGAGTCCGGTTCCTAGCCGGGCGGAGGCGCAACGAGATAGCCAGCTCAGGACAAGGAGAGCAAGCCATGGTCGCTTTTACCCTCAATGGCGAGGCGCGAACACTCGACGTCGATCCAGAGATGCCGCTGCTCTGGGCGATCCGTGACGGCATCGGACTCACAGGAACGAAATTCGGTTGCGGCCTTGCCCAGTGCGGCGCTTGCACGGTTCACGTTAACGGCATGCCGACGCGCTCGTGCCAGACCGCAGTCGGCGACATCGAAGGAGCCTCGATCACCACCATTGAGGGCGTGTCGGGCAAGATCGGCGAAACGGTCCAGGCCGTGTGGGCCGAGTTCGACGTACCTCAATGCGGCTATTGCCAGTCTGGCCAGATCATGTCGGCCGTGGCCCTCCTGACAGAGACGCCGAAGCCGACGGACGATGATATTGATTCGGCGATGAGCGGCAATCTCTGCCGCTGCGCCACCTATCATCGCATCCGCGCGGCCATCCACGAGACCGCCAACCGGCTGGAGACCTGAGGCATGTTGCAGTTTCTCCCGAAGCATAATGCCGTGGGGCCCACGCGCCGCCAGTTCCTCCTCGGCACGGCCGTCACCACCGCGGGCCTCGCCGTGGGCTACCGGCTAATGATGGCCGCGCCCGCCAACGCACAAACGACGCCTGCAGCGGTCCAGGCGAACCCCTTCCAGACCTATGTCGAGATCACACCGGAGAACCGAATCGTCATCCACTCGTCGCAGTTCGAGATGGGACAAGGCTCCTATTTCGGCATCGCCACCCTGGTTATGGAAGAGCTCGACGGCGCCTGGGCGCAGGTCCACGTGGTCGGCGGATATGGCAATACCGCGCTCTACGGCAATCTCGCCTGGGGCGGGGCCGCGCAGGGAACCGGTGGCTCCACGTCGATGAGCTCGTCGTGGGAGCGCTACCGCAAGGCGGGTGCTGCCGCACGGGCCATGCTGGTGGCGGCCGCGGCGCAGCGGTGGGACGTGCCAGCCGGCGAGATCACAGTCGCTTCCGGGGTCGTGTCGCACGCCTCAGGGATGCAGGCGCGCTTCGGTGACCTGGCTGAAGCCGCAGCGGGAATGCCGGTTCCCGACGACGTGCCGCTAAAGCCGCGCGACAAGTGGGCCCAGATCGGATCGGACAGCCTTAAGCGCTACGATTCCGCCGGCAAGACCAATGGCGCGCAGACCTACACGATCGACCTCAAGATGGATGGACTCAATACGGCCGTTATGATCCATCCGCCGAAGTTCGGCGCTGAGATCGAGAGCTTCGACGCCTCCAAAGCCAAGGCACTCGACGGCATTGTCGATGTCGTCCAGACGCCGCGCGGCATTGCCGTGGTCGGCAGGGACATGTGGACGGCGCTCAAGGGCCGCGATCTCGTGGAGGTGACCTGGAACGAAGAGAAGGCCGAAAGGCGCGGCACGGCCGAGATCATGGCCGAATACACTAAGGCAGCAGACGATCCGGGCGCGGCCACCGCGCGCGACGACGGTAACACTCCCGCAGCGTTGGCCAGTGCTGAGAAAGTCATCCAAGGGCACTACGAATTCCCCTATCTTGTCCATGCTTCGATCGAGCCACTCAACGCGGCCGCCCGAATCAACGAAGACGGCACCATCGACGTCTGGGGCGGACACCAGATGCCCGACCTTTATCAGGCGGCTGCCGCTCAAGTAGGCGGCACCACGCCGGACAAGGTGAGGCTGCACGTGATGAAGACCGGCGGCAGCTTCGGCCGCCGAGCGGTCTCGGACGCAGATCTCATTATCGAAGCTGTTTCCACAGCGCGTGCACTGGGACCCGGCAAGCCAGTGAAGGTGCAGTGGACCCGCGAGAACGACATGCGGGGTGGGCGGTACCGGCCGGTCTATGTGCACGCAGTCAAGGCGGGGCTCGACAAGGAAGGCAATGTCGTCGCTCTCCATGACCACATCGTGGGCCAATCGATCGCGGGCGGTTCGCCCTTTGCGGCGATGATCGAGAACGGCATCGATCCGACCTCCGTGGAGGGCGCCACCAACCTGCCCTATGCGATCCCGAACCTGAAGGTCGAGCTGACCACGACGGACGTGAACATCCCAGTGCTGTGGTGGCGTTCGGTAGGCTCCACCCACACCGCTTACGCAATGGAAACCCTGATCGATGAGCTCGCCGCCGCTGCGAACCGTGATCCGGTCGATTTCCGCTTGTCGATGCTCGGTCACCATCCACGGCATGCCGGCGTGCTGAAATTGGCTGCTGAGAAGGCAGGCTGGGACAAGCCTCTGCCGGAAGGCCGTTTCCGCGGCGTGGCCCTGCATGAAAGCCTCTCGACCTATGTCGCCGAGGTGGTGGAGATCACCTTCAACGATGGAAATGATTTCAAAGTCGACCGCGTCGTCTGCGCGGTAGATTGCGGCACCGCGATAAATCCTGACCAGATCCGCGCTCAGATGGAGGGCGGTATCGGCTTCGGGCTAGGCGCGATCCTCCAGGAGGAGCTGACCCTGACGGGCGGTGTCATAGACCAAGAGAACTACGACACCTATACGCCGCTCAGGATCGAGCAGATGCCGCGCGTCGAGGTGCACATTGTGCCGTCCGACGAGCCGCCCACGGGCGTTGGCGAGCCCGGTGTGCCGCCGATCGGCCCGGCCGTCGCCAACGCGCTACGGGCGGCGACGGGCAAGACGATCCGCAAGCTGCCGATCATAAAGAACTTATCAGCATAGCCGGGAATGACACCATGAAAACGGCCGCGATGAAGATCGCGGTCGTAGGTCATTTTTGAACGCCTCCTGACAGGCGATCACCTCCATTCGATCTATTTCCGGCGGCTGCCCGGTCCAATATCCGGTTTAGAGACGGTAACCCGTGTTCTGAACGACCGCAGACGGTCGTTGGTGCTGGTAGCACTGAAGAAACGCTTTCGAGACGCAAATGCCGCACGCAAATGTCTCGAAAGGGTCACGCTAGAGACTTTTGTACCACCTAGTTGCATGTCTGCTATCGCTTTCTGGGCGAGAAGCGGCCGGTCCTCTGACGGCCCCATAACAGGACATTGATGTCTTCGCGCTGAGCGTCAGCAGTTGGCTCTACCGCGACCTTTCTCAGGAAGGCTGCACACCGACGCGATCTTCCTTTCACCTTGCGCAAACCTCCCTTCCGAGTGAGGCGTTCAGTGCGTCGGTTTGGTGGACTGAGGCACTTCTGAGTGGGACAACAACATCGAAAAACATTGGAAAAGATTTGAATGCTTTGAAGTCCCACTGATCTCTTACCAATTGATTTTTATGGCTTTCTGAATACCCTCCGGGCCCACCATTGGCTCACCTGCTGCCATTGCCCGCCAGTGCGCACGAAAGCTCGGCCGCGAGCTCCGGCAGCAACGGCAATTCGACGACCACCGGCTGGCTGCGCACCTTGCTTTTGTCTGTCTTGCACGGCTTGATCCGGATCCACTTCTCCACGGGTCGGACTGCCCAGTGCGGCAAAAGGGCGGCTGCGGCGTGAAAATAGGACAGGAGAAGAGGCCGATCTGGTCCGCGTTCTGCGCAGAGGGTGAGCGTGTGCCATAGACCAAGCGAGTGACGTTCGTTCAACCCACCGGCTGGACCGAGCGGGCCGTCGCCTGAGTAGCACTCACCGTGTCCGTCGTAACCGAGGACTTTTGTCGGATAGCGCACTGGCTTCATGCGGTCTTGACGTCGAAAATCGGCCTTCACATATTTCCCGCAGGTCGCTGCCGATTGCTGGGGCGACCATCCTCAACCACCTGAAATCGTTCAAAGATTGGAGGTTTCGATGAGCGAGAGAGCATTTGAGAGTCCCGTGTTCGTGAGAGCCGCGGAAGGTCTCATTCAAGAGATCGCCTGTCTTGAGGATGCTTTCGATTTTCTCGACGAATGGCCGAAGCATCGGCGAGGCGTGATCTACGAAACGGCAAAGCGTGCGTGTCACCGCGCCTTCGATGGCTTCGCTGACTAGATGGGGTAACGGACCGCCAAGCAGGCCGCGAGCGGAGCGCGCCATTCAAGCGCCGTCGCAAAGTGAGCCGCCCGCTTAGCGGCCCATTACCCCGCCTAGGTAAGACGTGGCGCCGCGAGCGCCGACGGAGTAATCTTGCCCCATCAGTTCTCGGGAGTAAGAGCCATGAACGCAGTTCCTCGATGGCGGCTCGCAGGCGACTGGTTCGACATCTGCAGCTGCGACATCCCTTGCCCTTGCGAATTTGCACAGCCGCCGACCGGCAATCACTGCCAGGGCGTGCTCGCCTGGCACGTGCGTGAGGGCCAATACGGCGACGTGAAGCTCGACGGCCTGACGCTGGTGGCGCTCGGAGAGTTCGAAGGCAATCTCTGGGCCGGCGAGGCAAAGGCCGTCATGGGCATGTACCTTGATGAGAAGGCCAACGAGAAGCAGCGCGAGGCGCTGCAGACCATCTTCGGCGGGCAGGCCGGCGGCTGGCCGGCGGGCTTTGCCGCCAACATTGGCGAAATGCGCGGCATGGAGTTTGTGCCGATCGCCTTCGAGGTGGCGGGCGACCTCGCCACCTGGCGGGTCGAGATCCCTGGCCGCGTCGTCGGGCGTGCGGAAGCGCTTTCGGGGCCGACTACCCCACCCGGCAAGCGCGTGCAGACGATCAACCCACCGGGCTCCGAGGTCGGTCCCGGCCAGGTTGCCACCTGGGGCCGTTCCGTCGAGGTCAGCACCAAGGGCTTCGGCCTCGACTGGACCGGCACTGCCCGCTGGAGCAAGCACATACCGTTCGAGTGGACCGGCCCGAGCTGAGGCGGTGGCAGACCCACGCGCCATCGGCCGGTTCTCCTTGCCGCCGCCTGTCAGAAGGCTGGGCGGCGTGCCACTCGGCCTGCTTGCTTCCCTCGCGCTGCTGACGGCGGCAGCCTGGGCGGTCACGCTCTACCAAACCCTCAGCATGAACATGCCGATGGGCATTGCCGTGCGCGGCCGGATGGAAGGCGTGGAGGGTATGGCCGACATGGCGATGGGCGGCATCGCCGCCGAGCCTTGGTCGATCGGCAACGCCGCCGTGTTTCTCGCGGTATGGACCGTGATGATGGCGGCGATGATGCTGCCTGCTGCTGCGCCGATGACCTTCATGTTCGCGTCGGCACAGTCAAGGCGCGAACGCCGCGTTGCAGTTCCGACCTGGATCTTCGTCGCCGGCTATATCCTCGTCTGGGCTGGAGCCGGCTTTCTAGTGTATGCGCTGGTCCAGCTCGGCAGCGATATCGCGAGAAGCTTCGATCCGCCTCAGCGTTCGCGTTGGGCGCCGCTCGCGCTCGGCGCCACGCTCGCAGCGGCTGGGCTCTACCAGTTCACGGCGGCCAAGCACATCTGCCTCGGGCACTGCCGCTCGCCACTGGCTTTCATTGCCGAGCACTGGCGCGACGGGCGGATCGGCGCCCTTCGCATGGGGCTGCGGCACGGCCTGTACTGCCTCGGCTGCTGCTGGGCGCTGTTTGCCGTTCTGGTCGCGGCCGGTGTCATGAGCCTCGCCTGGATGCTGCTTTTGACGCTGGTCGTCTTCGTCGAGAAGCTGTTGCCGCGCGGCCATCGCTTCGAGGCGACGGTGGGGATCGCGTTGATAG
This sequence comes from Mesorhizobium sp. M0904, assembly GCF_040319475.1. Lineage (NCBI taxonomy): Bacteria > Pseudomonadati > Pseudomonadota > Alphaproteobacteria > Hyphomicrobiales > Phyllobacteriaceae > Mesorhizobium > Mesorhizobium sp. M0904. Next base: position 331,782 of record NZ_JAMYOC010000002.1, on the reverse strand, counting down.
CACTCGGTATCGCGGTGGCGAGCGGCGCGGTGGCGATGCCATGGATGGCAGGGTAGCGCCGACGCTGGCCCGGTCCGACATTACGGGTTCGGCAAGGAAGCGGGCCGAAGGGGAATCGTCTCTCCGTCGCGGGCGACCACCTCGAAGGGTCCGCCATGGATGTGCATGGGGTGGATGAAGCCCTTGTTGGTGCCGATGAAATGCACTTTCAGGTCTCGCCGACCTTCACGCGGATCGTCTCTGTCGCGGGATATGCCTTGCTGGTCCGGCAGGTTGAAGGCCGTACGCAGGGTAGCCGCAAGATCGGCTGCCGCCATGTCGGATGCCAGGCCGGCTGTGGCGCGAGCCGCTGGAGTGGAGCTTTCTCGCCATCGGCACTTCGGCAAGTCCAGCCCGATAAGTCCTCCTGGCGGCCGCTATCAGGCGCCACGTCTGCCGCCGCCAAGGCCAATCCCGTTTTACGAATCGGAGCCTGACGTATCCCAGGCGCCGACACCGTTTCCCGCCATTCCCTGGAACAGATCATCCGCTTGCGCCGGCGAAAGGTTCGTGTCGGTGGCGACCCACCAGGTGAGGACCGCAAGAAATGCGCCGGCGATGAACTGGACGGCGAATTCGACGGGCACTCCACCTCCACCGCCCCGCTTTTCGACAAGTTCTGCTCGAACGGCGCGCCGGATACGCTCGCGCAATTCGCCATGGATCGTGTCGCCGCTGCTCGCAAGCAGCGCGTGGTGAAGCGACCGGAACGCAAGTGCATGTTCGAACATGGGAAGGCTAAACGCAAACAGGCGAGCACCAATCTCCTGACTTGCCGACATGCGCCCACGGCTTAGCGACCCCAGATGCGCCTCGATGGTCGCGCTGCGTAGAGCATCCTTGTCTGCGTAGTGGGTATAGAAGGTCGACCTGCCGACATTTGCTCTCTGGCAAATGTCGTCGACCGTGATGGCCGCATATGCGCGCTCCGGGATCAGGGCAATAAGTGCATCCTGCAGCAGCGCGCGTGTCCGCGCGACGCGGCGATCGATGGTGTTTGAGTCGCTCGTCCGGTCGATTTTTATGGTCATCGCCACTTTCGGCGCCTGCTTCTGGACATTCAAAGCTCTGGTGTCCGGAATCTCATGCTGGACATTGTGTCCAGTATGATACGCCAAGTCCAGAAGCTCAAATCGTATATTGGACAGGCCGCAACGGAAGGTCGCCGACATGCACTTATCTGGTCACCGCACCGGCAACGGGCGGCATTCGCGCAAGGGCGTGATCGCGATGGCCCTGCTTGCCAAACTGTCGCTCGTCGCCGGCTTCCTCTTTCTGGCCAATTTTGGCATGGGCTACATCGGCGCCGGCGCCTGGGTGGCGGCATTCCACGGCCTTATCCTAGCGGCAATCGCGATCGTATTGCTGTGGGGCTTCCTTTCTCGCATAGGCCTCGGCGGAAAAGGCACGCACGGCGCGAGCGACAGGGGGATCGGCATCGTCCTGCACCGGGCGGCGGGCTATGACTGGCTTGCGCGCGTTCTGACCCTCGGCCGCGAGGGGCGGTTTCGCGAGCACATGCTTCGCATGGCGAAGCTCCGGCCCGGCGAAGCGGTGCTTGATGTCGCCTGCGGAACGGGAACCCTTGCGATTGCCGCGAAGCGGCTAGTGGGTTCTGATGGAGGTGTCACGGGCGTTGATGCATCGGCTGAAATGATCGAGAGGGCGCGCGCCAAGGCCAAAAGGTCTGGCCTCGATCTGACTTTCGTCAACGGGACGGCGCAGAAGCTTCCCTTCAAGGACGCACGGTTCGACATTGTGATCGGCACGCTGATGCTGCATCATCTGTCGAAGCCCGTTCGATCGGCCTTCGTCCGCGAGGCAGCACGCGTCTTGAAGCCCACTGGCCGGCTGTTGCTTATCGATTTCGGCAGGCCGGTACGCAAGTCCAGATTGCCGAGATTTCATCGACATGGTCACGTGGACATGAATGGGATCGCCTCGTTGTTGACCGAGAGCGGATTCAAGGTCGGCGACATCGGCGCCGTCGGAACCAAGGACCTGAACTATGTTCGCGCGACGACGGACAAGGTCCGATCAGCGTGACCGAGGCATGCGACAGCCGCCAGACTTAAGCGTCGCCCCGAAAAGTCACGCGACATGGAGCCCGGGCCTCGAAGGCGTAGCAGTCTGGCGGGTCGTGCGAACTGAGCGCCAGCCTTGCCGACTCGTGGCAGGGTCGTCGACGTGGGTCGTGACGGCAAGCCCCTGATCCGCATGTCGTTGCTGATCTCGGCCGAAGCCCGCCGCGGCGGCCAACGTCTCGGCGCTTCAATCGGTCAGCGTTGTAGATATTTGACGAGCGCCGCGATCGCGAGCACGAGGGCGACCAACACCAGGATCCAGATGAGGCCCATCCCACCCATCAACCACATGCCCTCTGACCCATCCATCATGGAAATGATCCTCTAGCGCGAAGGCTGAGTTCGCCGCCCACGATTGGCGAGTGCAAGCTAAGTTAAGTCGCCGGCAACCTCCGCCAAGACAACGGTGATTCCGGTTACAGAACGGGGAAAGATGCATACTCCGGCAATTCTACATTCCCCCGCCGCAGCCGTCGGACAGGTCCCATACATTCACAATTTGCCTGCCGTCAAAGCCGTGTTCGTGGATCAGGTATTTCGCCAGTCCGCCATACACTCTCCAGCGCCAGCACGGGCAGCAGCAGGGGCCCTTCTCCTCGGAATTGGCCATCGCGTAATCGTAGGCCTTCTGCTCGTCCCCGGTGAGCTTCAGATCGTAGTAAGGCAGCATCTGCTGCGCGGTCGCCGCCGGTATGTCGTACGGGTCGCTGGGGATCATCGGGATGGCGCGATATTGGGTAAGCCCATCTACCTGCTCGCGATAGCGTTTCAGTTCCATCGGGCTGCAGCACGAGCCCTTGATGCGCGCCATCGCGGGCATGGTCGCGATCGACTCGGTAAACTTGGCCGAGCAGGTGCTGTTGCCGCTCTCGCTAAGATCTTTGAAACGTTTGGTCAATTCGGGATCGTCGGCAGCGATTGCCAAATCCGGTCCGAGAAAGCCTGCAGCCGTGGCGGCGCCGAAGACGCCGAGAATGACCGTGCGTCGATTTGGGGTCCTTATCATTTGCCGCTCCTCGCCTGCTCGATGAGCTTCTTCAGCGTCGCAAGATCGGTGGCGCCGGGAAAAATCTGGTCGCCGGCGATAAATCCCGGCGTTCCCGTTATTCTCAGCGCCTGGGCCAGTTCCATGTTGCGGTCGATCAGCGCCTGGATGTCCGGCTGCCGCATATCGCCCTTCATGCGCTCGACGTCCAGCCCGGCCTCGGCGGCGATCTTGAGGACGGCCGCCTCGGTCACCCTTGTCTTGGACCCATAGAGCGCCTTGTGAAACGCTGTGTATTTGCCCTGCTTGTCGGCGGCGAGCGCCGCCTTGGCCGCGAACACCGAATCTGGGCCGAGGATGGGGAATTCCTTGTAGACGATCCTGAGTTGCGGATCGTCGGCCGCAGCCTGTTCGATGACCGGCGCCATCTGCCTGCAATAGGGGCAATTATAGTCGAAGAACTCGACCAGGGTAACGTTGCCCTCGGCGTTGCCGCCGACTGGACTTTGCTTGTCACGGAAGATGTCGTCCGCGCGCGCCTTGAGCACCTGCCTGGCCTGGGCTGCATCTGCTTCACGCTGGCGCTGGTCCAGGCTTTTCAGCGCCTGCACGAGAACCTCCGGATGCGCCAGGATATAGTCGTGTATCCGCTGGTCGAACTGATCCTGGGACATCTCGCCTGCAGCATTCGCCTGTATGGCTTGAAAGCCCGGATTGAGCAGGAACCATCCTGTCGGCCGGCAAAGAGCAGGGCGCGGGCGATGCCGCTGCAATACCTGGCTGCATCTCTTGGCTTGGTGAACATGCGCGTCTCCCTTTCTTGTCGTCGAGAATGTCGGTGCCTCTCCGTCAAAAGAGGCTCTTCAATTTTGCCAGCCAGCCTTCGTCCCGTTCGTGGTGCGTGCGCTCGACATTGTTGGTGAGCGCGTTGACGAAGGTGACGAGATTGACGGGCGCGAAGTTCAGGCCGTGGAAATTCGCCCGCCAGCGGCCCTCCTTGTCGATCACATGCGTGACGATCCCGTGCATCTGGTAGCCATCATTGGTCAGGCTGAATTTGTGACCGAAGGCTTCCGCCAGATTGCGGGTCATATCCTCCGGCTGGCCCGGGGCAGTGGTCAGGAACAGCCAGTTGACAGGGTCGAGCCCATGCGCCGGTCCATAGGCATTGAGCACATCGGGCTTGTCCTTTGTGGGATCGGTGGTGATCGTCACGAAGGTGACCTGATCCTTCATCGGCGTGCTATTCACCATCTTCTGGATCTCGGCGATCTTCTCGGCATGCAGCGGGCAGACGTCCGGGCACGATGTGTAGATGAAATGGAGGACGACGACCTTGCCGATGAGGTCGGCCGGCCGCACGATGCGACCGTCGGCGGTGCGCAGCGTGAAATCGGGCGTTGGCCTGTCGATCTGCTGGAAATATTTCTCGTCGTTCTGCAGCATGGCGTCGACTTCGTCCATTGAATGCGCCCGCGCTCCATGCGTGAAGCCGGCGATCAGCGCGGTGAAGACGATCAGGCCGCACAACAGACGCCTCCATTCGTTCCAGGCGGATGAAACGTCCCGAACCGCCGGCTCGTCCCGGTTTCTGGCAAGCATCAGCCTTTTCCTTTCGGGCTAGCGGCAATACGGCTGCGGATGAAATCGACCATGTCGGGAGAATCCCATTCAGCCGGCCCGATCAGCCGGCCGATCTCCTTGCCGTCGCGGTTGATAAGCACGGTCATCGGCAGGCCCACCGCGCCGAGCGTGAACATGACTTTGGCCGAGGTATCGATGTTCAGCGCAAGGTGTGTAACGCCGGTCTCGGCGAAGAATTTCTTCACGGCGTCGGGACCCTTCCGGTCCATCGACAGCGCGACGACCTCGAAATCCGGTCCGCCGAGCTTGGCCTGCAGCCGATCAAGCGTCGGCATTTCCTTGCGGCAGGGCGCGCACCATGTCGCCCAGATGTTGAGCAGAACCACCTTACCGGAGAAATCGGCGAGCGTTTTCGGCTTGCCGGTGCCGTCCTCGAAGCTGATTTCCGGCACGGCGGCGGGCGTATCGAGCAGTGTGAAGTTCTCAGATGCCCCCGCTGCCACGGAGGGCGGCGGAAACGCCAGCAGCGAGCAGACAAGGAAGATAGCCCATTTGCACTTGATCATGGTGCGCTCACTCGGTAGCATAGACGGTCGGCGCCTTGCCGTCCTTGGTGAAGGCGTAGATCGTCCAGGTCTCGGACTTCTCGCCGCCCATGCCGGGCGCGCCTGCCGGCATGCCGGCCAGCGTGATGCCGCTAATGGCTGGCCGCTCGGTCAACAGCTTCTTGACGATTTCGACTGGCACAAGGCCGTCGACGACATAGCCGTCGACAATCAGTGTATGGCAGCCCTCAAGGTCCGCCGGCACGCCGGCATCGCTGCTGATTTGAGAGAGATTGTTGACCGGCTTGATATCGACCTTGAAGCCATTGTGCTCAAGATAGTTGGCGTAGGATTCACAGCAGCTGCATTGCGGGTTCTTGTACATGACGGCGTTGATCGTTGCGGCGAAGGCGGGCAGCGGCGTTGCGATCAGCAGGGACAGTGCGGCAAGGCGGTAGGTCAGTTTCATTGCAGTTCTCCTTGGTTGGATAAAACTTTCAGGTCACGCGGAACACTGTCATCAGGCCGGCCATCTGGTGATCGGCGACATGGCAGTGCAGCATCCAGCCACCGGGATTGTCGGCAACGAAGGCGCATTCGATTGTGTCCTTGGGGGCGAGCAGCACCGTGTCCTGCCATTGCCGGTGCGGTACCGGCAAGCCGTTGCGCGAAAGCACCGACAGGCTGAAGCCGTGAACGTGCATGGGGTGCCACCAGGCGGTTTCGTTGCGCACAGTGAGGTGGCAAGTCACGCCGCGTTTGAGCGTAAACTGCGGCGCCATGCCGGCATGGCCATCGCCAGTCATCGACATGCCGTTGATTGCCCAGGCGGCGGCGCCGTTCATGCCGGGCATCGCCATGCCCATCATGCCGCCGACGCCGGCCAGCTTGCCGCCGCCCATCATGCCGCCTTGCAGGACGATCTCATGCTGTTCAGCCTTGGCCAGGTCGGGGGCCGGCAGCGGATTGGCGGGCAGGCGACGCGGAGCATCGAGAAGATGGTGGCGCAGCGGCGGCGCCTTGTCATAGGCAAGCGTTGTCAGCGTGTAGACGAGGCCGTCATAGAAGTCGTCGACCACCGCGTGCCTGCTGCCGGGACCACCCTGCATGTCGAGCATAATGTCGATGCGCATGGCCGGTGCCAGCACCAGGCGGCCGTCTTCCGGTTCATGCGGGTCGCAGGGCTGGCCGTCGACCGCGACGATCACCGGACGGTGACCCTCGAAGCGCAGCGCCACCATGCGGGCAAGGCAGGCATTGGCGAGCCGCAGTCTGACGCGCTCACCTGCCGTCACGCTCAGGTCGGCCGGCGCCGCGCCATTGATGGTGACGGCATTGCCGACGCGGCCCGACATCGACGCATCCATCATGCTGCCGAAGCCGCCGGCGATCTGGCCGTCGCTGGTGAGCCGCCAGTCCTGCAGCAGCCAGAGGAGATCGCGGTCGGCGGCGACGGGTTCACGTTCCTCAACGATCAGCGGGCCGGCGAGTCCACGGCCGATCTGCACCAGGCTGTCGGCATGCGAATGGTACCAGAAGGTGCCGGCATCTGGCGGCGTGAACTCATAGACGAAGTTCTCGCCCGGTCCGATCGGCCTCTGGGTCAGGCCCGGCACGCCGTCCATGGCGTTCGGCAAACGGATGCCATGCCAATGGACGGTCGTGTCTTCGTCTAGTCCGTTCTCGACAGTGATGCGGACCGGCTGGCCCTGCCGCAGGCGCAATGTTGGGCCGGGGGTGGTGCCGCTATAGGTCCAGACTGCGGTAGACGGACCGTCGGCGCCATTGAGCAGCGCCTGGCCCGGGCCGGCCTTGATCCTGCGCTCGTCCTCGGTCGAGGCGCGTGCAGGACGCAGCGAGCAGGACACGGCAGCGCCCGCCGCGGCCGCAAAAAACCCGCGGCGCGATATCGAATGACTGAAATCGTATTTCACCCTGCTTGCCCTTTGCGATCTCGATCGATGGCGAGCCACTCGGCATCGAACTGGAATGCTGTATGCGCCCGCGCGCGCAACGATGCGCAACACAGGCGATCAGGCGCCGGGAATCAGCCGCGTCACGGCTGAAACGGCGTCAAGCGCTGAGTCGGGGAGGGTATGGGTCGGGTAGGGAACTTCGTCCCTGCAGGAACGGGGCAGCTTGCGTCGATGGCTGCTGCACGTGGAGAACTGCCGTCACCGCAAGGTCTTGCGGCAGCACCGCCAGCACCGGTGCGATGCAGGTCGGCGGACAATGCGTCGGGTTGCCACTGTCGCCGATGTCTTTGAGGCACGCCTTGCAGTCGCCGTTCATGGAAGCACCGGCCAAAGTGCCTGTGCTGGCACCGCTGGGCATCGCCATAGCGTCCGCCATCTTGGCCGACATGACGCTGGCCTGAGCCGCAGACAGGCTCAATCCGGCGGTCAGGAAGACCGCTATTAGCATGACGAGGAGATGTTTTGGCGACAGCCGGGCCATCATCCGCCTAGGCTGGCGGCAAAATGCAGCTTTTGCAAGTCCCCGATGCTGCGACATCAAGACTTCCGCGATAAGCTCTGGATCGGCTTCGCTGAATTCAGCGTGCGGAACGTAATGATGGCTAGTTCCCTCATCGCGAAGGCCCCGGTCGATCAGCACGAAATAGGGCGGTGGTCCAAGCGCCGTGATCTGGCCGGCCGAGGTGATGCTGATCAGCAGGCGGCACCCCGACGCGAAAAGCTGCTCGGCGAACAGCACGGCGAACGAGGAGCCGACCGCACAGCCAATGATGCCAAGCGTCTGGCCATCCAGTTCGAACTCGTGAAGGACGGTATGATAGCAGGCCCAGCCTGACGATGGGCGCGCGCGGCCTTCTTTGCGCAACCGGCACACTACGTCGCCGTCCGGATCAAGGACACACAGAAGGCACGCGTTCCGGCGACAGGCCTTTTTGCCGCCGCGCCTCGCGAAGCATGCTTTCAACCTGAAACACGGACTCGGCCGAATAGTCCTTCAGCTCAAGCAGCGGTGATCGCGGAACTGGTGGCGTCATGTTGTTCGACCGAAAACTTTTGGCTGCGGGACCACTCAGGCCGCTGCCTCAATTGGAAGGCCTGCGGCCTTCCAATCGGGATACCCGTCCTCGAGCCGGTGAGCGACATACCCTCGCGCCCGCAGTGCCGCGACAGCCTCGAACGAGAGAACGCAATAAGGGCCGCGGCAATAGGCAATGACCTCCCGGTTCGCGGGAAGTTCCGCCAGCCGGTTTTCAAGTTCAGCGAACGGGATGTTGAGCGCTCCCGGTAGATGTCCGAGCGCGAATTCGTCCTCCGACCGGACATCGAGAACCGTGACAAGGCCATCACGCAACCTTGAGACAAGCTCTTCACGCGACACAGCCTCCAAGGCGTCGCGAGCCTGGAAATAGTCGGTCATGACGCGGTTGACCTCGGCGACGTTCCGCTCGCCCACGCGTCCCAGAGCCTTCATTAATTCAACCACCAGAACATCTCCTGCAAGGCGATAGAGCATGTGCTTGCCCTGCCGCTCGGCCTCGACAAGTCGCGCGCGTCGAAGGATTTGAAGGTGGCGTGAAGCGTTGGCAAAGTTGAGGCTGGCCCGAGCCGCAAGTCCTTCGACGCTGCGTTCACCCTGTGCGAGGTGCTCCAGCAATTCCAGCCGGTGCGCATGCCCGAGCGCCTGAGCCACCTCGGCAAGGCTGGCGAAAATCGCCTGTTTTGGTCCAATGCTTGACACGACTGTTCCTCGGTGAAACATTCAGCAGAATAATTGAATATTACCGCAGGCGAGGTAGGGAGCGCAAGCCATGATCCTCCGTCAATTCCTCCATTCCGATCCCGTCGCCGCATCCTACCTGTTCGGATGTGGTGGAAAATCGGCCGCTGCGGTGGTCGATCCGGTCGGTGACATTGCGCCTTACCTTAGGGTCGCCGAGGCGACGGGCATGCGCATCCTCTATGTGGTCGACACGCACATCCATGCCGACCACATTTCCGTCGGGCGGGCGCTCGCTGCAGCGTCCGGCGCGGAATACCTGCTCTTCGAAGGCGCGGAGGCCGGGTTCCCGTTTCTGCGCGCCAAGGACGGTGACGTGCTCGAACTCGGCAATGTGACGATGGCCGTCATGCACACGCCCGGGCATACGCCGGAGCACATTTCGCTCTTGATCACCGATCGGACACGCGCGAGCGAGCCGTGGTTCGTGCTGACAGGCCACACGCTGATGGTTGGCGATCTCGGGCGAACCGAACTGGCAACCGACGCCGAGGCCGGCGCGCGGACGCTGTTTTCCAGCGTGCGCCGTCTCAAGCAACTGCCGGATCACGTCGAGGTGCTGCCCGGCGCATATTCCGGCTCGGTCTGCGGGCGCTCGCTCAGCGGCAAGCCGACATCGACGATTGGCTTCGAGAAGCGCTTCAACAAAGCATTCCGCATTGAGGACGAGGGCACCTTCGTCGCCACGATGGTCGCCGACATACCACCCCCGCCGCCGGATGCGGCGCGCAACCGAGCCACCAATGCCGGGTTGGTCGCCGCGGCCTGACCGATGGGCGTTTCGCGGTCAGCAGGCTCGACTGTCAGACTTGGGCTTAGGGAAAACTGGCGGCAGTTTGCTCTCCTGATGCTGGTGAATGCTTTTGTCGGCGGCATGGTCGGGATCGAGCGAACGGTCGTGCCGCTCATCGGATCGGAAGAGTTCGGCATCACGTCGACGACACTTGTCGTCTCCTTCATCGTGAGCTTCGGCGTGGTAAAGGCGCTTGCCAATCTCGTCTCCGGCCAACTCGCCGATAGCTGGGGGCGCATGCGCGTTCTCGTCCTCGGCTGGCTTGTCGGCTTGCCGGTTCCGTTCATGATCATCTGGGCTCCGAGCTGGGGATGGGTGATTGCGGCCAATGCACTGCTCGGCATCAATCAAGGACTGGCCTGGTCGATGACTGTGGTCATGAAGGTCGATCTCGTCGGTCCGAAATCACGTGGCCTTGCAGTCGGCCTCAATGAGTTTGCCGGCTATCTCGCCGTCGGCGTAACGGCATTCCTCACGGGCTATCTCGCTTCGCGATACGGCCTGCGCCCGGTGCCCATCTATCTCGGGATCGGCTACGCCATCGTCGGCACCGTATTGTCGGTGCTGCTAATCCGTGACACGCGCGACCACCTCCGGTTGGAAACATCCGCTCACGCAATGCAATCCGCGCCGATCAGTTTCCGGGAGGTGTTTGCGCTGACCTCGTTCCGGAATCGCAATCTGTTCGCGGCTTCGCAAGCCGGCCTCGTCAACAACCTCAACGACGGCATGAGCTGGGGTATTTTCCCATTGTTCTTCGTGTCCTTCGGACTTGGCATCGAGCGCATCGGCATCCTGAAGGCGGTCTATCCCGCAACATGGGGAATCCTGCAGGTCGTCACCGGCCCCTTGAGCGATCGCTGGGGCCGCAAGGGCCTGATCGTCGCCGGGATGTGGACCCAGGCCGGCGGTCTGTTTCTTACCGCCGCCACGGGCCGGTTCGAATGGTGGCTCATCGGCAGTCTTCTGCTCGGCCTTGGAACGGCAATGGTCTATCCAAGTCTGATCGCTGCCGTTTCCGACGCCTCGCATCCCAGCTGGCGCGCCCGCTCGCTCAGCGTCTATCGGTTCTGGCGCGATCTCGGCTACGCGATCGGCGCGCTCTCAGCAGGTCTCATCGCCGATCGCTTCGGGCTCTCGTGGGCGGTAACATCGATTGCCGCATTGACGTTTGTCTCTGGCGCAATTGTTGCCATCGCGATGCAGGAGGCCGCCAAAGGTTCGCGCCAACCTTCCCGCAGATAGTCGACCGGGGGTCGGCCTGATATCCGATGGCACTCACGGACTCGCTCACGCTCATCCTACGGTACATTGGTGTTGCGCAACTGGCCATCATTGCCGGCCTGGCCGTTCGTGATCTGCGCTTCAGTCTCGTCGGCTACCTCGTTGCGGTGTTCTGCTTTGGGGTCGCCTCCAGCACCAGATTGCGAGCCTGCCGGCTCGGCAATCCTTAGCGTGTAGTATTCGATCGGAACGCCTCTCGTACCGACGCGCATCAGCTTGTTCCTCGCTAAAGGAACGCGTTCAGGCAGTATGCTCGCATGGGTTGGACAAATCCATATGATGTCGACGCGAGCCAATGCGCCTGTGGGCTCACGTGGGTTGACGGATGGGCAGGTGCCAAGTCGGACCAGCGCCTACTGTATATGCAGAAGCTTAGACAGCCACCTGGGTTCCGATCTCGACCACACGTCCGGTCGGAATCTTGCAATATTCAGTCGCATCAGCCGCCGTGCGCGCCAGCCCGGTGAACAGCTTGTCCTGCCAGACTGGCATGCCGGAATTGGGCGATGTCTTGAGCGAGCGCCGCGACAGGAAGAAGGATCTCGTGATGTCGAACTTCCAGCCTTCTTGCGGCAGATCGCCAGCGCGCGGGGGATGTTGGGCTGCCCCATATAGCCGAAGGTCAGCGTCCCGAAAAACCTTGGTCAAGCAACGGGGTAGAGCCCTCCAATTTCTGGAGCAGGGAACTTGCTTCTTCACGGGAAACACCGGAGGAATGATGATCAACTGAGAATTGATTCGGAGCTTGTGCATGCGCGGGGTGCAAGCGGCTTTGGCTGCGCTGATTCTGACCGGTTCCTTCACTTCCGCCCTCGCCGACAACAGTTCTCCCTTCATCTATTTTGCAACCGAAGATCCTTTCGCTGCCGGTCAACCGACGAAGAACGACGTCTATGTTTTTGGGGGCGTCTTTGTGACCGGGTCCTTCGGGGATACTATCAACGTCTTCGGGGCCGACTATACGAACAATTACATGATTGGAGCTGCTTACGGCCGTGATTTCGCCGATGTTGGCGCCGGTTTTGTCCTTGGCGGTGTGACTGGGGCTGCCATAAGGTTTGGCGAGGACGACGATACATCCGGAGAGCTTTGGGCCGGGATGCGGCTTCGCCACCAGGGCCTTGTCATCGGCGATCTGGCGATTGCGCCAGCGCTGACGGCCGGTGTCAGTGCCGTTACAGGCGTCACCGAGATCGAGCACGCCCGCGAAATCCATTACAATGGCGATGCATCCTTCCTTGGTTTTATCGGCGCGGAGCTTTCTTTCAGACTGAGGCAAGCTCCCAACGTCGAGCTTGTCTATCAACTCCATCACAGATCCGGCGCCGGTGGCACGTTTGGAAACATGGGAGAGGGTTCCAACGCGAATACTGTTGGAGTGCGTTATCGCTTCTAGCTGACGCCTGAATGCTTCGAGTCGGGGCTGACATTCTGTGAAGGTGCGCCGGTTGCCGCCGCCCGTAGGCGACGAGCGGGGCCGAGTCGGCGCGCTGGATGGCTTCAGAGTGCGGGCGCAATCCACCGTTCTTCACGGGATCCTCGATGGGCCGTACCAAGCGACACTATCGTTCGAAAGGTTCTCCCAGCGAAGCCACGCCGTTGAGCTTGAGCAGACGGCGGTTCGAAGAGATGATGCCGAGCACGATCACGGTCACGAGATAAGGCAAGCTCGATAGAAGTTGCGAGGAAACGTCCAGCCCTGTCGCCTGGGCCGCGAGGCTTGCGAGGGACACGGCGCCGAAGAGGCACGCACCGAGGAAGATACGGCTGGCAAGCCAAGTGCCGAAGACGACGAGCGCAATCGCAATCCAGCCGCGCCCTGCGATCATGCCATCGGCCCAGAGCGGAGTGTAGACCACGGATGCGTAGGCACCGGCGAAACCTGCCAACGCGCCGCCGAAGGCGACCGCGGCGAAGCGCACGGCGATCACCGGATAGCCGAGCGCACGGGCCGCCTTGGGGTTCTCGCCGACGGCGCGGACGACGAGGCCTGTTTTGGTGTAGGCGAACATCGCCCAGATGGCGACGGTCGCGGCAAGCGAAAGCCACACGACAACGTCTTGGGCGAACAAGCCGCCGATCACCGGGATATCCGAAAGCCCGGGCAATGAAAGCTTCGGAAGCCCCTTAACCGTGAGGCTCTCATAGCTCTTGCCGAACAGCGCCGAGAGGCCTTGGCCGAGGATGCCTATGGCAAGGCCTACCGCAACCTGGTTTGCGCGAAATCCCAGCGCGATGACGGCAAAGACCAGGGAAAGAGCCGCGCTGGCGAGGCCTGCGGCGAGGAAACCGAGGAGATGCCCGCCGCCTTGATAGACGATAATGAAGGCGATGACGGCGCCGAGGGCCATCAGTCCCTCCACCCCGAGATTGAGGACGCCGGCCCGCTCGGCCACCAGTTCGCCGAGCGCCGCCAGGAGAAACGGCGTAGCCGCCGCCAACATCCCGGCGATGATGAACTCGACGGCGTTCATGACGTGCTTCCGTGGGCGGCATGGCGCCATTCGAGCCGGTAGCGGACGAAGGCGATGGCGACGAGATATGCGAGCAGCAGGCTGCCCTGGAAAACCCTGACCGCAGCGACCGGCAGATTTGCCGAGACCATGGCGTTATCGCCGCCGATATAGAGGGCCGCCATGAGCAACGCGGAAAAGGTGATGCCGACCGGGTGAAGGCCACCGAGATAGGCCACGATGATGGCGGCATAGCCGTAGCCGGTCGAGATGGAGCGCTGCAGCTGGCCGAGCGGCCCGGCCACCTCGGCCGCTCCGGCGAGGCCTGCCGCGAAACCGCCGATGAGCAGGGAAAGCCAGATCGCCCGTCCTTCGTTGAAGCCGGCGTATCCGGCCGCGCGCGGCGCGAGGCCGCCGACCTGCAGCTTGAAGCCGGCGAAACTCCTCTGCATGAAGATCCAGGCCGCAAGGGAGAGCGCGCAGGCGATAAGCAGCGAGACGTTGACGCGGGTGCCGGGGATCAGGATCGGCACCATCGCGTCGGACTGGAACATCACCGATTGCGGGAAGTTGAACCCGTTTGGGTCCTTCCAGGGGCCGAGAAGCAGGTAGTTGAGCAGTTGCGCGGCAACGAGCGCCAGCATGAGCGATACGAGAATCTCGTTTGCATTGAGCTTCACGCGCCAGAAGGCGGTGAGCGACGCCCACAGAGCGCCGCCCAGCGCACCGATGACAAGCATGGAGGGCCAGATCCATTGGCCCGTTGCCTCTGGGAACCAGATGGGAATGGCCGATGCGAAGATCGCGCCGAGGATGAACTGGCCCTCGGCGCCGATGTTGAAGACCTTTGCGCGAAAGCCGATCGCAAGCCCCTGCGCGATCAGCAGTAGCGGCGCGGTCTTAAGCAGGACTTCCGAGAAAGAGGCCCAGGACAGGAAGGGCTCCAGAAGCATCGCGTGGAAAACGGCTACCGGATCGCGGCCCATAAGGAGGTAGATCCCGAGATTGAGAAGCGTCGCCAAGGCGAGCGCGACGGGCGGGGCGATCAGTTTGACGGGAAGCGAGGCATGCTCCCGGCGAACGAGAACAGGCAGGAGCGGCGCGGACAGAGCGCTCATGCAGGGACCTTTTTGGCCGTCGAATGCGCGCCGATCATGTAGCGGCCGATCTCCTCGGGTCTCGTGTCGCGCGTCACCAGCGGCGGGCTCAGCCGGCCTTGATGGATCACCTGGATCGAATCGCAGAGTTCGAACAGTTCCTCCAGTTCCTCCGAGATGACGAGGATACCCATGCCTTCGTTGCGCAGGGCAACGAGGCGCCGGCGGATGGCGGACGCGGCGCCGATGTCGACGCCCCAGGTGGGTTGCGCCACGAACAGCAATTGCGGGGACAGCATTATCTCTCGACCGACGATGAACTTTTGCAGATTGCCGCCCGAAAGCGAGCCGGCCTCCGCTTCCGAACCGGGCGTGCGCACGTCGTATTGCCGGATGCAGTCCTCGGTGAAAGCCTTCACCTGGTTCGTGTCGACGAGGCCGCGTTTCAACAGGCCGAACGGATGGGCGGTCAGAAGGCTGTTGAGGACGAGCGACATTTCCGGCACCGCGCCGCGGCCGAGCCGTTCCTCGGGAACGAAGGCGAAGCCCAGTCGGCGGCGGGCGGCCGCGTCGAGCGCGCCGACATCCTTTCCCATCATGTAGATACGGTCGGACTGTTCGCGCGGCAGCACCGTTTCGCCTGAAATCAACGCTGCCAGTTCACTTTGCCCGTTGCCCGATATGCCCGCGATCCCGAGGATCTCGCCGGCCCGGACCGTCAGGCTGACGTCGGAAAGCGGCACGGCGAAGGGATCGTCCGGCCGCCGATGGTCGAGGCCGACGATTTCGAGGCGCTTTTCACCGCCGGAATGCGCAAGCGCCGGCATGGGCTGCGGCATGTCGCGGCCGATCATCATCCGGGCGAGGTCGTGCGCGTCGTGGTCGCGCGGGTCCACGCGGCCGGTGATGCGCCCACCGCGCAGGATGGTCGCGCGGTCGCAGACCGCGCGGATCTCCTCCAGCTTGTGCGAGATGAACAGGATGGACACGCCGCGGTCGCGCAGCCGCCGCAATGTCTCGAATAGCTTGTCCACCGATTGCGGGGGCAGGACGGAGGTCGGCTCATCGAGGATCAGGAGTTGGGGTTCGGTCATCAGGCAGCGGATGATTTCCACCCGCTGCCGCTCTCCGACAGAGAGCGCGTGCACATGGGCGAGCGGATCGACTTCGAGTCCGAACTCGCGGCCGAGCATGCGGATGCGATCCGCAAGATCCGATTTGCCCCTGGGCACGACCAGCCGGATGTTCTCCACCACCGTCAGCGTCTCGAACAAGGAGAAATGCTGGAAGACCATGCCGATCCCCTTGCGCCTCGCATCCGCCGGGGAAGCGAGGACCAGGGGTTCCCCTTTCCAGGTCGCCATTCCGGCGTCCGGCTGCTCGACGCCATAGATCAGCTTCATCAGCGTCGACTTGCCCGCTCCGTTTTCCCCGAGGATCGCATGGATCGAGCACGGAGCCACATCCAGATCGATGTCTCTATTGGCATGGATTTGGCCGTAGCTCTTGGAGATGCCGCGCAGCGACAGGAGCGGGGTGGTCACGGTCACTTGGGCAGCGGCGTGGTGACACCCTTGACGTGCCAGTCCATTGCGACGATATCGGCATCGGTCATCGTTTTGCCGGCGGGGACTCCCTCGCTGCCGTCGGCCTTGGCGACCGGACCGGCAAAGGGCGAGAAGCTGCCGCCGGCGATCTTGGCTCCAACCTCTTTGATCCTGTTCATCGTGTCGGCCGGGATACCCGGGTTCCAGTCAACGACCTCTACAACCTTGTCGCCGACACCCAGGAAAGCGTTGGCGCCCTTGAACTTGCCGGCGAGGTGGGCGTCGACCGAGGCTTTGAAGAAGGGTGACCAATCCGTCGCCACGCAGCCGAGATAGGTTTTAGGCGCGTATTTCTTCATCGACGAATTGAGGTTGAAGGCAGGGACGCCGGCCTCCTCGCAGGCCGACACGACGGAGGGCGTGTCCTGCGCGTTGGAGAAGATTACGTCGCATTTCTGCGCCAGCAGCGCCTTGGCGGCTTCCTGCTCCTTGGCCGGATCGAACCAGGAGTTCACCCATACGACCGAAACCTCGACATCGGGTTTCACTGCTTGCGCGCCCAGCGTGAAGGCATTGATGGAGGTGATCAGTTCGGGAATGGCGAAGGCGGAGACCGAGCCGAGCTTGCCGGTCTTTGACAGCGCGGCGGCCGCCATGCCCATCAGGTAGGTACCTTGGAAATATTGGGCCGCGAAGGGCGAGAAGTTCGGCGCTACCTGGAAACCGGAAGCATGCAGCACGGTGACGTCGGGGTTACGGCGCGCGATCTGCAGGGCACCGTTCTGGTAGCCGAAGGAGCCGGCGATCAGGAACTTGTTCCCGTCGGCGACCACCTTGTTCATGATGCGGTCGGCATCCGGTCCTTCCTGTATATTCTCGATGATGGTGACCTTCACCTTGTCGCCGTAGGCTGCCTTCACCGGCTCGAGCCCGTCGGCGAGCGCACGGCCCCAGCCGACATCGCCGACCGGCGACGGGACCACGAGCACGATGCCCAGAGGTTCGTCGGCAGCAAGCGCGCGGCCACCCACCGCTGCGACGAGTCCGGAGGCGGCCGCGCCCTTCATCAATGTTCTGCGGGTAAGATTTGTCAGCATGTAGGTTCCCCTTGTTTTCGGTTTCTAGAATTCCACGGTCGCGAGCGCCGCCTCGGCTTCAGCGAACAGCTGCGCCTCGTCGAGCCCCGGGAACTCGCCCTTGGCCCAGACGATGCGGCCGTTGATCATGGTCATGTCGGTCGGCATCCCGATGCCCACCTTGGCAAGCAGGCTCAGCGGATCGTGCCGCGTGCCGACATAGTCCATGCGCCGCGTGTCGATGGCGAAAAGGTCGGCAGCCATGCCAGGCGTCAGCCTGCCGATGTCGCCGCGCCCGAGCAGCGCCGCGCCCCCGGTCGTCGCATAACCGAGAAAATCGGCCGGCGGCGGAACGGGATGGTCGCGTGTCGATGCCGACAGACATTGCAGCATGTAGGCGGAATGGATGCAGTGCATCAGGTTGGAATTGTCGTTCGAGGCTGCACCGTCGCAACCTAGTCCTATGCTGAGGCCGAAGGCCGACATCGCCGGGATATCGGTGATTTCGGCGCCGACGAGATAGACCGGCTCAGGGCAATGCGAAACGCCGGTGCCGCTTGAGGCCATCTTGCGCAGCTCGTCGTGGGTTAGCTCCCAGCAATGGGCATAGAAGGCATCCGGCCCGCAGAAGCCGATCTCCGCGCAGTAATCCACCGTCCGCATGCCGTGACGGTCCTCGATGACCGGGCTTTCGCCCTCGCCGACATGGGTATGCATACGCACCCCGCGATCACGCGCTAGCGCCACCGATTCCACGAAGGTCTCGCGATAGCAGTTGACTGGCTGGCAGGGCGCGACGGCCACCTGGCGCATGCTGAAAGGACCGGCATCATGATAGGCGTCGATCAGCCGGGCGCAATCGGCGATGAACTCGTCCGTCGTCTCCAGCATGGCATCGGGGATGGTCGAGCCTTTCGATTTCGGTAGCGTGTTGCCGCCGCGTCCGGCATGGAAGCGCATACCGAGGAGTTCGGCTGCTTCGAACTGCCGGTCGACCAGCCGCTTGCCGGCCTTCCACGGAAAGCAATACTGATGGTCGAATGCGGTCGTGCAACCGTGCTTTATCAGCTCGGCCATCGCCGTGACCGAAGCGTGGTAGAAGCATTCCTCGGTCAGCCGCGAGAAAATGGGATAGATGCGGTCGAGCCATTCGATGACCGACAACTTCGTCCAGTCCAGATCGGCGCGGTTGCGCACGAAGCATTGAAAGAAGTGATGATGGGTGTTGACGAGGCCGGGATAGACGAACCAGCCGGCGGCGTCCTGCGTGACGGTCCCGACGGGCAACTCTCCCTTGTCGAGGCCTTCGCCGATGGCCCGTATCGCCGGGCCGTCGGTCAAGACATCGACATTGCGCCGGATGTCCGGACCGTTGCCCTCGTCCACGATGACCGCTGCGCAGTTCTTCAGCAAGTGGCCCGCCAAGTCACGCCTCGCCGGCTTCGAGGACGGGCTCGGGCTTCAGTTCGTGCAGCCGGTGGATACCGGGCATCTCGATGAAGCCCTCGAGACTGCGGATCGCCCGCGACCAGAGCCGGATCGCGGGATAGGGGTCGAGCGAAACGCCGCCGTCCGGCGCCAGCGCCACATAAGGAAAGCAGGCGACGTCCGCGATCGTCGGCCTGTCCGACGCGAGGAAGCGCTGGCCGCGGATATGCTGTTCGACGAGGCCGGCTTCCAGCTCCCGCAGGGCCGCTATCCCCTGCCCATGCAGGGTGGCGATATCGCCCGGACGCAGCAGCATCTCGTGCAAGCGCGCCGCCCCCAGGCTGCCGGTCAGCCGATGCGAGAAGGAAAGCCATTGCTGGACGCGTGCCGCCTGCAGAGCAGTATCGTTGCCCAGCCATTGCGGTGCGGCCTTCGCGGCAAGATAGACCAGCATGGCCGAGGATTCGGTCAGGACGAGGTCGCCATCCTCCAGGATCGGGATCGAACCCGCCGGATTGAGCGCCATGAGTTCGGGACCGCGATGCTCGGCGCCGGGATGGAAATCGACGGGGCGGATGTCAAGCTTCACCCCGGTCAGCGCCGCCATCAGGCGCGCCTTGTAGCAACTCGGGGACAGCACGTAGTCGTAGAGCTTCATTGCGCCACCAGTTGCGCGCCGTAGGTGTAGCCGTGGCGTTTCAGCCAGCGCCGGTAGGCAACCGATGTCAGGTCCGCCCTTGTGGGGATCTCCATGCCCGGATCGAGCGGCAGCAGCCTCGGGATCTGGTTTTCGAGAATCGACCGGTCCTGAAGGAAGATCGTCTGCTGGAAATGGATCAGGTCTGCCATCGATGTTTCGTCGTCGAACAACGCCATCCACGGCCAGACGTCGCACAGGTCTTCGGCAAGCGGCTGCACGAAAAGCGTGATGACGTCCCATTCATCCGGGCGCGGCGGGCAGGTCTTGTAGAGGATCGAGCAGGTCGGCGCAGGCACGCGATACATGTATTCGGTGGTTATGCCGCCTTCCGCCGACTTGGCGGCCTGCGGCTGGTAGAACTTCACCTGGGTCGCCCAAACCTCGTCTTCGTCCTCCCGTATCTCGACCTTGTAGTTCGGGACTTCCGTGTGCGGTTCGGCCCCTAATATGTCCGTATGCACGAAGGGGAAATGCGCAATGTCCAGGAAGTTCTCCACCGCGCGCAGCGGCGAGCAGCGCACGCGCACAACCCCGACATCGACGAGCCGGCGGCCGGGCTGATCAGCCTCGGGGATGGCAAAGAGCGCCTTTTGCGGGTCGCCGAGCGACGACCAGACATGGCCGTAGCGGATGCAGACCGGCAGGGCACGCCCGTTGCTGCCCGTAACCTTCGCGTTTCCGTCTGCGCCGAGCCTCACCCCGATCGGCTCGCCCATGAGCGCCGTCTGGCGCTCATGCGTGTCAAGCCGGCCGGCAAGGCCGACCGGATACCATTCGTCGATCATCGCGTTGCGGGTCATTGGGCGACGCCACCGCGCAGAATATCCTCGGCCGTCCGCCGTAGCGTCTCGGCTGCCCTCGACGCAGCGATACGCTTGGCCGGACCAGTGCCTTCGTCGACCAGAACATGCATCAGCGTCCGCGCTTTCCCCTGGGGGGTCAGCAGTAGCCGTAGGG
The DNA here is from genome assembly GCF_040319475.1 of Mesorhizobium sp. M0904. Classification (NCBI taxonomy): domain Bacteria; kingdom Pseudomonadati; phylum Pseudomonadota; class Alphaproteobacteria; order Hyphomicrobiales; family Phyllobacteriaceae; genus Mesorhizobium; species Mesorhizobium sp. M0904. The sequence goes on along the minus strand of NZ_JAMYOC010000002.1, from coordinate 311,457 downwards.
TCTGGGCATTTTGCGCGTAGTCGAGCAGGCCTCCGTCGGCCTTCGTACCGGCGGCCGCCTCCAGCGCGGCAATGCCCGCCTCTACTATCATGGAGCGAAGAGGGGCTAGGCCGTCGAACCGCGGCGGCCGAGCGGTGGGTTCGCCTACGGAAATCCATATGATTCCGCCGCTGTCCTCGACGGGCTGTGTTGCGACACCAATCGTTTCCGGCGGCGTCAGGCCCGGATGGGCCGGAATGCGCAAGCAGTTTCCGGCCTGGGCATAGCTCCAACCGTGATAAATGCAGGACAGGGCCTCGCCGCGCACGAAACCACGGGAAAGGCGCATGCCGCGATGAGGGCATCTGTCCGCAAAGGCCGCCGCGCGGCCGGACCGGCTTCGCCAAAGGGCAATCGGTCCGACCGGGGTTTGCGCCGGCATTACGGTTCCCGCTGGCAAGTCCGCGGAGAGGGCAACTGGCATCCATGAACCGGACGGATAGGGCAGCATGCATCAACCTTCGAACGACATCGACCCATCTTCCCAAATGCAGATTCGCGGTCAAGACATGACGATCAGTCCGATCACGTTTGCACAATATTTTCGCACTGGCAACAATGCCCAAAAAAGAGGCAGAGACCCGGTCCCAACCTAGCCTGATTCGTTTTCTATCGGCGTCCGACGAATGGCCTCGACCCAGACATCGATTGGTCCAAGAGAGCACCCCATCTCCATCATATCGACCAGTTCCGCAGGACCGGCAACGTCGAGTTCGATCCGGTCGGCACCGGCAACGAATATTGCCGGCGCGAGGCCGAGCTTGGCGGCATGACGCTCGATCCATGGAAGAAAGGATGCCGCTTTGACATCGCCGAGGATTGTCATGCGCTCGCGCGTAAAACGTCGATCTTGCTCGTTCATGAAGGACCTTAGCAACGAAATTGATATACAGATACGTCGTATCCAATCACGTGGCTAAGGGCGTGAAAAGGCGGGCGGATCTTTCGCCGACAAGAACGCTCGTCATCCTCGCCGACCGGTCAAGACCGGTCGCTGCCGTCCCGATGCTCCTTGGTAAGCGACAGACCTTTGACGGCCATGTCCGGTAGCCCGTCATCGAGGGATCGGTTCGGAACTGCGTCGCAAGATCGGTCATCCGGCTCCAGGACTTTCCTAAAAGCGTATTTTCGGGAAACCAAGCCAGACGGCACCTGCGGAATAGTGGCGCCGGGGTCGCGGAACCATACGGAACGATGCGGGAAGATTTCTGATTTATACGAAAGGAGTACAATTCATTGAGGTCGGCCAGGAACCACCGACGGCTGGCGGTTGGCCAACTCCTGAAGGGCTCACGCAAAGGGCTGTATCGATGGCCACAGCGTTGGTTGTTCAAAGCGCTGCAGCCGGGATTGCTCGGCGCCGGAGATGGCGCGCAGCTCTTCGTGGATGATGCGAAGCAGGCATTTGGTGTGGCCAATTTCAAAGCGTCCGGTGGGGGCGGAACGATACGAGACAATACGGGAAACTCTCTGATTTAGGCCCACGAAAAAGCCAATAAAATCAATAGTTCGAGGACGTCCTCCAACAGTGCGCGACAGTGACCGTCCTACCAATAATGAATGGTGCCTTTAAATTGTTCATGCAGTCTCGACGAGGTTCGGAACCAGCGATCGGCAGCCTTGGCCGGACTAGCCCGATCCGCAAAGCACCGCTTGAATCATCGCCGAGATAAAAGCGTCAGATGTTTTCCGGCGTGACTATTTCAAAAGGTATAGACCGCTGAAGGGTCGCGACCGGTGCTTGCGGTCCAATCACGTCAATCATCGTCTGCACAAGGAGAGCCGAGGTCGCCTCGAGTGGATGACAAAGAGCTGCAGTGATCATTCCCTCGGACAAGCCTTTTCGCGTATCGGGGCCAATGTCACGGCAAACCAGCTTGATGCCCGCCCGCCTTTCGGCAGGGATCTCTCGAAGCGCACGGAGCACTCCAGTTATTCCGCCGCCCACGATCAGAATTCCTACGAGATCATCAGTCGTCTTCAGGAGTTCGGCCACCATACGGTAAGCCTCGCTCGATTCCTCATGAGTAGGGCGACTTTCTTCCACTGTGAGCCGCGGAGCGTGTTCGCGCAAATACGAACGGAAGCTGGCATCTGAAACGTCTTGGCATTGATATCGGTGATTTCCTATGAAAACCGCAATGCGACCCGGACCTTGGGTGGTTTGCGCAATCAAGAATGCCGCCGTACGCCCCAGCTTCCAGTTGTCTGTGCCCACGTAGGCCGCTCTTTCCGGCGCGGATTGGTCGGTAATGTAAGCAACAACGGGCTTCCCAATTTCCTTCAGTGAACGGATGGCCTGTCCTATGATAGGGTGATCTGGTGCGATCACCGCGACTGCGTCGCAGGTGTTGCCGAGCGCGATAAGGCGGCTAGAGATAGTCTCCGGCGTCAGTAGATCCACAAACTCGACGATGGCCTCGACCACCTCATCGCGACGATCGCGACAGGCTGCGATGATTTTCTTCCCGAACAGTTGGTAGAGTTCACGGGTCGATTGCTGCAACAGGAAACCCAATCGATGATGCGGCGATATTTTCTTGGCACGGTCGTCGATCGCTCCGATCCCATAGAAGCCGATTTCTTCGGCTGCTCTTTGTACGCGTTGAACAGTCTTTGGGCGAACCGAGACAGTGCCGCTGAGGATTCTGTTCACGGTCGCTACGGATACGCCGGCGGCTTGAGCGAGGTCGCGAATCGTAGGCCGCCTCATTAATCCTCCCAATGCTGTATCATCATGATTGCCACTAAATGATACGAATGCGATCTCCATACTATTTTTGTATTCCGATGATATCAAGCCTCCGATATGAATCGCCTCCGCACTAGAGCCCGAACTGGTTCAAGGCCGATTGGATGGTCGGTCGGGAGGCTGTTAAGATGGATGACCTTCAGTATGGAATGCGCGACAAACGCGGAAACTGGGTCCCGCACCGCCGCGCCGAGCCGGTGCCGATCTGGCATCGCCCGTTCAACGCCAAAAAGGTACTAGCCTGGATTCCCGAGTTTCTTTGGCCTTGGAACGCGTTCCACATGGCCACGGCAATCATCTGGGTCAACTTGCTCATCCCGAGCTGGGACAGCCTGGCAAGCTTTTCGCTGCTCAACTACCTTTGGCTTTACGGGCTGAACGCGGGGGGCATTTTTCTCTTCTACGGATTCTTTGAGCTGCGCTATTACATCCAGCGCAAGCAAGAGACGCGCTTCAAGTATAATCCGAAATTCCCCTCCGACGCGCCGTCCGACGTCTTCTGGTTTCAGAGCCAGAATATCGACAATTTCAGCCGGTCGTTTTTCATCACCATACCGCTGTGGACCGTGGTCGAAATCGTGATGCTATGGGCATACGCGAACAGCTGGGCCGTCTGGCTGCCGTGGACGACGCATTGGCTGTACCTGTCGTTCCTCGTCATCATCGCTCCGGCTGTGCACGAAGTGTACTTCTTCTTCCTGCACCGCGCGATCCACTGGCCGCCCCTCTACAAATGGGTTCATTCGGTTCACCACAACTCGATCAACCCCAGTCCGTGGTCGTCGCTGTCCATGCATCCGGTCGAGGGGTTCCTCTACCATGCCGAGGCCTGGCTGCACCTGCTGATCCCATCCAACCCGGTCTGCGCGTACTTCACGCTGCATGGGGCCGGCTTCGGCGCGGTGAATGGCCATCTTGGGTTTGAAACCTTCGAACTCACCGACAAGGTCAAGCTCGATAGCCATTCCTACGTCCACTACCTGCACCACAAGTATTTCGAGGTGAACTACGGCGGTGACGGTCTGGTCCCTCTCGATAAGCTTTTCGGCACTTGGCACGACGGTAGCAAAGAAGCTGACCAGGCTATGAAGGCGCGCTTCCGCAAGAAGAAGGAAAAGCTCCGCGCCAAGCAGGAAGCCTCCGACGGCAGGGCCTCTGACATGCCGGCAGAGTAATCAACCGCCGCTGTTTCGTGTGCCCAGAGGAGGGGGCGGATCAGCCATGTTTTTTTCAAACCCGCGGGGCGGGTAAACCGGGAGGAAGACTATGAAGCTTTTCAAGATACTTGTGTCCACAGCAGTGCTGGCTGCGTACAGCACCAGCAGCACGCTCGCCGCCGACATCTTCGTTATCGGCGGCAAGCCGGACGATCCATTCTGGTCAATCGTCAAGCGTGGTGCCGAAGACGCCGGTAAGGTGGTCGAAGCTCAAGGTGGTAAAGTCACCTGGCTCGGGCCGCAGAACTACGACAATCTGGGTGTGGACGCGGCCGAACTGATCCGCCAAGCCATCGACCAGAAGGCCGACGCCATTGTCGGTCCGGACTGGGTGCCGGAAGCCATGGATCCGGCGTTCAAGGCGGTTGTGGACGCTGGCATTCCGCTTGTTATCTACAATGCCGGCGGTTTGCAGGCGGCTGATCGCCTCGGCGCTATGAACTATGTCGGCTCGGACGATTACAAAGGTGGCGTCGCCGGCGGCGAGTATCTCGCTAAGGCCGGCAACAAGAAAGGCGTCTGCATCAACACACTGCCGGGTGCGGCCAATATCGAGGCCTACTGTGGTGGCTTTAGGGAAGGGATGAAGAATGGCGGCGGCGAGGCCGATGTGTTGCCGTTGCCAGCTACCTCCTTCGGCTCGGCAACAGCAGTGGCGCAGGCGGTGAAGGCCTATCTGCTGCAGCATCAAGCCGTGACCGCGGTGTTCACCATCGGCAATGTCGACGCCAATTCGGCCATGAACGGTATTACCCAGGCCGGCAAGGCCGGGCAGGTTCAACTCTGCGGCATCAACTTTGACGAGACCATCCTGAACAACATCAAGGATGGAAAACAGGCCTGCGCGATCGACCAGCAGGGCTACTGGCAAGGCTATCTCGCCGTCTCAATCTTGAATGGCAAGGTAAACTACGGGCTGACTGTGCCGACGCGCGAGATCCTCACCGGTCCTGGTATCATCGACAAGAACACTGTCGAGCTGACCATTGCGGGCGTGAAGGCCGGCGCGCGCTAGGTGTCCTTACGGCCGCCCGCCGTGTGAGGCGGGCGGCCAGTGCATTCTACTTCCATAGCGACCGCAATTTTTGGCGCTCGATAACTCGCGGATTACCCATGACGGCACATCCCGTGACATCCACCCCAACGCCGATGGCAAATCGCGGCCGTTCTGGACTGGCCCCAGGTCATCTGGCACGGCGGCCCGAGACGGGCTCGTTCCTGGGCATGGTCGCAGTCTTTTTGTTCTTCGCCATATTCGGAGGCAGTGGCTTTTTGTCAGCAGCCGGTACGGCCAGTTGGCTGAGCATCGCCTCCGAGATCGGCATCATCGCTCTGCCGATAGGGCTGCTGATGATCGCTGGTGAGCTGGACATTTCGGTCGGCGCCGTGATTCCCGCGGCCTCTCTAACGGCCGCGATCATATCCGGCTACTATGGCCTGCCTGATTGGCTCGGCATCACGGCCGCCCTTGGGCTCGGTCTCGCCATCGGCTTAATCAACGGCGTGTTCGTCACGCGAACCGCGATCCCGTCCCTGATAATCACAATAGGAACGATGTTCGGCACAATGGGCCTGACGCTGGGCCTTACTGTGATGATCGCCGGCAGCACCGGTGTCTCGCTGGTACCCGACGAACTCACGAAGATGCTTCTCGGCCAATATCTCGGGGGCATGTTCCAAGTGACGATTCTCTGGTGGCTCGTCTACATCGCCGCCCTTCTCTGGCTCCTCCACATCTCGCCCGTGGGCAACTGGATCTATGCACTCGGGGGCGACAAGGAGAGCGCGCGCAACGCGGGCATCCCCACCAAGCGGCTTACCATCGGTCTATTCATGCTTTCGGGGTTTTCCGCCGCGTTCGTCGGAGTCAGCCAGGTGATGGTCTACCAGAGCGCTCAGGTTCTGGCTGGGCAGTCCTTCATCTTCAATTCGATCATGTGCGTAGTCATCGGAGGCGTTCTGCTTACCGGCGGATTTGGCTCTGTCGTAGGTATCGTGTTCGGCACGATCACCTTCTCTATCGTAAACCAGGGCATCTACTTCACGAGTATCGATCCCAACATGGGAAGCGTCATCATCGGCGCGCTTCTCCTGATCGCCGTACTCACCAACGACACCTTTCGGCAGCTGGCGCTCAGCTACTCATCGAAGAAGGCTTGAGGGACCGCCATGACTGAGGCAATCAAATCCTTGTTGCGCCGCCCGGAAGCAGGCTCGATCCTCAGCCTGATCGGGGTGGTGCTGTTCTTCGTATTTTTCGGTGGCGTGGACCTGGGCACACTCCTTGGGGCGGCGAGTTGGGTGAACTTCGCCGCCAATCTCGGCATTGTCGCCATTCCGGTCGGTCTGCTGATGATCTCGGGTGAACTCGACATCTCCATCGGCGCATTGATTCCCGCGGGCTCTATGACCACCGCCATCCTTAGCGGCTACTATGACCTGCCCATCGCGGTGGGCATGGCCGGCGCCCTGGCGGTCGGTGTGGCGGTCGGCCTTGTCAATGGTTTGCTGACGATCCGCACCTCGGTGCCTTCGTTGATCATTACGCTCGCCACCCTGGTTGCGATGCAGGGCTTGGTGCTCAGTGGGTCCGTGTTGCTAACTGGCAACGCTAGCGTTGCCGTCACCGCGCCCGAATGGGCCAAATTCCTGTTCGGACAGCTTATCGGTGGAAGCCACCAGGTCATCATCGTCTGGTGGGTGGTGTTCGCTGTCATCATTGGCTTCGTGCTGCACAAGACCCGCTTTGGCAACTGGCTGTTTGCAATGGGCGGCGATCGCGTCAGCGCCCGCAATGCAGGCATTCCGACAAGCCGCATGACCATCGCACTGTTCGTGCTGTCCGCCGTCAGCGCCACATTCGTTGGCATGTGCCAGGCGATCCTGTTCAACTCGGCCCAGGTTTCCGGCGGAATGAACTTCATCTTCAACGCGATCGTGTCCGTGGTGGTCGGCGGCGTGCTGCTCACGGGAGGGTTCGGCTCGGTCATCGGCATCTTCGTCGGTACCATCACGTTCGCCATTGTCAGCCAGGGCATCTACTTCACCCAGATCGACCGGAACTGGTCGAACCTGATCATCGGCGTGATGCTTTTGACGGCGGTGCTGATGAATCAGGCATTCCGGGAACTGGCTCTGTCTTACCGGCGAGGTTCAAAACAAAGCGTGCCGAGGGCACCCATACAGCACTGAGCGATGCGGCTGCAGTTGCGATCAGCGACTGCTTGGAAGAACGAAGATGCGATAATTATGAGCGAAAAACCTGCCATTCTCGAACTGAAAAATGTCAACAAGTCTTTCGGCCCGATCGACGTGTTGCATAACATCTCGCTGCAAATTCGCCGGGGTGAGGTCTTGTGTCTCCTCGGCGACAACGGCGCAGGAAAGTCCACTCTCATCAAGGTGTTGGCAGGCGTCCACAAGCCGACCAGCGGCGAGATACTGATGGACGGAAAGGCGGTCAGCTTCGACCGTCCGAGCGCTGCGCAGGAGCGGGGCATTGCCACCGTGCACCAGTTCGGCGGAACGTTCCCCTTAATGAGCATCGGCCGCTCCTTCTTCGTTGGGTTGGAGCCGACAAAGGGTTGGGGTCCGTTCAAGATCTACGACCGCAAGCGCGCCAACGAGATCGCGGTGAAAGCGGTGCGGGATTTCGGCATCACGCGTATCGACGACGGTGACCGGCTTGTTGGTGGCCTGTCAGGCGGGGAACGCCAGTCTTTGGCCATTGCCCGCGCCGTGCATTTCGGCGCTCGCGTTCTGATCCTCGATGAGCCGACAGCAGCGCTCGGCGTCAAGCAGGCAGCTCACGTGCTGCGCATCGTCAATGAAGCCAAGCGGCGCGGTCTCGCGGTCGTCTTCATCACCCACCAGGTGATGCACGCGATGGCGGTGGGAGACCATTTCGCCGTCCTCATTCGCGGTGCGATCGCCGCCGATTTCCGGAAGCGCGAGAAAACCCGCGAGGAGATCACCGATCTGATGGCCGGCGGTGAAACCATGGCTGACCTCGAGGCGGAAATCGAACATGAATTGCATGCATGATCACAATGAAAATGCGCCGCCTCTCGAGCTGGATGGGCGGGCGGCCCGATCGTTTTCCTCGGGAAACCTCTGCCTTCGACCGGCCCTGATGACCCTTGGCGCCACCAGCCTCTTCACGTCGAACAAAGCAGAAGAAATATGACAATACGGATTGCGGTGATCGGTGCCGGTGTGATGGGCGCCGACCACGCCAGGATAGTGGCGGAAGACCTTCCCGGAGCAAGCCTTCAGCTGGTGTGCGACATGGATGAGGCGCGTGCCCGCACTGTTGCCGACACCTTTGGTGCGCTCGACATCTCCACCGATCCAGAAGGCGTTGCCGCGCGGAAGGACGTGGACGCAATCATCGTGGCGAGTCCCGATGCCACGCATGCGCCGCTGTCGAAAGCTTGTATTGCCGCCGGCAAGCGTGTGTTGTGCGAAAAGCCCCTCTCCCAAGCGTCCGCTAACTGTATCGCGGTGATGGAGGCCGAACAGAAGTCGGGCGCGAAATTCGTCCAGCTTGGTTTCATGCGGCGCTACGATCGCTCCTACGAAGAGATTAAGCGGGCGCTCGCAGACGGCCGCCTTGGCCGGCCCCTGATTATGCACAATTTTCACCGGAATGTCGAAACGCCGGCTGCAGATTTCACCGGCGCAATGGCTATCACCAATTCGGCTCCACACGAGTTCGATGTCGTGCGCTATGTGCTCTCGACGGAATATGCGTCGATTTCGGCCTTCCAGCCGAAGCGCTCAGATGCCCGGGTCGCGCCTGTCTTCATGGTGCTGGAGACGGTCGATGGCCAACTCGTCAACATCGAGATCAACAACAATGCCGCCTATGGTTACGATGTCCGTGCCGAGCTGATCGGCGAGCGGGGCACCGTTGCGATGAACAACGTCGCCTACACTCGCATCGATTCTGCGCTTACACAGAGCACGAGCTACGACTCCGACTGGCGGACCCGCTATGCCGATGCCTACCGTCGGCAGAACCGCGACTTCCTACGCTTCGTCATGACTGGTGAGTTCCCCGCAACCGCAGCGAATTGCTGGGACGGTTATTGCGCCGCCATCGTTGCCGAGGCGGGCGTGAAGGCGCTGCATGAGGGCCGCCGCGTACCTGTTCAAATGATCGCAAAGCCGGAGTTTTACGCGTGAAGCTGGGTTTCGTTTCAGACAGCCTCAGCAACCTGCCCTTCGAAACGATGCTGGATCATGCGAAGCGCATGGGTGTCTCCGGCGTCGAGGTAAACACCTGTGGCTGGTCCACGGCACCGCATTTTCGGCTTTCGTCCATGCTGGGCAACAAAGAAGGCCAGAAACGTTTCGTTGGAGCATTCGAGGAGCGTGGGCTTGAGATCATCTGCCTCAACGCAAATGGCAATCCGCTCCACCCAACCGACCCGGCCCAGCGCGAAGGGCTGAGAGACACAATCCGTGTCGCTGGCGAACTTGGCATCCGTACCGTCTGCACCATGAGCGGGCTCCCGGCCGGCAATGCTACCGACACGATACCTAACTGGATCGTCTCGTCCTGGCCTCCGGAAACGCAGACCATCCTGAAATACCAGTGGGAAGAGAAATTGATCCCGTTCTGGACCGAGATCGTCGCGCTTGCGAACGCGAACGGCGTCGAGCGCATTGCGCTGGAGCTCCATGGCAACCAGTGCGTCTACAACGTACCCTCGCTTTTGAAACTACGGCAGGCGGTCGGACCGATCATCGGCACCAATCTGGACCCTTCCCACCTGTTCTGGATGGGTGCCGATCCGCTTGTGGCCGCCCAGGCGCTCGGCGAGGCCGTTTATCACGTTCATGCCAAGGACACGATGCTCAACGCACCGGTGCAGGCGACGACCTCTCTGCTCGAGAATGGCAGCCTGATGGATCTTCCGGCCCGGTCATGGAGCTACATCACGCTTGGCTTCGGCCACGGGGAGGAGTGGTGGCGGCAATTCTGCTATCGCCTCAAGATGGCCGGCTATGACGGCTGGCTTTCCATCGAGCATGAAGACGTCCTCCTGAACTCTCTGGAGGGACTCGAAAAGTCCGTGGCGCTGCTGCAGGGGGTCATGCCGTCCGCCCCCGCCGATTACAAACCGCAAGCCATCTGAAGGAAGATTCCATGCCTTGGATCGACGCCTGTGCCGCCGACATCGAAGCCGAGGAAGCCAGGCGCTTCGATCATGGCGGTCGCACCTTTGCGATCTTTCGAAATGACGGGGACGAATATTTCTGCACCGACGGGCTTTGCACGCACGAGAGTATTCATCTCGCTGACGGCCTCGTCATGGGGAATACAGTGGAGTGCCCTAAACACGCATCCGTCTTCGACTTCACGACCGGCGACGTAGAGACCCCGCCCGCTTGCGAGAATCTCAAGACGTACAAGACGAAGGTCGAAAATGGCCGCGTCATGATCGAGATCTGAGCCATATGGACCAGCCGTTCCAGCTTGCAGCCTGCGCCGAGATGCTCTGGCGCGACCGCCCGATTACTTGGCGCGCCGAAATGAATTGGCCATTCATCGCCAAGGCGCTGTTTGACGGCCTGATCCCCTGCGGAGGCTGATTATGGGCATGTATCACAACCGTCCTCATGTCGAGGACATCCGCAAGATGAAGAAGAGCGGACAGAAAATCTCCATGCTCTTCGTCAGCACGCCGGATGAGGCGGCTGCCGCAGCCGCTGCCGGCATCCATATGCTCTCCATCGAAGGTCGATATTTCGATCCGGAAATGCGCCAAGCAGCCGGCGATTGTTTCGTACAAGTCGGTTTGCCATATGGCAGCTATGGGAGTTTCGCGGGCCGCCCGCTCGCAACAGCGGAGGACTATCTGCGTGCAGCGTTCCACTTTGCCGGCACAGGCGGCGACGCCTTTTATTGTGCGGCGTCATACGACATCCAGAAGACGTTATGCGACAACTACATTCCTGTCGTTGGCCATATCGGCCTAGTGCCGTCTTATATCACCTGGACGGGTTGGCGCGCAGTCGGCAAGACCGCGGACGAAGCAGTGCGCATTTGGCGACACACCCAAAAGCTGGAGCAAATAGGAGTCTTCGGCGCGGAGCTGGAAGTCGTCCCAGATCGCGTCGCGAAATTCCTCACCGAAAACTCCTCGCTTGTCATGCTAGGCATGGGCGCTGGCAAATATGCCGATGCGCAGTACCTCTTCACAGAAGACGTTTGCGGTTACGGCAAGAACCATAAGCCGCGACACGGAAAAGTTTATCGAAACCTTGGCCCTGAGCTGGAGAAGATTCAGGACGAGCGCGTCGCTGCCTTTAAGGACTACAAGGCAGACGTCGATTCAGGCAGATATCCCGGTTACGAGCACACGGTTCCGATTGTGGATGCCGAGTTCGATATCTTCATGAAGATAGTTAAAGGTTGAGAACTATGTCTGTGGGCTCATCTTATCCCTCACGGACATGCGGTCGACAGCGCGTATCAGTTGACAACCGACGAGCGCCATCGCTTGACGAGCTCAAAGCGCTGATTGCCAAAAGGGAACTGACACTTCCGGAGAAGTCGGAGGCTGTCGCCCGGGTGATATTTGCGGAGCCGGATTACGTGGCTTTCGAAAATGCCGCCGCAATCGCGCGCCGATGCCATGTATCACCCGCGACCGTGTCCCGACTTGCATCGCGTCTCGGGTTTGGGTCGTTTGTGGAAATGCAGAGCTGCTTCCGAAATCATATACTGCATCGATTCAAACTTCAGGAAGAACACGTGAAGGCGAACTGCTGAGGATCATGTGCACGGACTTTTGACCCCGACAGCCGAGTGCTCTTTCCAAACTTGACGGCGATCGTAATTCCCGAGGCGGCTGTTGGGAGCTTTTTCGCTTACGCCCACCTTGCGCAGTTCCGGCCCCTGCTGAAGCCTGTCGAGAATGGCGACCTGGTGGGTGAGCGATTGAGGGCGGTCGCCCTGCCGGGTCATGCTCCCGGTCATACCGGCTACGCGTTCGACACGGACGAGGACCGTTTCCTATTCTTCGGGGACGTCGTTCATGTGCCGGCCTTGCAGTTCGGCAATCCCGCGTTCAGTTGGGGCCATGACGACGATCAGCCGACGGCGCGCGCAACCCGCCTGAAGGTTTTCAGTGACGCGGCCAAGGCGGGGGACGTGGATCGCCGGCGCGCACCTTGGCTGGCCGGGCATCGGTCGCGTGGTGCGTAAGGGCGAAGCATACGGCTATGAGCCGGCAGGAGGACGAGTGACCGGATAGGCGGCCCGGTGCTGATCGGTTTATACCGCTCCCTTCGCCCAAGGCAAGGATCTCGACGAGCAGCGCGCCTCACTCCGGCGTCCTCAACAGCGGCGGCGCATCGTCCGGCCCACAAAATATCTGATTCTTGATCCACTGGCGGCCGATCGACGCCTGAGGCTTACCGGATCGGCGTCTCGCCGCGAAACAGCGGCTGGTGCGCCCGCATCAAGGCGGCAATCCGGTCGGCGACTTTTCGTACCGGCGGCGAGTGACGTTCCTCGTGATGGGTGACGATCCATTGGTCGGTTTCGAGCTCGGGGATAGGCTGAGCGACGCGAACCAGCCGCGGATCGCTGTCACCGACGAAGCACGGAAAGACCGAAAGGCCGGCGCCGGCGGCCACCAGTTCACGCACCGCATGGGTGTTGTTGCCACGTACGGCGATGCGGTCGCCGTGATGGGCTTGCAGCCAGCGCGCCGATGCAACGTTTGCGCCTTCGCCGGTGACGCCGACGAACAATCCAGCGGCGATGCCGTTGATCAGGTGACGTCCGGAATAAATGGCGTGAGCGACTTTGCCGCTCTGACGGCCGGCCAGCCACTGCTCGGTCGGACGCTCGCTGCGGATGCCGATGTCGGCGGCACGGCGGCCGATGTCGACCCGCTCGGTCGTGGTGACAAGCTCCACCCTTATGCCGTCATCGACCGTCCAGATCTCGCCGATATGGGCGGAAACGAAGGCCGACGTCCATGGCCCGGCCGAGACGCGGACAATGCGGTCGGGCAGGTTTCCCTCGCGCCAGCGGGTCAGCGACTGCATTGCTGCCTCGACGTCTTCGGCGCGCCGCAGCAGTTCTTCGCCGACCGGGGTCAGCCGGTAGCCGGTCTGCTGGCGCACGAACAGAGGTTCGCCGATCTGCTTTTCCAGCGCGGTGACGCGTCGTCCAAGGGTGGCTGCGCTGAGGCGCGTGGTTCCCGTCGCTGCGCTCAAGCCACCCAGCCGCGCAACGTCGAGAAACAACCTCAGATCGTCCCAGCCGATATCCATTTTGCAGAAATGAAAAACTCCTTGCGACCGTGGCTGTAGCGCGAAGGGGCATCATGCGCAAGTATGCAGGCGTTGGACGCGTTGGACATTCTTGCTTGGCGGGACAGTGACAAGCGCCTCGGCTGGCTAAGAAGCCACCGCAATCTTTTCGATCGCGCATGCGCTTCGCGCCGATGCTTTGCGCTTTCGACCAACCCAAGCGCGCGGGCATTCTCCACGCCAAAGGAGACGATCATGTTGGATGAACTTCGACACCGTTTCGCCCGCTGGCTTGCCTATCGCCAGACGCTTGCGAGCTTGAGGCGGGCCCCAGACAGCACACTTGCGGATGCTGGCATTTCTCGCGAAGAGATCCGCGAGCATGCCCGCCACGCCAGCGTGCGTCGTTGAGGAACCGGGCATGCAGATGATTGAGCTTTGGGATGGCCGCTCGGTACCGGGCATTGGCATCGGCACCTGGGCGGCGGGTGGCCCCGCGCGTTGGCGTGACACGGCGACAACCTATGGCGAGGTCGATGACATCAGGTCGCAAGCCGCGCTGGCGATGGCCTATGAGATCGGCGCGCGGGTGTTCGACACGGCGGCCGCCTATGGCGCCGGCAATGCCGAACTGATCCTCGGGCGAGCGTTGACGGGTAAGGACAAAGCCGTCATCGTCACCAAGGTCGGCTATTTCGGCGATCCTGAAACGCGCAAGATTGCTCCCGAGGATGCCTCTGCCGCAGCGATCCGGACATCGATCGACAATTCGCGGCAGCGCCTGCAGCGCGATTGTATCGACGTCGCGCTGCTACATATCAACGAGTATCCGATCGAGCGCGCCGGCGAGGTGTTCGATACGCTCGGCCTGTTGCGCCAGGAGGGCAAGATCGGCGGCTTCGGCTGGAGCACCGATCACCGCGAACGGCTTGCCGCCTACGCGCCGCGCGAGGGCTTCGTCGCCGTAGAGAACGACTTCAATGTGTTTACCCCGGCGAACGGGCTGATGGCCGTTGCGGCGCGCGAGAACCTCGTCTCGTTCAGCCGGCTGCCGCTGGCAATGGGGTTGCTCACCGGCAAATACACGCCGGCCATGCGGCTGCCCACCAACGATATGCGCGGCGGCAATGCCGAATGGATGGTATTTTTCAGGGATGGGGCCGCCAACCCGCATTATCTGTCAAGGCTCTCGGCAATCCGCGACCTGCTCACGTCGGGCGGACGCACGCTTGCGCAGGGCGCGCTCGGCTGGATCCTCGCCAAGTCGGCAATCGCGCTGCCGGTTCCCGGCTTCACGCGGCCCGAGCAGGTCGAGGACAATCTCGGTGCGCTGGAAAAAGGGCCGCTGCCGGCAGCGGTGATGGCCGAGATCGACGCCGTGCTGAAAATTGCCGAGACTGCTTAGGGTGTGGCGAATCCGAAATTCGCATTGGCGATAACGCGACCAACTTCGATCTCTCTGCTGTCTGCCGACATCGCATTTTTCTTAGTCAAGCTTCCGTGGCGCGATTGAAGGAGCGGCGGACACGCTCGAGTTGAAGGTCCGCCGCTCCGGTTTTCAGATCAAAGAGTGATGCTGCAACGGGAGATGGGTGGCGAGCTGCGCTTGAGCTGAGCCGCCGACCGCGTCGCTGTCGAGAGAGAGCGACCCGGTTGAGCTGTCAAAGATGATGTGGTGGGAACCATCATCCGTGGCCGTACCAGCAGGAGACGCATGCAATGAAAGCCCGCCCGACTTAAGCTCGGCAAGAGCGGCTTGATCGAGGTGGAGCTTGTCCTGAAGCTTGCTGAAGTCGAAGGCATCGTTGCCTCCGTGACCCGACATGATCTCGGCGGCGGCGCCGTTCTTTGCCTGGGCCCCGACATTTTCACCGCTCTGCACGGTCTGGGCGAACCCATGGCCGGTCAGGTTGGTTGCCGTTCTGTCGGAGTGATTGTTGGTGGCGAGAAACTCCGAGCCGGCAGAAAGAGCATGGCTCAACACAGCCAGCACCCGGTCAACGCCGCTGCCCAAATCGTCCATCTTGTTGCCGCCAGTGTCGACATGGGAGGTGTCGTTGCCGCTATGGCCCGCCATTTCGTCGGTGCTTGCACTTGCATGGGAGGCATCACTGGTGGCCTTTCCGTGACTGGCCGTGCGGTGGGAAGTCGCAGCTCCAGCAGAATTACTATCGCTAGTGCTGGCGTCGGAAGGGGCGATGGCGGTAGCAGTCGCAGTAGAAGTGCCATGGCTGGTCTTGGAGTCGGAGGCGGCCACAGTAGAGCTATTATCGGCAGCGGTGGCAGCGGAAGGCACAATTGCAGTGGAACTGCTATCGCCCGTCGCGGCTTCGGAAGAGGCCGCGGCAGTCGAACTGGTATTGCCGGTGGCGTCGTCGGAAGCGGCAGTTACAGTCGAACTGCTATCGCCGGTGGCGTCATGGGAAGGGGCCGTGGCAGTCGAACTGATATCGCCGGTGGCGTCATGGGAAGGGGCAGTCGCAGTCGAAGTGTTGTCGCCGGTGGCGTCATGGGATGGGGCAGTCACAGTCGAACTGCTATCGCTGGCGGCGGCATCGGAAGGGGGTGTCGCGGCAGCGCTGCCGTCGCTGGTGTCGGAAGGTTCGGCCCCGGTGGTAGCGAGGTTGTGCTCCCGGAAAACGGCTTGCAATTCGGAGGAGCTTTCAAGCGCGGTGTCGCCGTTCTGCGTTCCCCATTTGTAGGTGTAGTCGAAGCCGGGCGTCGGAACCAATGCGGCCCAATGATCGATCATGGTTTGCATCTGTTCGGGGGTGGGCATGACATGTCTTCCGCCATCGGAAGTCTCCCAGTTACCGCCGCCAAAGGCCTGATATACCGGAACGATGTTGTTAGCCGGGATGCCCGACTTCACCGCTGCAGCCACGGCTCGATCGATCATGTCGTAATCGACCGTGTCCGTTCCCGTGCGCACCGGATAGGGGTCTATTCCGAAATAGTCGATATGCGTGTTGGCCGGATTGTAGGTGTTCGTAAAATCCGGATTGGTCGGGGATCCCATATTCATCATGGTGATGAAGGTCTTGGCGCCCGGAAAATGCTCATGGATCCAGTCGGATTCCGCCTTCAGGTTCTCAGCGGTTGCGTAGGTGCCCCACCTGCCGGTGGGATCGGGCTCGTCAACAAGATAGAATCCGAACACGTTCGGATTGCCGAGGAAGGGGGTCATTTTCTCGATGAAGGATGAGGTTACGCCCTCGTGCTCATTCAGATACACCAGGCCCTTCATGCCATCCGGCAATGCGTTGACCTGGCTAACATATTGAACGTCGGCCAGATTGAAGCCAGCGTTTGCGATTTCGGTGGCGGAACCACCCGAGGTGTAGTGCAGAGTTGCCATCCAGTAATCCTTTTTCTCGTTCGATAGCGCCCGAGGCCTACCTACTAGAGGGTGTATATTAGCGCCAAATCACATAAAGACACTAGTTGATAAAATCATTGAGCGTTTGTAGGAATGCTGCATTAATTGTGGCTTTTTTTGATAAAAGCGGGCTGTACACAAGAAACTTATCGATTTTCTCAGGTCACAATCCCGGCGGAATCGCGACTTTATTTTGAAATAGCTGTGGCTTTGCAACTTATGACGTTTAAATTACGGGAAATTACATTCTTGTTTGTTTTTGATTTATCAATTTACCTTACGAGATGAAAATCAGACAGACGTTAACCACAAGAGCCAAGCCGCTCCGCGGTCTCACTGCCGCAAGCAATTAGTTGTGGACAATTCGTAGGCATCTGCGCGCTCAGCGGGCGGCAGATCTCCGTGATCGAGATCAGTCAATGTAGGAAGCCGCTCAAGGTGAGAATAGGGGCGGTTCCCAGTTGGAGCGCCTACCGCACTCGCCCATGACGAAGACTTAAGCGACATCAAAGCGGTTCGGCCCACGTTTACAAGCGAGCGACAACTGCGGAATGACTGCCGGGTTCGCGGTGCCTGGTTCCTGCTCTCGCGCTCAAGTAATTGGCAGTCCCGATTTATCGATCGTGATCTGCGAAGGGGCGGTTTGTGAAGCCATGGCCGCTATTGCGCAGCGGATCTGATAGCGGCCCAGGGATCTGATACTCGATACCGGGCTCAGATGGGATCTGACCGTGCGTTGCCGACAAGAATCGAATAAGAGTAAAGAAACGAGAAAGTGCACACCGGATTACTCGCGAAGCCGTTTTGCTTCGTCGTCATGCAGGGTGCGATGAGCTTCTCTTTCACTGAGATGCACTAAGTCCGTTCAAGACACGGAAGCGGGCCGCGAACCGCGCCGAGTAAACTCGGTGGCGGGCAGATTCAAGCCACCCTTCAATGATACCCTGCTAGCGAACCCGCTGGTGACGAAGGTTGAGTATAAGCCCGAATGGGCACCCGCTTTGGAAAAATCCGGTGCTTGAACAAAGACGGAGCGGCGGACCGGCTCGAGCAGAAGGTCCGCCGTTCCGGGTCGTTCAGATCACAAGAAACGAACCTGCTGCAAGCGACAGACCTGGAGAGAGCGTGGCGAACTGTATTTGAGCTGCGCCACCGATCCCGTCGCTGTCGAAAGAGAGTGCTCCGGTTGAGTTGTTGTAGATGATATGATCGGAGCTATCATGTGCGGCCGCACCCGCAAAGAAAGCATCGGATGAAAGGCCTCCCAGCTTAAGCCCGGCAAAAACCGCGTCGTCGAGCTGGATCTTGTCCTGAAGCTTGTTGAAGTCGGTGATCCTGTCGACATTGCCGGCTCCAAGAGCGCTGTTGAACATGAAGGCATCATTGCCTCCGTTACCGGTCAAGACGTCGGCACCGCCGCCACCATTGATGATGTTCGCGCCGGCGTTGCCTTGGATGGTCTGGGCAAAGGTGTTGCCTGTCAGGTTGATTGCTGACGTACCGGATGGGCTGGTGGTGGCGAGAAGCTCGATCTGTGAACTGGCCGAAAGCGCATGGCTCACAGCAGCGAACACCCTGTCGGTACCGCCGCCGACCGCCTCGTAAACTCTGTCGCCGGCATTGTCCACATAGTAGGTATCGTTGCCGCCATAGCCGACCATCGTATCAGCGCCACCGCCGCCATTAATGACATTGGCGCCGGCGTTGCCCCCGATGCTCTGGGCGAACTCATTGCCGGTGAGGTTGATCGCCGATGTGCCTGACGGGTTGGTGGCAAGAAGCTCAATCTGCGAGCCGGCCGAAAGCGTGTGGCTTACAGTAGCGAACACCCTGTCTGTACCACCGCCCACCGACTCGAACACCCTGTCGCCGACATTGTCTACATAGTACGTGTCGTTGCCGCCATAGCCGACCAACGTATCGGCCCCACCGGCGCCGTTGATGACATTGGCGCCGGCATTGCCCTGGATAGTCTGGGCGAACGCATTGCCGGTCAGGTTGATCGCCGTGGTGCCGGACGGGCTGTTGGTGGCGAGAAGTTCGATTTCCGATCCGGCCGCAAGCGCATGACTTACGGAGGCGAATGCTTTGTCGGTACCGCCGCCCGCAGCCTCAATCTCCTTATCGCGGACATCGTCGACATAATAGGTATCATTGCCGCCATAGCCGATCATCGTGTGGCCGCCGGCTCCGTGAAACACATCGTCGCCGCTGGTGCCATACAAGGTGTCGCTTGTCTCGACGGGAGGCGGTTCGGTCCCGGTGGTAGCGAGGTTGTGCTCCCGGAAAACGGCTTGCAGTTCCGGGGAGCTTTCAAGTGCGGTGTCGCCGTTCTGCGTTCCCCATTTGTAGGTGTAGTCGAAGGCAGGTGACGGCACCAGTGCGGCCCAATGATCGATCATGATTTGCATCTGTTCGGGGGTGGGCATGACCTGTCTTCCGCCATCGGAAGTCTCCCAGTTACCGCCGCCAAAGGCCTGATAGACCGGAACGATGTTGCTAACCGGGATGCCCGATTTCACCGCTGCAGCCACGGCTCGATCGATCATGTCATAATCGACCGTGTCCGTTCCCGTGCGCACCGGATAGGGGTCTATTCCGAAATAGTCGATATGCGTGTTGGCCGGATTGTAGGTGTTCGTAAAATCCGGATTGGTCGGGGACCCCATGTTCATCATGGTGATGAAGGTCTTGGCGCCTGGAAAATGCTCATGGATCCAGTCGGATTCCGCCTTCAGATTCTCAGCGGTTGCGTAGGTGCCCCACCTGCCGGTGGGATCGGGCTCGTCAACAAGATAGAACCCAAACACATTCGGATTGCCGAGGAAGGGGGTCATTTTCTCGATGAAGGATGAGGTTACGCCCTCGTGCTCATTGAGGTACACCAGACCCTTCATGCCATCCGGCAATGCGTTGACCAGCGAAACATACTGAACGTCAGCCAGATTGAAGCCGGCGGTTGCGATTTCGGTGGCGGAACCACCCGAGGCGTAGTGCAGAGTTGCCATCCAATATTCCTTTGTCTCATTCGATAGCGCCCCGGGGATTGCCTACTAGAGGGTGTATATTAGCGCCAAATCACATACCTGCAGGCGCTGATAGAATGGTTGATCGCCAATAGGAATGCTGCACGAAGAGAGAAATCCCAATAGATGTATTAAATAAATATCAAGAATATAACCACGTTAAGCTCGCACGGCTATGCAGATCAATCCAATTAATTGGAAATAGATAGTTTAATTGTCTAAAAATTTAGCCTGCATGTCGCGGAATTCAATTGTTAATTTAGCTGTTAACCTGCAAATTTACATATCATAAGAACATTTAATCTAAGGGACAAGGCCCTTCGTAGTCTCGTTGCCGCAACCAATTAGTTGTGGACAATTCGTAAGCGTCTGCCCGCGCGTCGCGGGATATCGGTCGGCAGATCAGTTTCCGACATCGGAGGGGTCGAATCGGCTTGCCCGCTGGTCGCATGAAGGCAAGTCGCGTCAGGGGTTGTGGGTGAGAGGGCTGATCATCATGCCTGGTAACACGCGGACCGGACAGGGAGCTTAGGAATCCCAGCGTAGAGCAGCCGTACAGCGCACGACTGTCGGAAGGGCTTTCTTCGGTTGGCTTATCAGTGACGAGTCCGGCTTGGCAGAACTCGCCAGAGTTCGAGGCACAATTCATCGGCGTATCCACAAGATGCCGTCGAGGTGCTTCGCGCTATGCGTAAGGCCGTGATCCCAATGCGGTTTACCTCATTCAAACAGACGAGGACAGTAGGCAAGCCTCCTCCTACCGTACCCTTTCACGCGCACAGAAGTAACGAAGCAGAACCATGAAAGCAGATGCGAAAGGTAGTTACTTCATGCGACCGAAACACGGCGCACGGACGGGAGCTTCGGGATGAATCCGCATCTCGTTTGTGTGGGAGGCGAAGATCACGCCCTGAGAATTCCGTTCCTAATGTCGCTGCGCGAAAGCGGCTTCCGGGTCACAGCGGTTTCGACCGGCGATGAGGCTGCGTTTTTGCGGCATGGCATTCCGCATCGCGGCTACGGTTTCGACCGATTTGCCAGCGGCGGTGGCGAGTGGACCGCCGTAAGAGCGATTCGGAAACTGGTTGCGGAACTCCGGCCTGACATTGTCCAAAGTTTCGACACCAAGCCTAACCTGCTGGCACCCCTTTCGCTGCGCGGAACAGTTCCGGTCGTACGCACGATCAACGGCCTCGGCTGGACATTCTCCTCGCTGGAACCGCGGGCTCTGGCCTTGCGTCCAATCTTTTGCGGACTGCAGTGGCTTGCTTCCTTCTGGACGGCAGCGACGGTGTTTCAGAACCGGGACGATGAGGCCTTCTTCAAGCGCTTTCGATTAATTGAACCCGGCAGCGGAAGAGTGATCCGCAGTTCTGGCATCGACGTCGATGCGTTCGCCATGGCGAGGCATCTTGCTCCGCCGGCAACGAAAATGCGCAAGGAATTAGGGCTCCAGTCAGCGGAGATCGTGATTTTTGTGGGCCGGCTGACCCGCCAGAAGGGCATCCCGATACTGCTTCAAGCAGTGCCCCGCGTCCTTTCCAAAAGACCTAACGCTCGTTTCGTGCTTGTCGGCCCTTGGGAGTCCGAAGGTCCATTTGCAGTCGACAAGTCGGAAATCGATCGACACGCTCCTCATGTTATCGCGCTTGGCCCACGACGCGATGTTTCAGCCCTTCTTGGCATGGCCGACGTGTTCGCCTTCCCCACACAATATCGGGAAGGAATCCCGCGCGTCCTGCTCGAGGCAGGGCTGGCGGGTTTGCCCATCGTTGCCTCGAACATGCCCGGCTGCAATGAAGTGGTCGAGGATGGATGGAACGGCTATCTTGTCCAACCGCACGACGCCAATGGTCTTGCATCTCGAATAGTTGACATCCTTTCCGACCGCAGTCGCGGAAAGGTCATGGGCGGTCGTTCCGTCGAACTTGTCCGGGAGCAGTTCGCGCTGCCGCGGGTGGTGGCCCAATATTGCGATCTGTACAAAAATATCCTTGGCGCCAAACCCCACAGCGATCTCGCCCGACCGGCGTCTCCGATCTTGTTTGGAGAGGGTGCTGCGAGAAGCAGATTGGACTGGCGCCGATGATCCGGGACGCGATCCTGGCCTGCGGCCTCGCAACGACCTATGCGGTGCAACTCGACATTCCAGGGTCGCCCTTAGGGGTTGGCGAACTGTTCATCGTACTTTGGATCATGCTGTCGATTGGGCGCGTACTCGCCGGGGGCCACCTGGAGACAAGGCCGGCGCTGACACGCCTTGTGAGCTTCTGGACGATCATGGCGCTTGCTCTCGGGATCGGCACCGTCGTCGGCTATCTGACCACAATTCTATATCTGACGGGCCTGATGCACGATACGATGGCCTACCTGCTGTTGGTCAGCATCACCTGCCTTGCCGCTGCAGAACCCGACGCTGATCGCCGGCTGCGTCGTACTGGCTGGTGGGTTGTGGGCATCGCGAATATCGCGCTTGCCATTCAGCTGGGACAGGGCTGGGGCTGGATCCCCCAAGCTGGCGTCGATCCCTGGTACTGGGACCGCTTTCGTGGCTGGTCGCATAATCCAAACCAGCTCGCGCTCTACTGCGCAATCTTTGGCCCGCTAGCCTTGCATCTTGCGACCACCACCAGCAATCGATGGGGCAGGTTTCTTGGGATCGCCAGCTTGTTCCTGACCTTCTATGTCGGGAGGCTGACAAAGAGCGATACCTATTTGTACACCAGCATCCTGACCTGCCTGACGTTCCTCGGGCTGCGGATCAGGACATGGCTCAAGACCGGTGGCAACAGAGTCAGCTTTTCACGGCAAGCCGTCCTCCTGTTGCTTGTCGGTATCCTTCCGTTGGCGATCGCGATAACCCCTTACGCCGTAACTGAGGCGAGCGTCCTCGAAAATTTCGCCAAGGGCCTGACCAAGGACAAAGGCGGCGAGGCCACTGCCGAAACCGTCGCACTCCGCGTGCATCTCTGGAACGAAGCGCTGGAGAAGGGCGCCGAATCCGGGTCGCTGGGCCTTGGTCCAGGTCCGCATCTCGAGCGCCCATCAGTGTTCGACTCGCAATTTCTGGAACGGCCCTTCGAGGCTCACAACACGATCCTCGACCTGTACACTCAAGGTGGTCTCATTGCGGTTCTGGCGCTGGTCTGGATAGTCGGCGCCGCCATCATATCGGTGTGGCGTGCGAAGCTCGACGCGCTGTTAGCGCTCGTGGTGTCAATCATCATCTTCGGGATGCCGCATCTGATCATCCGCCACCCGATCGTATGGTTTGCGCTAACCATCTGCCTTGTCGCCGGTACGCCGAAAGCAGTTTCTGCAATCTCCAACAATCCGGGGTAATGGTATGTGTGGTATTGCCGGAATTCTTCTTGCCTCCGATTCAGCCGACACGAGGCCGCTCAGGGCAATAGAGCAGATGACGGCCGCACTTCGTCACCGCGGGCCGGATGGCGAGGCATTCTGGGTAAACTGTGAATCGGGGGTCGCCTTCGGTCACAGGCGGCTGGCCATAGTTGACCTGTCGGAGGCTGGCCGTCAGCCGATGCATTCTGAAAGCGGCCGATATGTCATTACATTCAACGGCGAAATATACAATTTCCGTGATTTGCGCCGTGAGCTGGAGAGTACAGGCCATCATTTTCGGAGCGCCAGCGATACCGAAGTCATGCTCGCCGCAATTGAGAGTTGGGGCCTCGAAAAAGCACTCACCCGTTTCGCCGGCATGTTCGCTTTAGGATTGTGGGACCTTAGGACAAGGACGCTCCATCTCGCCCGCGACCGAATGGGTAAAAAGCCGCTTTATATCGCCTCAACACGCGATGCACTTGTTTTTGCTTCCGAGTTGAAGGCGATCAACCGTTTTCCAGGGTTTTGCCAGGAGCTCGATATCGATGCGGCCGCGGCAATGCTTTCGAAGGGATGGGTACCGGATGACAGCTGCATTTGGCGAGGCGTGTTCAAGCTGCCGCCGGGTTCGGTCCTGTCGGTAACGGCCGCTGAGTTCTCCGGGGAACGCAGTGTCGCCTGTCTGTCGCATCGCATTCGACACTGGTGGTCGCTGGCCGAAGCCGCCACGAAAGGGCGGGCGGAACAGGTCGCCGGCAGCGACGAGGAACTCACCAATGAACTGGACGGCCTGCTTCGACTTGCCGTTCGGGAGCGCATGATCGCTGACGTCCCGCTCGGGGCCTTCCTGTCGGGCGGAATAGATAGCTCGACGGTTGTGGCCCTTATGCAGGCTCAATCGGAAAAGCCCGTGCGCACGTTCACGATCGCTTTCGGAGAGGGCGGGTTCGATGAGGCTCCCCACGCTGCGGAAGTCGCGCGCCATCTGGGGACCGACCATACCGAACTCCACCTTTCGGCTGCCGTAGCGCGCGACGTCATTCCAGAACTGCCGCAGATCTGGGACGAGCCATTCGCTGACGAATCGCAGATACCAACTCTGCTGGTGGCGCGGCTCGCCCGGCGGCACGTTACGGTGGCTCTGTCGGGCGACGGTGGCGATGAATGCTTCGCCGGCTACGCCCGCCACTTCATGGCGGCCCGCCTGCGACGACAGCATATTCTGCCGTCAGCACTGCGTCGGGCGCTCGCGGCAGGCACTGGGTTATTGGCCCGTGCAGCCCGCCACGATCTCGTCGGCAAGCTGCCGCTTTCGGAGGGTGCACGGCATGCGCTTCGGGGGGATCGGCTGAATCGCCTAGCTCAGCTGCTTGCTGCAGCCAACGAGGACGAGTTGTATCGGCGACTTACGGGATCATCGAACGAGAACCTGAGCCTCCACCAGCCACCCTCATCAATTCACGTCGATCACCGGCTTGATGGGCTGCTGTCCCGTCTTTTGTATGACGATATGGCTGGATACCTCCCCGGGGATATATTGGTGAAGCTGGACCGCGCCAGCATGGCCAACAGCCTCGAGGGGCGATGCCCGCTGCTCGATCATCGGGTTGTCGAATTTGCCTGGCGCCTGCCGACGAATACGAAAGTTCGTAATGGCAAAGGCAAGTGGATTCTTCGTCAGTTGTTGCGCCGGTACGTTCCGCAGCGGCTGATCGAGCGGCCGAAGCAAGGTTTTGATGTTCCTATAGCAGTCTGGCTGAGAGGCCCGCTGCTGAGTTGGGCAAACGACCTTGTCGCCGATATGCGTTTGTCCGGAGACGGGATTTTCGACCTTGCAGAGGTGGATGCGTGCTGGCGCGATCACGTTGACGGCAGGCACGACCATTCTCGTGAATTGTGGCCCGCTTTGATGTTCCAGGCCTGGCACAACGAGGCAAGGCGGCCATCGCCCACAGCAACGGGTTCTCGCGTGCCCGAACTTACAGGAGATTAAGATGGAAGGGTCCATAGTTAGCCGCATCCACCTTCCGCACGTTAACGAAATGCACGTGCCTGCGCGCGAAATCGCTCCGCGCATGAAACGGCCTTTACGCGAACAGATGGACACGCAAACCCCATTCCATCAGCTCCTCATTACCCTCTCAAGAAAAAAATGGTTCCTGCTGGCCATGGTCATCACTGGCGGTGTATTAGCCGCGCTTGCGGGTCTTGCACGGCCTGCCCTGTATGAAGCCACCGCACAGGTAATCGTCGACGCACCTAGTAGAGCAGCCCCTGCCGGCGGCTCGGTCTCTACTCAAGATGTGCTGGATTCCAGCATTGACGACCACATCACCATGCTCTCGTCGCAAGGCCATCTGCGAAGCGTGGTGGCAGCGCTGCGCAAAACGGACGCTCTCAACAATACTAGAAAGGTTGATGCTGCTACCGAAAATTCTGCTGCTGACCCTGCGGGCGTCGAGCCGCCGAAGTTGCGCTCGGGTACAGCCGATCTGCTGGCCAAAATTTGGCCGCGAAGCACTCCGGCGGAGCCAGATGCGGCTGAACTCAAGATACTCCGTAAGGGTATAAGGATCGGCCAGGAGCTGCGATCGAGGGTCATCAGTGTCGGCTTCACCGATCACGATCCGGCGCGAGCTGCTTTGATCGCCAATACCTTTGTCCAAGTGTATATTGGCGATCTGGCAAGGAAAAGCCAAGCATCGGACAGACTGGAACTTGAATCGATAGTTGCCGGACTTCCAGCTACACAGAACAGTCTCGCAGAAGCGACCGATCGTCTTGAGAGGTATCGGCTGAGCCATGGCGCGATCGACCAAGGTGCAGCGGATAATGCCGCCAAGGAGATAGTCGAACTCACCCAGCAAATCTCCTTGTCGAAAGCCGATCTCTCCGCATCGGAATCTCGACTTCAACACATTCAGGACTTGCGAAAGGGGGGCGCGTCGGTTGCCGCGGTAGCCGAAACCATCGGATCACCCGTGCTGGCCGATCTCTTGGCACGCCAGGCCAACGGCACAACAGATGAGGATGTCACAAATGCGATCGATCGTGAGATCGAACAAGAAATCGCCCGCGTCGCTGCCGAGACGAACATCTATCGCTCCCAAATAGCGGTGCTGCAAAAGCGTAAGGACGTCCTGGATGCGGTTGTGGCCGATACAGCCGGCCGGCTTTCCGGATTGCGCGCTCTCGAGCCCCAGGTCGGCATCCTGACGCAGCGTTACAACGACCTTTTGACCCGGCAACAAGACTTGATGCGGCGTATCGCAAGTCCATCCCCCGGAGTCAGGCTTCTCTCAGCGGCGTGGCCTCCTACCAATCCAACGACTCTGTCGCCAATATTTCTTATTCCGCCCGGCATGGTTGTGTTTGGCCTGATTGGGGGGATCTTCATACTTGTCCGCCAACGCTTCGATAGCACCTTGCACGGAGAGGCCGAAGCTGAAGCCGCGCTCAAAGTTCCGTGCCTCGGGCTGATACCCCAGGCTGCCACAACGCACGCGAGGCGACTGCAGCAGCTGGTTTCAGGTCAGCAGGAGTCAAGATACAGCCGCGCCGTGACGGCCCTGCTTGTCGCTGCAGCGCCCCAGCGGGCGAGGGATTGCTCGAACATAATCTTGATAACATCCTGCAGTGAGGATGATGGCAAGACCGAGCTCGCATGGAGCATGGCCTTGGCGGCCACAAGACTTGGAGGGCGAGTACTCTTTATTGATCTGGACCGCACGGACCGCCGCCTTACAGGCGAGTTTGTGAAGGAATTCAGCGCACGTAAGCCGCACAATTTTTTTGGAGACTATATCAATGACCGTTGTGCGCTGCGTGATGCGATAGCTGGAATGTCGGCAATCGGAATCGATTTCATGGCGCTCGCACCGTCGGAGGATCTGCTGCCCTTACTGTCCAGTGTCGATGGCTCCCCTTTCAAAGATGAACTGCACTCGGTCTATCGGGTGGTCATCATAAATGGGCCGCTGGGGCTTGAGGGACCAGAGGCCAGACTCCTGACAGGCTGGGGTGACGTGGTTCTTTTCGCCATTCGCTGGGCGAAAACGCGACGCAGCATCGCGCGAGGCGTCCTAGACTTGCTTGCGGGCGATACGCCAGCTTCGGTTCCCGTCGCAAGCGTTCTCACGAAGGTTAATCTCAGGAAGCACGCGGGTTACCGGTTTGGGGACAGCGCTGATCTCTTGCTGGAGGGAGCATGACGAGCTCGGCTTTTACTGTTGCCTACTTCCCACCACCGCCCGTTGAAAATCCCCGTTTTAGGCGCCGCGCCGATCGGCTGCCGGCGCGGGCCATTCGCCCGTAGCCGGGGTTGCCGCGGAGAGATCCGTCCGGAGCGTGGGGCCGAGGTGTCACAACGGAACCTACTGGCCAGGAGCCGCCGGACGGGCATTCATGAATTTCGGGAGCAACGCCTGAGGCGACGCCCCTGATGCCATCCTTCGTCTGCTTGGCAGGTCCAGCAGCCTGGTGGTGTCAAAATCACCTTCCCGCTGCAAGCGGCGTGGCACCGCTCATTACTGCTTGGCTTGGCGATGAATCCGTGGCGCAGGTGACGAGACTTTGTCGATTTTCGCCCAGAGTGCGCTCCCGCCCATCGTAGATGCGTTCCTGATGGCGTATGCCCATGCCGGCAAGCGTGACGGTGAAATCGCAAGGGCGGTCAAACCTTGCGCCATTCGTTGCGCTTTGCTTCGCGGCAGGGCCCGAACGAACTCACTCAGACTACCTGGTTTTTGGCCCTTTCGCAAAAAGCTGTGGACGATGTCTTGCTTCAGGAATTTGGCGAGATTGAACGGCTCGCGCTCGCATTTGCTCAATTGCAAGCCGTGCCGCCGACATATGGCATCGAAGGCTCCTTTCGTCCATCGGCCAATGTGGTTTGGTGGCATGTCTACGAGCGAACCGTGAGACTCCATATAGTACGTTCTGTTTTCATTTGGCACGGCAATGAAAACAGATCCTTCCGCCTTCAGAAGATATTTTAAGCGAGCAAAGACCTCATCCACTTGGTCCATATGCTCGAAGACCTGAAACATGAAAATAAAATCGAACGCCTCTTTCATGGGATTGAAGCTGCCATCTCGAAAGTCATTTGCAAATGTCTTGAAGCCTTTTGACGCCAGTACTGATCGCGCCGTTTCGTTGTAGTCGACGGCAGAAATATCCGAAGTATGGAAGAATTTATTCTTGATGCGGTCGAGAAAATACCCAAACCCCGATCCCACTTCGAGAGCAGTCTTTCCGCCAGTATTCAGGCCCGCGAGCTCTTCGATTGTTCTTGCATATTCCCATTTCATAGTTGGATAAGAAGGGTACGCCCAGGCTAAGTTATAAAACTCAAAGCCGCCGGCGACGAACGGATCTGCGAAACCGAATCCACAATCTGCGCATTTGCGAATGTCGCAAGTGTTACGGCCCCAGAGATCCGACAGGTGGCTTGTTAACTTTCGGGAGCGATCGGGGTCCTGACGCGGATTGATGAAATGTCGAGAGGCCTCGTCTGCTGTCACTTCGAACAATTTTGCGGTTGATACACTGCCACACGCCGGACAAATGGTCATCTCGCTATCCCCGAAGCCTGGACGAAGGAAAGCCGCCTTCGACGGTGTAGAATGCGTGCCAGCCGGCCAACGCAGGCCTCAATGATGCCGCCACGCTAAATTCGCCTCTGGCTACGCAACCGGCCCAGTCTCGGGCGGATGGCGAACACGTAAGTAAGAATGTGCTGGCTCGCAATTTTCATAACTGATGGGCGAAGAATTTGCATGGCATCTTGGATCGTCGCTCGCCATGACTGCTGGTGGAATCTGCTGGGAATACGAGCAACCCGCAGCGCCCGTAACAAAGTCTCGGGGCGAGGGAGGTGTTTACGATCCTGAATTAGATTCCAGTTAAGCTCTTTGACGGCAAGAGTTACTTGATCAACTTCATCAAAATTCTTAGTTGTAGTGATGCTCGGGTGATTGGTCGCGTCGTAGAAGATCAAGCCGTCATTTATCGCGACCATGTCTCCGTGGCATGCCAGGTCAACAAAGAACAGCTGGTCGACTCCGGCCGGGATAGAATTGTGCGCGCGCATCAGGCAACCCGCGTGAATGACGTCGCGGTTGATCAACAGCGTCGACGGGATGATCCCGAGGCTCCGCGTCGTACGGACCAGATAGAGGTCCGTTAGGCATTGCTGGCTCGAGTAGACGGAGATCCGTTGTCGCCCTTGCGGTGGCAATCGGAATTTCATCCGATCGTCTTCAATTATATTCGCGGCACAGGTCATAAATGCAGCCGAGGGATGCTTGGTGGAAACCTCGGCAAAGGTCTTGAGTGCGCCTGGGGCGAGCCAGTCATCGTCATGGAGCAGCTTGATCCATTTTCCGACGCAAGCGAGCATGGCGTTGTTGGTATTCTCGACCTGACCCCGGCCCCGACCGTTCTCGACAATTCGGATGCGAGGCTCGGTCCGTGCATACTCGGTGACGATTGCCCAGGTCGCTCCCTCTCGGCCCTCGTCGTCGCTGACGACCAGCTCCCAACTGGCGAAATCTTGACTCAGAATGCTATCCATCGCCCGGCGGATCGTGTCCGGTCGGCGAAAGGTCGGGATGGCAACTGAAATGAAAGGGCGCAGTCGCGAAGCATCAGCGCGATGATGTTGGTCAACCACATCGGTCGTTAGAAGCTGATCAAGCTGCGAGTGCTTCATGGTGTTTTTCCCTCGAGATGATGACTCTGCTTTGGTATGGCGGCTCCCGATGGTTCGACGTAGTGGCGGAGAAGATACAGAGAGGCCGCCGTTTTCAGTGCAAACCCGACGGCGCCGCCGGCCGCCATCAGATAAATGACTTTGAGTGGTTCCCAACCTGCCTCAGCACCGGCGAGTAGCGGGCCAAATACAAGCGCCGTCCGCGCGCCGTCGACGAGAAGTCGTACCTCTTGCCGCCGCAGAAGAGCCGGGACATCTTGAAGCGGTGTCGACAACGCCTGCGTGGCACCCATGAACGCCAGCGCGGTCATAATGTCTGCGGCGGGAACCCAGGGCGCGCCCAAGAGGGGAACGACGATATATGGCGCGGCCAGGCCAAGCGCTAATATTGGCAATGCGGTGAGGCCGGCTGAAAGCATCAAGAGGCCGTGCGCGGTGCCGAGCAAATGGGCGCGACTGCTGGTTTTGTTCGCCTCAGATACAAAAACATTGCTAAGCGGGTTGGCGATCAGCGTGACGGGTGCAGTCACCAGCCGTGACGCAACTCCCAGGTAGCCGGCAAAAGCGGCGCCAAACAGCGAACCAACGAGTATTGCGGGAAGATTGATGATGGCAAAACTCGCTAGGGCCGACGGAATGTCAAACAATGGAAACTTGTATTCTCGCCTGGCGACTGCAAAGACGGTCCGCCACGGCGCTCGGGCGATGCCGCCTATGTCCTTCCTGCTCAGAATCCGAGAGCCGAGGATTCCGATGAAGATGAATTGGCTCAGGATATGAGCATGCACCATCGCGTCGCCTCCGAAATGGGCGAGCCCAAAAGTTAGTTGCAGCAGGGCCATGGTCACCGGCAAAATCAGGCGGCCGAGGGCGAAGTCGCGTAGCAGGCCTACGCGCAGACTCCAGCAGTTCATTGCTTCGACGAGGCCGGCACCCCCCATCCCAAGTGGAATGAGCCAGGCGAGGTGGCCAACTCGCGCTGGAGCGATGCTCGCCCACAGCAGTCCTGCCCCAAAGGCCAGGACACTCGTCACCAAGACAGCCAGGAGAATGAGCTTAACGGTCACGTACGCCTGCGCACTGTCCTTGACCCCATAAAGCGAGGCCTCGAAACGCAATGCTGCGATCGCACCGAGGATGTTTACGATCGACAGGTAAATCGTGAAGATCCCGAAATCTGCCGGGGAATAGAGCCGGGCCAAAACGGGAATGGCGGCGACCAGGGTCAGCTGGCCGGCAATCGCCATGGCCGAAACGCCTCCTGCCGCGCGAAGAATACCGCCGATCGGGCTTGGAGGAACACGGGTGATTATTTTCTCGACCGTAGCAACCGTCCTGGATCTCAGAAAGTAGCTTTGGGACATGAGCTCGCGATTCCGAGGAGGCAAAATGCGGTCGAATAGAGCTTACGATGGAGCCCGAACGTCACCATCATCCATCTGAATGACATTGTTCGGCAGAGCGCGGATGCGGCGAATTCTTTGTGCTCCGTGCCAAGTGCAACTTCAGTCTCCGAATCGAGATCGCTCATTGGAACTGCCCGCGATAAGCTGATTTGCGCGAGGATCGCGCGGGGCATCGATGACCGGAAAATGTCGTCGTGACGCTGTGCGGCATCAGCTGATCTTTTGACCAGACCAGCAGCCCCGACAGGATAACAGACGCGTGGATCCGTCGCTCCGACAAGGCGCGGATCACACGGTGGCCTCTACATGCACCAACGTTTGTTGCCGTATGCTGGTCGCGGCATCCCTTCCATGAAAGTCCCGGTACCATTCGACAAAGCGTTGCACTCCGTCCTCAAGCCGCGTCGTCGGGGCGAAGCCGACGGCCTTGCGAAGGTCGCTGACGTCGGCGCGTGTCTCTAAAACGTCGCCAGGCGGCAACGGCACATCCACGCGAAGCGCCCGGCAGCCAAGGGCGGTCTCGATGATCGAAATGAGCCGGTTGATCTCCTCGGGCCAGTCGTTGCCGATGTTGTAGACGCGATGCGGCGCGGAACTTGTAGCAGGATCGGCGGTGAAGGGGTCCCAATGCGGATCGGGCCGCGGCGGTGCAGCAAGTGCTCGAACCACGCCCTCAGCGATATCGTCGATATAGGTGAAGTCTCGCCACACGCGGCCGGCATTGGCTACTTCGATTGGATTCCCCTCGATAATCGCACGCGTGAACATATAGACCGCCATATCGGGCCTGCCCCAGGGGCCATAAACGGTGAAGAAGCGCAGTCCAGTCATAGGTAAGCCGAACAAGTGACTGTATGAGTGCGCCATGAATTCGTTTGAACGCTTGGTTGCGGCGTACAGACTGACAGGATGATCGGCGCCGTGATGCTCGGAAAACGGTATGGTTCGATTTGAGCCGTAGACGGAGCTCGAAGAGGCATAGACGAGGTGACTAACGCCGAAGTGCCGACAGCCCTCAAGAACGTTGAGAAAGGCTATTATGTTCGATTGCAGATAGGCATGCGGGTCAACTAGTGAATGTCGCACGCCGGCCTGAGCCGCGAGATGCACAACGTTTGAAGGTCGAACTTCTGAAAACAGCAACTGGACACGCGCCGCATCCGCCAGATCAATTCGCATCGGAGTGAAGCCCGACTCGGTACAGAGGCGCGCAAATCGCGCTTCCTTGAGTCGTGGATCGTAGTAGAGGGAGAAATTGTCGACGCCGATGACTTCGACACCCAGACGCAAAAGCCGCAAAGCGACGTGAAAACCAATGAAGCCTGCCGCGCCGGTGACGACGATCGGTCCGGTCCGTGCCAGTCTCTTCACCGCGCGGTCCGAACGCGATCGAGCGATTTCCACCTTCTCCGCTGCGGCAAGAACAGACTCGCTGCCTAGATCGTTGTCCAACTTGTCGCCTTTCGAATCCGTTCGACAGTACCGAATGGCCGGTCCGGGATTGCGGCTTCCGTCATGCGGTGCACGACCTGCCAAGTCATGACACTCCAACTTGCGCCGTCTGAATCCCCGGGCGGATGCCGACGTCCGGCGATGGTATCCAGTGGCCTGCCTCTACGGCAGGACCGAAATGCGGCCAAGAAGGGCCACCAGTTCCGCCTGGCGTTTTGTTTCGGTCTTGGCGAACAGCGAGGCAAGCTGGGAACGGATCGTGGTGCGGCTGAGGCGCCAGCTGCGAGCGATCTCCAAAGGAGCGTCGCCCTGAGCCAGGCGCAAGGCGAGGTGCGTTTCTGCGCTCGTCAGGCCAAACATTCTTTGCAACGTGCGAGGATTTGGCCCAGATCTGTTATCCCGATCCAGCAACGCCACAATGCTCGTTCCGTCGGGAGCGATAACGCCGTTCTCGTTCAGAATCACCGGACGGTCGCCTCTGCTGCGGATCACCACCCAGGATAGTGAGCCCGGCAGGAATTGACCCGGAACATTTGCGATCAGCCGCCTTAGGGCGGTCGTAAGCCCGCTCGCAGTGTCGGCCGCTTCCCCCTGGCGCTCAAGCGTGGTTTGGGCGGCTGCGTTCCACTCGACCACCTTTCTCTCGCGATTCAGCACGAGATAGCCACAGCCAATGCGATCAAGCACGCCGGTTATGGATTCCAGACTGCGGCCTTTTTGTTCGCCGAACCTTGCGTCCAATAGATCCGATGCGCGATCGGCAAGGTGACCAGAAGAGGGCCGCGTATTCCGCGCTTCAAAATCATACCTGGTCCTCGTAGCAATGTACCGATTGCTCGAAGAAGCATTGACCTGTCTATCGATCAGATTCATTTTCTACCCCTAACCCAAAGTTTCACACGCCCGAAATAAGTATTCGGGATTCATGTAGTCTTCTATGTGTCGCTGGATTCTAGTCTTCTATGCGCTGACGGATAATATGTTCATCGCCACCTTGAAAAACTTAATATGATCCGACAGTTCTAAGGCAGCTCTTAGGCCCCGCTGCGTCCGATAAAATGCGCGCTATGATAGCGGTATGGCAATCCGGCAGTGGTACTAAGCTGTACGTTTTTTGCTCTAGTCTCGACGGGCTAGTCAGAAGGTTGTAGTCTGTGTCCATGAGCTCGCAGTCGCGCAGGTCGAATTCGAACCCGTCGGGCAGATTGCTAACTCATATTGCCTCTGCATCGGTGTTAGCTGCCACACTGATATTTGAAATCAAATCGTCAGCCTATATTGGGCAAGGCGCCAGTTTTCTGGAATTTATTCCGGCTATTATTATTATCGCCTATCTCGAAGACCGCGTGGCAGCGCTTGCTGCGACCATTCTGATGGTGACTGTCGGCCTGTGGGCGCGAGGACACGATCACATTTCAAATGGAGATTGGGCACGCGCAATCCTGCTTCTGGTTTCGGGCGGGGTAATTGCCATGACGTTCCATCGCCTTCGGCAGGACTTGCGTGAGTTGCTGGAAGTCGCGGAGGCCAGGCTAGCTGCCGTCGAAGCGACAGAAAGCCGCTATCGTTGGGCCTTCGAACGTGCTGCCCTGGGATTCGCGAACACCAACGAGAAAGGTGAGTTGCTTCAGTCCAACAAACGCCTTTGCGAGATGACCGGGTACAAGGAGGAGGAGCTTGCCCAATTGCGGCTCGATACGCTCGCCCATCCGAACGACCGGCATACCTTGGCGCAATTGTTGGCAAGGCTGGGCAATGACATCTCTTCGTTCGTTTCCGAGGTCCGTCTGTTAAGAAAGGACGGTATGGCATTCTGGGCTCGGCTAACGCTTTCTTCGTCCGTGCCCAAGGGGGGACTCTCGGAGAGCATCTTCGTGGTGGTCGACGATATTTCGGAACGACGCGCTGTTCACGAAGCGCTTCGGGCTCAGAAGGAATGGCTGGACCTCGCTCTGTCTGCTGGACGCTTGGGCACGTGGCGCATCGACCTTAAAGACGGGACAGTCACGGGCTCGGACACGTTCTGGGACATTCTCGGCCTGGCCCAGGCCAATAGCCGCAGTTTGGAGGAACTGTCAGCTGTCGTCCATCCGGCGGACTGGCCAAAGCTGGCGGCATCGAGAAAGGCCGCACCATCGGTCACGAATTACGATGTTGAGATACGTGTCCGCCGACCGGACGGACATATCCGCTGGGTTGCGCTGCGCGGAAGGGAGGAAAGACATGATGATGGTGGACAGCGGCTTGGAGTGGCTGCCGATCTGAGCGAGAGACGACAAACCACGCTGCTGCGTGCCGCGGCAAAGAAGCGGGAGCGCATCATGCTCGAACAGCGTCATAGATTCGGCAATGTTTTCGCGGTGATCACGGCGCTCGTGAAGATGGTCGATGTTCCCGGAAACAACGTCGCCAAATACAAGGAAATGCTGATCGATCGGATACGCGCGCTCGAGGCAACCCATTTGCTTCTTTCACGCAACGGCAGCGTATCGGGGGCGATAAACGATCTCGTTGCGCAAGAGTTGCACCCTTATATGGGGACACGCGCCATATCGGTCAGCGGTCCGTCCGTGGCGATATCGGGAGGCGCCGCCGAGAGTTTTGCAATGATCGTTCACGAGCTTGCCACCAATTCCATGAAATACGGAGCGCTTGGCGATTCAAAAGGCCGGATCGACGTAAGCTGGACGTTCGCAGCTGAAGACACAGGCAGCGATGTCGTGTTCGAGTGGGTGGAATCGGGGCGGCGGCGGACCTCAAGTGTAGTCCGTCATGGCTTCGGTTCCATGATAATCGGAGTGGATGGAGCGCCGCTTGTCGGTCACTCTCCCAGGCTGGAAATATCGGACCAAGGGTTGCGGTATTCGCTGCGGCTGTCGCGCAAGGAAATCGGATTGTAGTGCAGTGCTACAATCGGAAGCAGATATCTAAAGGCGGGTGGCGCTGAGCGGCCTTTGAGATGGGCAGTGTTCTTTCCAAGAATGTCGTTGGCCCAAAGCTGCGCCGTGGCTTTGGGATATGCAGTAATATGCGTGAGGAGTCATGGGATGCCGTTGCACGTCCAAAAGGACGCGCGGCGCTCTAGCTGGCATGTCTCGAAAGCCAAGTCTTCAGCATAACGGCAGCCTCGGTCCGATTGCGTACCCCCAATTCACGCAGAACCGCAGCAGCGTGGATTTTCGTGGTCGCCTCCGCGATTTCCAGATCGCGCGCAATTTCCTTGTTTGAATAGCCTTCCGCCATCAGCTTGAGGACTTCCTTTTGCCTCGAGGTCAGCCTGCCAAGGTTGACGCCAGCGGTACGTCGCTGTGGGCCCTTCTCGGAGTGGGTATGCGCGTGGGTTGCTTGCGTTGCACCCGAGCGTGACAGAAGTGCGGGAACATAGATGCGCCCGGAGAGGATTTCATTGACGGCCAAAACAACCTCTTCGTCCGTCTGCGACTTTACGATGTAACCGTGAAGCCCGATCGACAGAGCCGTGAGTATTTCCGAGCGTGAATCGTTTCCGGAAACGATCGCAAATCGCGTATCCGGATAGGCGGACAGGATCCCGCCGAGCACTTCTTGATTGAACAGGCCTGGCATATTCAGATCCAGGATCGCGAGATCCACGAACGATTGCTCCGCCAGCAAACTGAGCACCGCGTCGAAACAAGACGCTTCAAATATCTCTACACCTGGAATGCCTGCGGTCAGTGCCAATCGCAAGCCGCGACGATACAAGCCGTGATCGTCGGCGATGACGATTCGATACATTGAACTACCCCAACGCGTATCTGAATGGATTGAACGGTGATGGGCCTGAAGTCGTAGCCATTCACTCGTCGATTCATCCAGCCGACGCCGCGGCACCCCCAACACCACAAACGCCGAATTTCTAATATAATCTTAAATAACGGGAAACGCTCCTCTTTTTTTTGCCCCTTGTGAGCGAACCCGCCGAACGTCGTCGAACATACGTTCTGACCTTTTGGAAAGCTGACAGACCGGCTGGTCATTCAGCACTGCCATAGATCCAAAGATATAGAACAGCAAAACGGCCGAATTGTTACCATTCGAATGCACGACGACATCCACCCCGACGGCCACATACCATCCAGATGCAATGTCCGGATCAGGGATCGGTGGGGAAATCTCACCGGTCTTCTGCGGGAAATCTCACCGGTTCTTCGGAGGGGCAAAGAACGTGTTTCCCGGGTGCTGACCAAGGCAGGATAGCCGGCCCGTGACGATAGCGTTCAGGCCGAATGAACAAGGGAGGACCAGGATGAAAGCGGTGATTCAATGTGGAGGAATGGGAACACGCCTCCGCCCCTTCACTTCGGTCTTGCCGAAGCCGCTCATGCCGATCGGCGCACGGCCGGTTCTCGAGATGCTTCTGAAATGGTTGCGACGCAACGGTATTCAGGAAGTCTATATTACAACCGGGTATCTCGGCCACTTGATCCGCACCGTGTGTGGAGATGGCTCGCAGTGGAACCTGAAAATTCGATATACGCAGGAGATGGAGCCGCTTGGCACCATCGGGCCACTGTCTTTGATCAGGGATGAACTGACGGAGCCGTTTATCGTTCTCAATGGCGACGTCCTTACGGATCTAAGCCTCAGTCGATTTGTAGCAGCGCACCGTAAGCACACCGATCCGGTGACGATCGCAACAGCCTGTCGTCTGATCAAGATGGATTTCGGCGTCATCGACGAAGTCGACAATACCGTGCAGGTCTTTCGCGAGAAGCCGACCCTCTCGCATCTGGTCAGCATGGGAATTTACTGCATGAACCCGGACGTTCTGCAGTTTATCCCATCCGGCATACCCTTTGGGTTCGACGACCTGATGCTGCAGATGATGCAGAACGGCACAACCGTGCACGTGTACAAGCATGAGGGTCTCTGGCTCGATATCGGGCGCGTCGACGACTTCCAGAACGCACAGACCATTTCCTGGGAAGACCAATCGGCCTCGATCGAGGTCACCGCGACGGCTGCATGATGAAGTCACGAGCTCGGTTCCCACAATTATCAGTCTAGGAGGTTGTGATGCTCTTGGTCAGTGCCCCGATCCTGGGTGTGCCGGAAAAGACTGCTTTGACCAAGGTCATCGACAGCGGCTGGCTGACAATGGGGGAGCAGGTACGAGCCTTCGAACAAGCTTTTGCCGACGTCCATGGTGCGGAGGATTGCGTCGCGGTCGGTTCTTGTACGGCAGCGCTTCATCTCATTTTGCACGCACTTGGCATCGGACCGGGCGACGAGGTGCTGGTGCCATCCTTGACTTTCGTGGCGACCGCAAATGCGGTCCTCTATGTCGGTGCGACACCGGTCTTCGTGGACATCGAGTCAGCCGACGTGCCGCTGATGTCGATCGTGGAAGCCGAAGCGAAATGCACGACCCGCACCAAGGCAATCATTCTCGTCCATTTCGCCGGCTACCTCGCCGATCGGGAACAATGGCAGAGGTTCGCCCGTGCCCGGGGGCTGCATATCGTCGAGGACGCGGCGCATGCGCCGGGCTTGAAGGAGGTGGGGACATTTGGTGCCGCGGCCGCCTTCAGCTTCTACGGCAACAAGAACATGACCACGGCGGAAGGCGGGGCTGTGATCGCCAGGGATGCCGGTCTGCTCGAGACAATCCGCCAGGCGCGTGGACATGGGATGACCACCGGGACACGTCAAAGGCTGAACAGCCGCACCCCTCAGTATGATGTCACCATGCTCGGATTCAACTATCGCATGGATGAATTGCGGGCTGCGATCGGACTCGTCCAGCTGCAAAATTTGCAGGAGTGGAATGAGATCAGGCGTATCCTGGTCATGCTGTATCGCCGTCTCATAGCCAAGCATTGTCCGGCCGTGACCATCCCGTTCCACGAGCCGCGGACGTCGGCCTACCACATCATGCCTATCCTTTTGCCACGTTACGCCGACAGGCAAGACGTCATCGACGCACTGCGCGCGCAAGGGATACAAACCACTATCCACTACCCGCCGGTGCACCAGATGACGCTCTATCGTGAGCTTATCCCCGATACTCATTTGCCGCGCACCGAAGATTTCGCGCAGCGCGAGCTGACGGTACCGCTGCATCCGCAGGTCACGGCACCTTTGGTCGAAACGGTGGTTGTCGCTCTTGCCGCAGCGGTTAGCGGTTGCGCTCAGACAGGAACAGCCGCATGAATGCCCTGGACGTAGCCATTCACCGGCCTAACGTCTCAAGTGCCGCCCATGGGACTGTGAGACGAGCAATTGATCTCGTCATTGCTGCGGCCGCGGCGATCGTCTTTGCTCCGCTGATGTTGCTGATTGCCGTGGCGCTGCTGCTGGAAGGCGGTCGGCCCATCTTCTTTACGCAGACCCGCGTCGGGGCCGGTGCTCGCCCATTCCGCATGTACAAGTTCCGCAAGTTCAGCGTAAAATGCGATCCCGGTGGCTTGGCGCTGACCATGGCCGATGACAGCCGCATGACGCCGGTAGGACGGTTCCTCGCCGTCACCAAGTTCGACGAGCTGCCGCAGCTTTGGAACGTCTTCAGGGGCGAGATGGCAATCGTCGGGCCGCGCCCGGAGAGCCTTGTCTTCGCCGATTGTTTTCGCGGGGGCTTCGAGGGTATTTTACAATACAAGCCAGGCTTGCTTGGTCCAGCCCAGGTTCTCTTCCGGAATGAAGCGCATTTTTATCCGCGATCCGTGGACCCGTTACTGTTCTACCGTGAGGTCTTGTTTCCGGCCAAAGCCAGGCTTGACCTTTCCTATTATCCGCAACGCACGATCGTCTCCGATGTCGTCTGGATGGTGCGCGGCCTGCTGGCGGTGCTTGGCGTCGTTTCGCCGCCGCCGATCGAAACTTGAGAGCAGATGGGACATCGGCGCTCTCGTGGATTTGCAAAGTCAGTGCCTCACGTCATAGGGGGAACGCTTGGGTCATGGCATACAAGGGCAGGAAAGTTCTGGTTACGGGTGCCGATGGGTTCATCGGTTCGCATCTCACCGAGGCGCTCGTCCGCAGCGGTGCCGACGTCACCGCGGTGGCTCTCTACAATTCCTTCGACAGCCACGGCTGGCTGGACGATTTACCGGACACTATACGAAGCCAGTTGAACCTCATCCGCGGCGATGTTCGCGACAGCGCGTTCGTTAATCGGATCGTGCGCGGCCAGGCGGTCGTGTTTCATCTCGCCGCACTGATCGCTATCCCGTATTCGTATGCCGCCGCCCAGTCCTATGTGGAAACCAACATCCTGGGCACGGTCAACGTCCTCGAAGCGGCGCGCCAATGGGAGACAGAGCGTGTGGTGCACACCTCGACAAGCGAGGTTTATGGCACCGCGCTGACAATGCCTATCAGCGAGTCCCACCCATTGCAGGGACAGTCACCGTATTCGGCATCCAAGATCGGTGCGGACATGATGGCGGAGTCCTACGCCAGATCGTTCGACATTCCCGTGGTTATCATGCGGCCCTTCAATACGTACGGCCCACGCCAAAGTGAGCGGGCCATCGTACCGACCATCATACGTCAGGCTCTCGATAAAAAATGCCCTGCGATCATGGTGGGAGACACAAGCCCGATCCGCGACCTTACTTTCGTGGAAGACACCGCGGCGGCGTTTTTGACCGCAGGTTCGGCCGAGCTCGAATTTGGCCATGCCTACAACGCCGGAAGCCAGCGCGCTGTGACGATCTCGGACATATTGGATCTGGTGATCGAGTTGAGTGGCTGCAAGAAACCAATTCACCGCGACGAGCGCCGGCTGCGGCCGCAGAATTCCGAGGTGCGTGCCTTGCTGGCCGATTCTTCGCTCCTCGAAAGCAAGACTGGATGGCGCGCCCAGACCAGCCTGCGCGAAGGCTTGGAGCGGACCATCGGATGGTGGCAAGGGCGCCTCAGCGAAGGCCGGGTGCGACACGAAATGGGCTACATGACATGACCTTTCGCCCGCGTGGGTTGGCTCCGCTGTTGATTGCGGCTGCCTTGTCGTTGGATTTGTCCACGGCCAGCGGCCGGCAAGACAGCGCGCCGACACAGTTTGTCGCGCCAGTGATGATGGATCTGCCCGATTATCTCCAACCCGCGACGGATCCAGCCTTCGGGACAGTTTTCATGCGCATCACCAAGCCTGGCGCTCTTGGCAATGGCGTCGTATGCGAGAAGAAATTTTGCAGCCACCGTTATTCCAGCTCCCAGGCATGGAATTCAGACCAGAGCCTCCTCGTCATCACCAACGGCTGCAATGGCATGTGCTTTTTCGACGGGCACACCTATGTCCCGCTTTTCCGTCGCGCTCGATCGGCTGAATGCGAATGGCATCCGCAAAATCCCGATCTGATGATTTGCGTTCAGGACCGGAAAATTTCGACCTGGGCGCCACGGACCAATCGCGAAGACGTGCTGTTCGTGTCGCCGAATTACCATGATCTTCAGTTCGGTCCGTCCAAAGGCAATCCTAGCCGCGACGGCGACCGCATAGCAGTGCGCGCGATCCGTGGGGATGGTGCGATGGTTGCCTTTGCCTATGATCTCAAGCAGCGCCGGAAATTTCCTGACATCGATCTTGCCCAGCTTGCCGGAACGGTCAGCGCCTGCTCGATCTCCCCGCTGGGAGCGAACATCCTGTGCTTTCAGAACGTGAACGAAGACACAGAACAGCGAGCTATTTTCTCCGTCGACGGGACGTTGCGGCAGAGGTGGACGGACCATCATCGGCCCGGCCATGGCGATATGACGGTCGATGATGACGGTAGCGAAGTTTTCGTGGGCATCAGCAAATCCGACCCTGACAAATATCACGTCATCAAAAGGAGACTGATTGACGGGAAGGTCACCTCGCTTATGAAATTTGGCGAAGCGGAGCATGCGTCCGCGCGGGCACTGGACAGGAGCGGCTGGGTGTTCGTGAGCTATGGCGGCAATCCCGATGAGATATCTGCCAATCGCGACTGGGCGCCATATGCGCGAGAGGTGATCGCGCTGCGCCTCGACGGCAGCGGTGAGGTTCGACGAGTCACGCAAACCCACAACGTCCCGTCCGACTATTGGAGCGAAACCCATGCCTCGCCGTCCCCCGACGGCTCACAGGTGATCTGGTCGAGCAACTGGGGCGTGCCTGGCGGGCCAGTCTACGAATTCATCACCCGTCTCGATTGGCCGGAAGAGTCGCGGTCGAACCAGAAGGAGATTGCCGCCAATGGTCCTCGTTAATCGAATCCTTCTTGTCGTGCTCGGCATGCTAGCCGCGATGGAAACGGCCGCTGCGGCGGAAGCACGGGTTGCTTATCGACTTTCCGCCGGCGATACCGTCGAGATAGGAATTGCCTCCATCTCTGAGCGAACGCAACGTGCGGTGGTCCAGATGGACGGCACGATCGCGCTTCCCGAAGTCGGGATGGTTTCGGTTGGCGGCCTGACTCCGGCCGAACTGCAGACACGCATGCAGACGATCTTGCCAACCAAGATATTCCACCAGCGGCTGCCTGACGGGCGGGAGCAAATGATCGTCATCAAGCCGACAGACGTGACCGCCGTGGTTGCAGAGTACAGGCCGATCTATGTGACTGGCGACGTGCTCACTCCCGGACAGCAGGCCTATCGCCCGCTGATGACCGTGCGGCAGGCGATTGCGGTGTCAGGTGGCTTCAGCCTTTTGCGGTCCCGGGCAAACCAGGTTGGCCCCGATCCGGTGGATCTGCGGCGCGATTATGAGTCGCTTTGGGGGGAATACACGAGAGACTATTTTCACAGCGCCCGTCTGCGCGCCGAACTTCAGGGTAAGTCGACTTTCGACATGCAGCCACCACAAGGGTCGCCGTTGTCGGCAGGTTTTGCGTCGGCGATCGCGCAGGCCGAAGCAGAAGGGCTGAAGCTCTCGTTGGACAATTTCCAGAAAGAGCAGAGCTTTCTCGACAAAAGTGGCAAGGATGCTGCAGCGCAAACCGAGACCTTGCTCGAGCGCGAGCGGGCCGAAGCGGATGGGGTGAAGGCGGACGAAGACGAACTGGCGCGCGTAAGGAAAGCGTTTGAGTCGGGAAATCTAACCAATACCCGGCTCGCCGACGTCCGGCGCGCTTTGGTGCTCTCTTCCAGCCGGGCACTCGAAACCTCGGTTGAACTTATGAGAGCACGACGTCAGCAGGACGATTTTGCCAGACAGCGCGAACGCAATGACAACCAAAGAAGGATCGGTCTGTTGACCGAGCTGAAGGATACCAACGTGCGCCTTGCCGACGTCAGCGCAAGACTTCGCGCCGCCAGCCAGAAGTTGCAGCCCACGGGAGCGGCCGCCCTGCCGTTGCCGGTTGCCGGCGAAAGGATCCAGGCCGAGGTAACGATCATTCGCAAGCTCGGCGAAGAATGGCGGAAACAGCTTGTCCAAGAAGACACCGAGGTCATGCCGGGAGACACGATCGAGGTCAGGTTCAGCAGCGCTCTCGAAAACGCGGCGACCCGATGAATCGGCCGGGCTGCCGGTTGAGAGTGTGGCAGCCTCCTTACTGCCTGAAGGCCCTGGAGAACTGGTCGGTAAGAGGCTTCATCAAGTAGGACCAGACACTGCGCTCGTCGGTTCTTATGTGGACTTCGGCGGGCATGCCGGGTTTGAGTATTTTCTCTCCAGTCAGGCAGGTCGCTTCATTCTCGACGTCGATGCGAGCCGAAAAATAGGAAAGCTGGCGTTGCTGATCCTTGATCAGATCCGCTGAGACGCGCTTGACCGAGCCTTCGCAAGCAGGTGTGGTGCCGGCGTCGAACGCCGGAAAGCGGATCGATACCTGCTGTCCGGGATGAATCTCATCGAT
The DNA here is from genome assembly GCF_040319475.1 of Mesorhizobium sp. M0904. Classification (NCBI taxonomy): domain Bacteria; kingdom Pseudomonadati; phylum Pseudomonadota; class Alphaproteobacteria; order Hyphomicrobiales; family Phyllobacteriaceae; genus Mesorhizobium; species Mesorhizobium sp. M0904. The sequence goes on along the minus strand of NZ_JAMYOC010000002.1, from coordinate 268,063 downwards.
ACGCGACGGAGGAATGGAAGCGTCGACGACAAGGTTGTCGGAATCGGGCACAATCATCATGAGCACCTCTCCGGCGCCAATTACGCCTCCGACGGTGTGGACCGAGGATTCTTGTACCGTGCCCGACTGCGGGGCACGAATGTCTGTCCTGCCGAGTTCGTCTTCGGCCACCACCTTGCGCTCACTGAGTTCGGTCTGCTTGGCTTCCGTTTCGCGAAGTTCGTTGGTCACGTCGCTCCGCATTTGTTCGTCGAGCTGAAGCACCTGCAGGTCCGTTTCACTGATGTGAGCCTGTACCTCCGCTATCGCCGCGACAAGGCGTCCCGATTCGCCGCGAGTCCGGGTCTTCTCCAGGCTGACATTGCTCAACCTCTCCTTGGACACCAACTTCTTTGCATAGAGAGATTCGACATCTGCAAGGTTCTTGGTCAGCAGATCCAGAGACTCGTCCGTCGCAGACTGCTGCGATTTGAGGCCATCGATCTGACGTTCCAGCTGCTTCGAGCGGCTTTGCAATTGGGCTTTCTGGCCAGCCAGCGCCGCAGCACGGCTTTCAAACAAGGCACGCTCGCCACTGACAAGTGCCGCCACTTGCGGATCACCCATTTGAGCGCGAAGGTCGGGCGGGATCTGCATTTCCGGCAGACCCTGGCGCTCGGCCTCCAGTCGGGCCAGACGAATGGTGGCGCGATTGAGGTCCTCGGTGATTATCTGCAGGTTTGCTCGGGTCAAGGTGTTGTCCAGCCTGACCAACACGTCGCCGGCCTTCACATGATCGCCGTCCTGCGCGAAGATTCCGCCGATGGTGCCGCCGGTTTGATGCTGCACTTTTTTTATGTTGCTTTCGACCACCACAGTCGCAGGCGCAATCACCGCGCCGGCAATCTTGGTCAATCCCAACCAGAGCCCTCCGCCAAAGACCAACAGCAAGCTGGTTGCCAGGCCCAGGAGCAGATTGGCCCGGATGCCATCCGGATCTGGCTTCGTCTCCAACGAACGGCTCTCACCGCCGGCGGCGACGTATGACGACACGGTAACAGTGGAGCGATACCTCGCATATGCTCGGCCGCACCTTTGCGCGGCGGAACGACAATTTGTTGCCAGGCTCCGGACCAGATTACCCCAGGGTAGATTGGCTCGAATGCCATCCGACTCCGGCTTCGCCCCGGTCGGCTGGCCTTCGCCGCCAACCGCAGCATATGACGACATGGTCACGTTAGACACTAAGCAATACCTCACGCATGCCCGCTTGCACCGTGCTGCAGCGGAACGACAATGTTTGGCTTGTCCGGACGCGGGAAGGGCCGGACCACATTTGCCAGAACGTCTTCGCGCGAGCCGAACGAATGGAGCATCCCGTTCGACAGGACGAGTACCTGATCGATGTTGACGAGAGCGGAGGGGCGATGCGCAACGACGATCACGATACCGCCGCGCTGACGCACAGCCAGGATTGCGCCGGCCAAAGCAGCATCGCCGTCTGCGTCCAGATTGGAATTTGGTTCGTCAAGAACGACGAGGAAGGGATCGCCGTAAAGTGCCCTGGCAAGCCCGACGAGCTGCCTCTGCCCAGCCGAAAGGGCCGCGCCGCCTTCTCCGATGCGTGTTTGAAAACCCTGCGGAAGACGCATGATTATCTTGTCCACGCCCGCAGCCTTGGCAGCTGCCAGCACGCCTTTTGCGTCGCTTTTGCCGCCGAACCTCGAAATGTTATCGGCGATCGTCCCGTCGAACAGCTCAACGTCCTGTGGCAGGTAGCCAATATGAATGCCGAGCAGTTCTGAGTTCCACTGATCGAGCGAGGCGCCGTCCAATCTTACCGTGCCACGAAGCGGCTTCCACGCCCCGACCAAAGCGCGCACGAGCGTGGTCTTGCCGGAGCCGCTCGGGCCGACGACCGCCAACCCTGCGCCTCTTGCCAAGCGGAAGCTTACATTGAAGATGGTTGGCTTCTGCAGGCTTGGTGGCGCGACAGTCAAATCTTCGACCGCAAGCTCCGCCTTTGGGCGCGGCAGTTCCATTGTCTCTTGCTGGCTAACAAAGGCATCCAGCGCTGCCGCCAGCTCGGAATAGCTCTTGCGGGTTGCCAGAAACCCTCTCCAGTTTGCGATGGCCACATCGACCGGCGCTAGTGAGCGGCCCAGCAAAATGGACGATGCAATGATCACGCCGGGCGAGGCCTCGCCCCCGATCACAAGGTAGGCACCAAGCCCCAGCACACATGATTGCAAGGCCATTCGCAGTGTCTTCGACAGTGAGCTTGCTGCGCCGACGACGTCTGAAAGCCGTTCCTGGTTCTTCAGATAAAGATGACTGACCTCGTTCCAGCGCCGGCTAAGCGGAGCAGACAGGCCCATCGCCTGAACGACCTCTGCATTGCGGCGGCCGGAATCGGCCAGCAGCCGCTGCGCGACGAGCGTTTCAGATGCACGAGCCGCAGGTTTGCGGCCGATGATCTCGGCAACCACCGTCAAAAAAACAACGGCGCATGCACCGAGCGTTGCCAGCACGCCAAGGGCGGGGTGCAGCAGATAGATGACCACCATATAAAATGGTATCCAGGGAGCATCGAATAAGACCGTCGGCCCCAGCCCGGAAAGAAAGCCACGTAGCTGGTCCAGATCACGAAGCGGGTGTACCCGGTTCGCGTCCGGCCCGGCGACGAGGGGCAGGGAAAGCGAGGCTGCAAACGCCTTTTGCTGCAGATTTTTATGCAGGCGGCTGCCGATGCGGACCAACAGGCGAAGCCTCACGAAATCGAGGAGCCCATAGGCCGCGTAAAGTCCCAGCATCCCGACGGTAAATCCGATAAGAGTCGGCACGCTCTGCGAAGGCAGCACGCGGTCGTAGACCTGGAGCATGTAGACGGAGCCGGTCAAGGCGAGGATATTTATCAATGCGGAGAAAACGCCTACGCCGACGAGGCCGTGCACACAGCCAAACATTGCGGAGCGTAGATCGAGCGAGCGCTCTTTGGTCGACTTCATGATGCGCGCTCGTTGACGCGAAATTGCCGCGCAATCTCGTCGATTCTTTCGATGAGGGACAAACTTTAACCTTCCGGGAAGCAGCAGCTCCGCCCCGCTGCTGGAACATTACGAATTGCTTACATATGTGCCTTCTTTGATTAAAATGTAGCAAAATCGTGACGCCAGGCTGAGAATTCGGCAACTGGCTCGCCAGCCTGGGGATAACCGGCTCGAGTAAGGAGATATTCCTAATCATGACACGGCGCAGAAGCTTATGGTCATCTTTGTAGCATCAGGGCTTCAAAGCGTCTGAGGCGGGATTGGGTTTTGATTTTGTCGATCGAGAGTTAAGCGGTTTTAAGATACACTTTATCGGTGCGCCATTGTCGGCCACCAACGCCGGATAAAACGGGAGGCGAGTGTCGTGAGCGAAGAGATCAATGTCGCCGATGCCTATGGCAGGGGCCGCAGCACCTTCATGGGACTGCAGCTGCTCGTCTCGCCCGGTGCGCTTGTTCCTCGACCGGAAACGGAACTGCTCGGCAACGCCGCTCTCGATGTTCTGAGCCAACTGAACTTGCCGGTACCTCGCGTTGTCGACATGTGCTGTGGGGCGGGCAATCTGGCGTGCGCCATCGCGCACCACGCCCCCACCGCGCGCGTGTGGGCAAGCGATCTTACCGACGGATGCGTGCAGGTCGCGCGCCGCAACGTCATCCATCTTGATTTGGAGGAGCGGGTAACGGTGCTTCAGGGCGACTTGTTCAGCGCCTTCTCCGGCCTGGAGCTTGACGGCACGATCGATGTGGTCGTTTGCAACCCGCCCTACATTTCGGAAAAACGGCTCGAGGGCGACCGTTCGCATCTGGTCGAACTCGAGCCGCGTGAAGCATTCGCAGCCGGCCCCTACGGCCTGAGCATCCACATGCGGGTGCTCAAGGAGGCGCCGCGTTATTTGCGGCGCGGAGGCATCCTGCTTTTCGAGGTCGGCCTTGGCCAGGACCGGCAGGTCATGAGTTTGCTCGAGCGTTCCAAGGTCTATGAGAGTATCCGGTCAGTCACCAATCCAGCCGGCGAGGGCCGGGTGGTTGTGGCACATACAAAGGCGCAGGCATAAGCGCCACAGTCGCGGCAGGCTTCAGACGCGCTGTCGCGGCTTAAAACAGCCGGGGATTTGAAACAGAGCTGCGGGCTTTCGGCAATCAGTTTCTCTTGCGCATAACGTATCGCGCAATTCCCTGGATGGAATCGAGGTTCTCGGGCAGCAGCTCGCTGTCTTCGACCGTGATGCCGAAGGTCTCCTCGATGAAGCCGATAACCTCGAGCACCCCCGTCGAGTCCACGATGCCCTGGTCGAGAAGCGAGGTGTCGCTCTCCAGACTGTCCGGATCGGCTATATAGAAATTCGAGGCCAGGAAAGCGCGAATTTGTTCACTGAAGGTATCGGTTCTATCCTTGGTAGATAACATTGATTTCGCCTCCGGTACAAAAGATGAATGCTGATCAACTTCGCTTTGGTGCCGACTCATGACAGGGCCGTTTTTTTGAGTTTGCCCGTGTCGGTCATCGGCAGACTGGGTACGATGACGATGGACTTCGGAACCATGAAGTTTTCCAGCCGTCTCTGGCACTCTTTCTGCAACTGCTTTTCGCCGAGCATGCTTCCCTGCTCCATCACGACAAACGCCTTCACTGCTTGCCCGAGCAGCTCGTCCGGAACGCCGATGACCGCGGCTTCCCGTACGCCGGCAATGTTCATCAACGCGTTTTCCACCTCCTTCGGCGCTATCTTCTCTCCGCGCGATTTTATGATCTCGTCGCCGCGACCGACAAAGTAGAGATAGCCCTCGGCGTCCATCCGGCAGTAGTCGCCGGTGTACAGGACCTGCTCACCCGGCAGCGGTCCGGGTTTGAGCTTTCTGGCTGTCGCCTCCGGCTTGCCCCAATAGCCCTTCATCACCGTCGCTCCGCGGATGACGAGCTGACCAACGACGCCGGGTCCGACCCGCCTGTCATGCTCGTCGACAATCCACATTTCCGTGTTGGGGATGGCGATGCCGACGCTCAACGGCTTTCGCTCCAGATCGTCCGGCGGCAGGTAGGTGCAGCGCTTGCATTCGGTAAGGCCGTACATCGAATAGATACGGGCGCCAGAAAACAGCTCCTGCAGCAGGAGAATGTGCTTGAGCGGCAGGGCGGCCGCAGTGTTGGTGACATAGCGAATGCTCGAAAAATCCTGATCCCTCAGAGACTTGAGCTCCCCGAGTGCGGCAAAGATGGTCGGTACGCCGGGAAAGCCCGTCACCCTTTCTTGCTTGATCAGCCCAAGGATCTGCGCCGGGAAGGCGAACGAGCGCTCAAGCACCAGCCGGGCGCCCGCGCCGAACGCCATGATCATCTGGTAAAGACCGTAGTCGAAGGCGAGCGGCAGGACATTGAGGATCACCTCGTCTTCGGCAAGCGCCAGGTACGAGGAAATCGAGGCGCATGCGGCGATCATGTTTCGATGCGTCAGCATCACGCCCTTGGGCTCGCCCGTCGAGCCGGACGTATAAATGATCGCAGCGAGATCGATGTCGATGCAGCGGCGCGCGGGCGGCGTGCTGCGGGCTGCCGCGACCGCAGTATCCCAGCGCACAGCATGCGGAAGTTCTTGCAGGTCGTTGCGTTCGATCGGCCCGGAGACGATCATGCGGCGCAACGATGGGCAATTCCGCGCCGGATCCCTGAAAATCGAGTGCAGGTGTTTGTCGGTGATCAGTGCCGTCGGGCGGCAATCGTTGAGCAAATAATCGAGCTTGTCGCTTTTGGTGAGCGGATTGACGATGCACACCACGGCGTTGGCCTTGAGCACCGCCCAGAAAGCGACGACGGCCTCGACAGTGTTGTCGGCGAAGATCACCACTCGATCGCCACGCGCAATTCCAGCCTCGGTCAAATGGTGCGCTATGGCGTTCGAGCGCATGTCGAGATCGCCATAGGTGACACGTTGATTGCCGCACACCAGGGCCACCTTGGCGCCGAGCCGGCTGGCAGAGTTGGTGAGATAGTCGTGCAGGAGGGGTACGGCGCCATGCATCATGCGAGCACCTCTTCACGATGCTCGCGGTCGATATCGATGCTGAGCTTGAGCGTGCGAGCCCCACTTGGACGGCTCGCGATAAATTGCCGATGGAGAAGCTGCGTCGACAGCACTCCGACCAGCGCCATATTGTCGGAGTTGGACAGGTCGCCGCCGCCGGCGCTGGCTTGGCACTTGCTCAGGAGCCGGGTAACCGATTTGGGATCGAAGACGTTCGCTTCGCGCAGCGCCGCCTCCGAAAGTGCTTCGCGAATGTAGACCGGAGCGCCATCTGCGACGAAGCAAAGCGCGTTGGGGGCCCGGTAAGGCTGTTTCTTGCGGGTGACGATTTCCGACGGCACGATCGGTTGCGCTACACGTTTCAGCACATGCTTTTCGTCGAGCACGCGCAGCTTGTAGGCGGCCGGAAGCGAATTCGCGAGCCTCACGAGTTCATGGTCGAGGAACGGGAAGCGCCCCTCGACGGAATGAGCCATGAGCATCCTGTCCCCTTGTGAGGACAGCAGGTAGCCCGACATCAGCGTCTGGATCTCGATATACTGGTCCTGCGCAAGAGAGCCCCATCGCGAAAACTCCGACGGCAGGCGGGCAAGCAGCTCGGACACGGCGTTATGGCGCTCCGTTTGGGCGCGCATGTCTGGCGAAAACAGCCGCTTGATGGCGCTTGTGGTACGCCAGCGCGTGCCATGCGCAAAACCAGGCGCACCACAGGCGTGGATGTCGCGCCCGAAGAACTGGCGTGCCATAGCTTGCTGCTGTACCGGCGAGCGGCTGAGATAGGGATAGAGGCGCTCCAGCAAACGGGAGCGTCGCTTCGAGGCGGGCTGGCGTCCCCAGAAGCGGCGGACCTTGCCTTCGCGGAACAAATCGTAGCCGGCGAACATTTCGTCGGCCCCTTCGCCGGTCAGCACGACCTTGATGCCATGCTGGCGCACCAGTCTCGAGAGCAGGAACAGCGGCGCCGGCGCGGTTCTTAGGATTGGCCGCTCGGCATGGTAGATAACCTCAGGGAAGATGCCAGCGATATCGCTGCGCGAAACAACCACCTCATGATGGTCGCTGCCGGCCACGCCGGCAACCAGGCGCTGGAAATGCGTCTCATCATATTCGGCGTCGGCAAAACGCAGCGAGAAAGTCTGGAAGCGCTCGCCCGCGAAGCGTCTCCCCAGCGTGGCGACCAGTGAGCTGTCGAGCCCGCCGGACAAATAGCAGCCAACCGGCACGTCGGCGCGTACTATCCTGAGCGCCGTCGCGGTCTCCAAGGCGCTGCGCACTTCCTCCACCGCGTCATCAAGCGAGCCGCTGAATTCATCATCGCCAGGCCCGTCAACCTCTGGATAGGCAGGCTTCCAAAAAGCCCGCTCGCGAACGACGCCGCGGTCATAAATGCGGACATGCCCAGGCGTGAGTTCGCTTACTCCTCCAAACACGCCTTGTGGCGGCGCGACAGTCCAAAGAGTAAAAGTCTGATCGATGCCGGCTGGATCGAACGCGCGGGGTATGTCCGCATCGGCCGCGAAAATGGCCTTCACCTCGCTGGCGAAGTAAAGCCGTCCGCCATGCTCGCAAAAGTGCAGCGGGCAGATGCCGAACCGATCCCGCGACAAGACGAGACGACCAGCCACGGAGTCCCAGATGGCGACTGCCCACTGCCCATTCATTCGCTCGAAGGCGGCCTCGCCCCAGGCATGATAGGCATGGACGATGACCTCGGTGTCGCTGCGTGTGCGGAAGCGATAACCGAGCGCGGCCAGGTCTTGTCGCAGCTCGACGTAATTGAAGATTTCGCCGTTGAAGACGATCCACATTGTGTCGTCCGCGCCGGCGAGTGGCTGCTGGCCGCTTGCGAGATCGATGACGGACAGGCGGGCATGCGCCAATCCTGCACGTCTGTCCCGGTAAAGGCCGCGCTCGTCCGGGCCGCGATGCGCCAGCGCGCCCGCCATACGTATCAGCGCATCCCGGGAAGGGGACGCCGCTGCGGCGCTCAGCGACACAATTCCGGCGATGCCGCACATCGCCTAGCCCTCGCCCATTGAAGAGGACACCAACGGCCGCGCGTGAAGATAACGTGCGGCGCGCCGCTTGCTGTCGATATCCTTGAAAACCTTCTGGACCTGCGCCTCGGTGAGGCCGGTTGCCTCAGCGATCTCTTCGCTGGCTATCCCGTGGTTCAAGCCGTAGAGGCATAGATCCATCAAATAATAAGGCAGCGCGAAGTAGAACTCCTCCTGACTCTGCGGCATCGAGAAGGTGTCCGTGGTGGGCGGTCTTCGCCGGACCTCTTCCTCCACCCCAAGATATTCCGCCAATTGATAGACCTGGGTCTTGTAGAGGTGGACGATTGGCATCAGGTCGGCAATTCCGTCGCCTTGCTTGACGAAGAAGCCCTGGTCGTACTCCAGGCGGTTCGGCGTGCCCGCTACCGCGTAGTTGAGGCGGTCGGCATGGTAGTATTCGGTCATCTTCCGCAGGCGCTGCTTGTAATTGGTTGCCGCGACGATCTGCAGATAGGCTGCCGACGGCAGACGCACCGTGTCGGTCCTGCCCTCAGGGTCCTGAACCGTGAGGCGCGTGATGTTGAGACCGTTGCTCTCGAGAACCGAGGCGAGCACCAGCTTGCATTTCCAGCCGTCCCCATATTCGGGAACGACAGTCTTGATTGCTTCGGTCTGCCGTCTGTAGGCGCCGATCGCTTCGAGGGCCGGCGTTATATCCTCCAGGACCGTATCGATACCAAGCTGCGCGGCGACGGTGCGGCCGAGCCTTAGCGAGTCGCCGGAGGAATGGCGCTCCGGCATGAATATCCCGAGGACCTTGTCTTTTCCGAAGGCGCGAACACACAACGCCGCGACGACTGAGCTGTCGATGCCGCCTGAGAGGCCGACAACCACCCCTCGACGTCGCAGCGTGCCAAAGACCTGCTGGCGCAAGATCTGGACGATGCGATCGACTTCCGCGCCAGCGTCGAGCACCAGGGCGTCCTTGCCGAATGTTGAGATCAGGTCGATGGCTTGTACTCCAGTTTGCGAGACTCGGTTGGCGAATAGGTTTGCGCCACCGCTTTCTCGATAAGGGGACGGTTGGTGGCGAGGTGAGGCTCTATGACCAAGTCGATATGGGTGCCGACGATCGGAATCACGTCCAGATGGGCGAAAACGCGATCCCAGCCGATGGCCAGAGTCATTCCCGGTCGAGCACAGCGAAACAGGGTGCCGGTGATCGGCAGCGCCGGCTTCGGCTCTGTCAGCCATTGGAAGAAGGCCCGTGCCCGCAAAACCTCCTGCAGTTCCAGTTTGGTTCTAAAGCTCGTCGCATTGAATTGTCCCTGAGCGTAGCGATCGAGAAACCGGACCAGTTGCGCCTCTCGCCGCATTTTCACGGCGACTTTCGCGAGGGCGCGGCAAGCCATCCGGGAAGCGGATACGCGGTTGGTCCGGATTCGATTGAATGTGCGCGTAAACGTCTCCAAGTAGGCGCTTCGCTCGCCGACGAGGCTGGTGTCGAGTATGCCGAGGAACTTTACAGTTCGCCCCGCGGCCAGCAGCCGCGCCGCAACTTCGAAAGCAACAGCCCCGCCGAGCGAATGGCCAAGAAGTCGTATGTTACCCGAAGGTTGAGTGCGGCGGATCTGCTCGACGGCGGCATCGGCCATGTCGGCGAGGCTGTTTTGCCCGCGCAGTATCAGAGCCAGGGCGGGATACCTGATCGGGGCAACGCGGGTGACCTTGCCCATCGCTGCTGCAAAGGCAGCAAGGCTCGGGCCATAGCCGACCGACCCCGGGAACAGAAAAAGAATGGGAGGATCGTGCTTCTCGGCGCGCGCGCTTTGGTCGCCTGCCTGTGCAGACACGACCGCCTTGACCATTTCGTCCAGGCTCATCCCGACGGTGAAGGCCTCAAGACCGAGTTCCTGCCCGATAGCGCTTTCGATTTCCATGACGCAGTGCAGCAGCTTCAGTGAATCTCCTCCGGCGTCGTCCCAGCGCCCTGCCGCCACCCGCGTATTAAGAATGCTGGTCCATGCCCGCTGGACGACCTGCTGCGCCGTCAGCTTGCCTCGCGGCTCGAGCGGACGCTCGATCGCTGCCGTCTCTCTGGCTGAAAGATCCATGTCTGCAAGTGTCGTGATGTCGACTTTGCCGCTCGGCAGACGCGGCATCTCGGCGATCGTGTGCAACCGCAGGGGACGCAGCGGCGGCGGCAGATTGGACCTGACAAGCTGGCGAAGCTCGTCTGAAAAGGCCGCTTCGGCCGAGCGCCGAGGAACAACAAAGGCGACAAGCTCATTCGCCGCAGCCACGATTGCCACAGCATCCGCAACAGAGGGTGCGCAACGCAGCACCCGTTCGAGTTCGGCTGGCTCGACGCGTCGACCATTGATCTTTACCTGGCGCCCCTTGCGACCGACGATGTGCAGTAGGCCTTGGTCATCAAGTCGAACGAGGTCACCCGTCGCAAAAATCCGAAGGCTTGGATCGTCCGGGTCTGATGTTGCCTGCACAACCGCCCCGTCCTCCCAATGGCCAAGCAAGACATAGGGGCTCCTGATCAGAAGCTCTCCGCGGTGCCCGGGTTGAACGCGGCGGCCCGCTTTGTCGACAATTGCAAAGGTGATGCCAGGCAGTAGCCAGCCAACTGGAACCGAATCTCCATGCTCCGGCCAGTCTCGCGGCAGGAACCATTGCGAGCCCGTGGTCTCGGTTGACGAGTAACCGATCTGGATGAGGCACGTATCGGAGACGGTCTTGCGCAGCAGGGCGATGTCGCTCCACGGCACCTTCTCGCCACCGATCCGGGCGACTCTGAGTGAATGAAACGCTTCCGCAGGTCCGTCTGCCATAAGCGCGCGAAGCAGTGCCGGCACCAGATAGGTGATTGTCACGCCCGCGGATCGCACCAGACGTTGCACGGCGCGCAAGCCGACCGCTTCGACTTCGACCAGATGCAAGGTGGCGCCGGTGAGAAGAGCCGCAAGAATTTCCCGGCACCCGGCGATTGTGGCGGGTCCGGTCAATGGCAGGAAAACATCATCCGAGTTGATGTGGCATGCATCGACATATTGCTGGACCCGGCACAGCAAGCTGCGCTGGCTGTTAACGATGCCTTTGGGCCGGCCCGTGCTTCCTGACGTATAAAGCACGATGGCGGGCGCATCGACCGAGGCGGAATAAGACTGAGGCACTTGCCCACCCTGCGAGGCCGCACTGGTCGACACATCGATCCAACTGACCCGGTGAGGCAAACCGTCGGGTCGGATATTGCCCTCGCCCAGAATAGCTGAGAGTCGCGCCCCGGCCACGATTTCAAGAATCCGCGAACCAGGATCTCGTGCGTTGAGCGGCACCGAAGGGCGCCCAGCCGCCATGCTTGCCAGCATGGCGATGGGATACCAGGCTGAGTTGGCCTGAAGAATCCCTATCGCCTGTCCATCTGGGACGGCCGCCGCGATCTGGTAGGACAGCGTCTCGACTGACCGGAGAAGCTGGGAATAGGTCAGACGATTGGCGCCGTCGCTGATCGCAAGCTTGTCGGGGTACTGACGGACGATATTTCTCAGGTGCTCGAAGGCCGCAATGTTGGTGAAATCGGCACCCAATCTTTGAAATGGGCGCAGTACGGGACCACCCTGATCCAGTGCGTATTGTGGGACACTTGACCAATTATCGGAGGTCGTTGTCTGACAATCCACCGCTAGATCCTGATCCGCGACTTCTGATCCCAAATATGCCGAAGACATGAGTTGCCTACGCTAAGATTAGGATCACTTATCGCCCCCCGCCCCGATCTTTTCATCGATCATTCTGATGATGCCCTTCGCCTGTTTCGCAAGCCGCGGGCCGAGCCAATCATGCCGAGCTCGCTGGCCGCCGTGGTGCGCATGACACGGCGAGCACTGGCGTTTGTGCCAAGTTGGCAACGCCTGTTGGACACATGCCAAGGCGGGATCGAAGACAAAGGTGGGTTGAAGACGGAATTGCGGCTACTCAGGCATATTGCCTATTCTGTGTTTCTCCCGGGCGATACAGGCGATGCTTCGGTGTCGGAATAGCTGCCGGGGGCGAAACAATATGCATAGATTTGTCCCCGATTTTCGTCGGTCACGCGAATCCAATCCTTTTCCCACGTTCGGAAGGTAATACGCCCGCCCGTCATCATAGCTGCGGCTCTGAACGGACTCGGCGCATTGACAACGCGCACCGATATAACATCGTCGCCGTCCATACGCTCGACGAGATACGTCTGCATGAAAGCCTCCCCATGCCCCGCTAGACCACCCGCACTTTAACGACGGCTAATCAATCCGGTTGCAACGTGTTTTGCGAAACTTGGAGGCGATAGTTTCCATACCCACCGGCGCCGGGGGTCCCTCCCACTCCGTATCCGTCAGATTTTTCAGCGACGGGAAGCCAGTACAGGTTAAGGCAGGCTGATTCCGGCCATGCCGGCCTTCATGACCACTGCGCCGTGTCGACGATCCGTTGGAGCAGAAGGCCTGGTGCTGCAACGTCAATCGTATTTGGCCAGGAAGCGCCCGACGGCGGCGAGGCAGTCGTGCTTTTCCTCGGCATGCGGCATGTGGCTGGAATTCGGGAAGACCAGGCCTTCGACGCGCGGGATAAGATCCAGAAAGGGCTGGACGCACGCCTCGGTCGCTTCGTCGTAGAAGCCGCGGAAAACCAGGGTCGGCGCCTCGATCCGATGCAGGCGGTCGACGATGGTCCAGTCCCCGCATCGTGCCGATGACGTGGAACTCATTGGGAACATTCATGGTGTGATAGACGGTCGGATCTTCCTCGATTGCCGCAAATGTCCGGGCGACCATTACACCGCGGCGCTGCGTTCCGCCGTGCCGATACCCGGCATCGACCGGGCGCGGCGCGGCCGGCTGGTGCTCAAGCGTGACCTGCCCAGCCCGATGAACCCACCCTCGGGGTGCCGGTTCCACGCCCGTTGCCCAGCTGCCACCCCGATCTGCCGCAGCGAGCGCCCGCTTCTCCAAAGCATTGGCGAGGGCCGCCTGGTCGCGTGCCATCATCCAGCCGACGGTTGATTAGGGGATTCTCGTTCAACGATATCCGGACCGTCAGCCGCAATCGTTGCTTCGGCGAGAATAGGGGCCGATCTGGACGCCGCACGATCCGGCGCTATGTTGCGCTTCGGCGGCCGGGCATCGCGGATGCCTAATACTAAAGTAACTGTTCTCGCGTTGCAGAGCGATGCTACGATTTGAAGGACGGTGGCCGTACAGCGCTGCGTGATTTTGCGCTGGAGAGGATGGAATATGGGAGGCCACTCTTCGTGCCGCAGCAGGCAGCCGCCGACATGTTGCTCGGTTGTCGACCATAAGGGAGGAAGTCACCAATGAAGCTATCGTACCTGGTCTCGGCCGCGCTTCTTGCAGCGACTGCGATGCCTGCCGCAGCCGCCGAGATTTCCGACGGCAAGGTCAAGATCGGCATTCTCAACGACCAGTCGGGCGTCTATGCCGATTTCGGCGGCAAGTGGTCGGTCGAGGCCGCCAAAATGGCGGTCGAGGATTTCGGCGGCAAGGTGCAAGGGGCGCCGGTCGAGATCGTCAGCGCCGACCACCAGAACAAGCCGGACATCGCCTCCAACATTGCCCGGCAGTGGTATGACACCGAACAGGTCGATTCCATCATGGAACTCACCACCTCCTCGGTGGCGCTCGCCGTCCAAGGGATTTCCAAGGAAAAGAAGAAAATTGATATCGTTACCGGCGCCGCGACCACCGAGCTAACCGGTAAACAGTGCTCGCCCTATGGCTTCCACTGGGCCTACGACACGCATTCGCAGGCAGTGGGGACCGGTGGCGCTCTCGTCCAGCAAGGCGGCGACAGCTGGTTCTTCGTCACAGTCGACTATGCATTCGGCTATTCGCTGAAGGAGCAGACCGCAAAGTTCGTCGAAAGCCATGGCGGCAAGGTGGTTGGCGAGGTGCGTTACCCGCTCGGCTCGACCGACTATTCATCCTTCCTGCTGCAGGCGCAATCGTCGGGCGCCAAGGTCATCGGCCTGGCGAATGCCGGCCTCGACACCTCCAACTCGATCAAGCAAGCGGCCGAATTCGGTATCGTGCAGGGCGGTCAGCGCCTTGCAGCGCTTCTCTTCACGCTGGCCGAGGTGCATGGGCTCGGTCTCGAGGCGGCGCAAGGCGTGGTGCTGACCGAAGGCTTCTACTGGGATCGCGACGACAAGAGCCGCGAGTTCGCCCAGCGGTTCTTCAAGCGCACCAACCGCATGCCGAATATGATCCAGGCCGCCACCTATTCAGCGGTGACACAGTATTTGAAGGCGATCGACAAAGCCGGCACCGATGGAACTGAGGCGGTCGCCAAGGAATTGCATTCGATGCCGGTGAACGACGTCTTTACGGCGAACGGCAAAGTGCAGTCCGACGGCAACATGGTTCACGACATGTATCTTTATCAGGTCAAGTCGCCGAGTGAGAGCACCAAGGAGTGGGACTATTACAAACCCCTCGCCACGATCCCCGGCAACGAGGCGTTCCTGAGCCCCAAGGAGAGCGGCTGTCCCACGGCTGGCGAGTGATTGGCGGACCGATGGAACCGCCCGAACCGAGTGAGCCGCGGGTGGTGCTTTCCGCCCGCGGTTTGCGGCGCGACTTCGCCGGCTTTGTTGCGGTCAGGAATGTCGATCTCGACCTCTACCACGGCAATATCCACGCGCTGATCGGACCCAACGGCGCCGGCAAGACCACCGTGTTCAACCTGCTCACCAAGTTCCTGCCGCCGACCAGCGGCAGGATCGAACTGCTCGGCCACGACATCACCCGCACCTCGCCGGCCAAGGTCGCGCGGATGGGGCTGGTGCGCTCGTTCCAGATATCGGCAGTGTTTCCGCATCTCAGCGTGCTCGACAATGTGCGCGTTGCATTGCAGCGACCGGGCGGGCTCAGCGTTCAGTTCTGGCGCTCGCTATCGGCGCTCGATAGATTGACGCCGCGCGCCGAGGAGCTTTTGCGGTCTGTCGGTCTCGACGATGCCAAGAACAGGCCCGCCGCCGATCTCTCCTATGGCAGGAAACGTGTGCTCGAGATCGCCACGACGCTGGCGCTCGAGCCGAAAGTGCTGCTGCTCGACGAGCCGATGGCCGGCATGGGGCATGAGGACGTGCGTACGGTTTCCGACATCATCCGCTCGGTTGCCAGGGATCGCGCCGTGCTGATGGTCGAGCACAATCTGACAGTGGTGGCCGATCTTTGCGACTGGATAACCGTCATGCAGCGCGGCGAAATCCTTGCCGCCGGCGACTACCCCACGGTCAGCCGCGACGAGCGGGTGAGGGTCGCCTATATGGGCACCGCCGATGACTGACGCCGCGCCGCTTCTTGCAGTCCGCGACCTCAACGCCTGGTATGGCGAGAGCCATGCGCTGCACGGCGTCGATCTGGAGGTCTTTCCAGGTGAAACTGTGACGTTGCTGGGCCGCAACGGCGTCGGCAAGACCACGACATTGCGCGCCATCATCGGGCTAATCCGCCAGCGGACCGGCCAGATTTTTTTCGACGGCAAGGATCTGATGCGCCTGCCATTGCACCGGACTGCGCAGCAAGGCATCGGCCTGGTGCCGGAGGAACGCGGCATCTTCGCGACGCTGACCGTGGACGAGAATCTGGTGCTGCCCCCGATCGTCGCCGAAGGCGGCATGAGCGTGGAGGAAATATTCGATCTTTTCCCCAATCTGAAGGAGCGCCGTAACAGCCCCGGCACCAGGCTCTCGGGCGGCGAGCAGCAGATGCTGGCGATTGCGCGCATGCTCAGAACCGGCGTGAAAATGCTGCTTCTCGATGAGCCGACCGAGGGCCTGGCTCCGGTCATCGTGCAGCGCATCGGCGATCTGCTGGCGACGATGAAAAAGCGCGGTATGACGATCCTGCTGGTCGAGCAGAATTTCCGCTTTGCCAGCCGCGTCACCGACCGTTTCTACCTGATGGAGCACGGCAAGGTCGTGGCGGCCTTTCCGGTCGGCGAACTGCCGGATCGCATGACGCTGCTGCATGAAGTGCTGGGTGTATGATGGCGCCATGACGATGATCTTCGGAATACCCGTTCAGGCATTCCTCGGCCAATTGCTGGTCGGCCTCATCAACGGCTCGTTCTACGCAATGCTGAGCCTGGGCCTTGCTGTCATATTCGGCCTGTTGCGCGTCATCAATTTCGCTCACGGCGCGCTCTATATGCTCGGCGCCTTCATCGGCTACCTGCTTCTCACCCGGTTCGGTATCGGCTACTGGCCGGCTTTGATCCTGTCGCCGCTGATCGTCGGCGGCTTCGGCATCGTGGTCGAGCGCCTGGCGCTGTCGAGGCTTTACGACATCGACCCGCTCTACGGGCTGCTTTTCACCTTTGGCCTCGCGCTCGTGCTCGAAGGGGTATTCCGTTACTACTATGGCGTATCGGGAAGTCCTTATTCCGTGCCGCCGCTGCTGTCCGGCGGCACCAATCTCGGCTTCATGTTCCTGCCCAATTATCGCGGCTGGGTGGTGGTAGCCTCGATGATCGTCTGTTTCGGCACTTGGGCGCTGATCGAGAAGACCAGGCTGGGCTCCTATCTGCGCGCGGCAACGGAGAACCCCGGCCTGGTGCAGGCTTTCGGCGTCAACGTGCCGTTGCTGCTGACCCTTACCTACGGCCTCGGCGCCGCTCTTGCCGGGCTTGCGGGGGTTCTCGCCGCGCCGATCTATCAGGTGAGCCCGCTGATGGGATCTGACCTCATCATCGTCGTTTTCGCCGTTGTCGTGGTCGGCGGCATGGGATCGATCCTCGGGGCGATCGTCACCGGTTACATGCTTGGCCTCGCCGAAGGCTTGACCAAGGTTTTCTATCCCGAAGCCTCCAATCTGGTGGTCTTCGTCATCATGGCGATCGTGCTTCTGGTCCGGCCAGCCGGCCTGTTCGGAAGGGATGCCTGAGATGGCCGAACTGACCCTTCGCGAGACGCGTGCCAAGAATTCCGCACGGCTTGAATGGGCGCTGGTCGGGCTCGGCATCCTGGCGCTGCTGGTGGCGCCTTTCTTCGTCTATCCGATCTTCCTGATGAAGATGCTGTGCTTTGCGCTGTTTGCCTGCGCGTTCAACCTTCTGCTCGGCTACACCGGCCTGTTGTCCTTCGGCCATGCGACGTTCTTCGGCGGGGCGGCCTATTTCACCGCATACGCGGTCAAGGTCTTGGGCTGGCCGCCGGAAGCCGGCATCCTGCTCGGCGTCCTGGGTGCCGCGCTGCTCGGCCTTGTGATGGGCTTCTTTGCCATCCGCCGGCAAGGCATCTATTTCGCCATGATCACGCTGGCGCTGTCGCAGAT
Organism: Mesorhizobium sp. M0904; assembly: GCF_040319475.1. Classification (NCBI taxonomy): domain Bacteria; kingdom Pseudomonadati; phylum Pseudomonadota; class Alphaproteobacteria; order Hyphomicrobiales; family Phyllobacteriaceae; genus Mesorhizobium; species Mesorhizobium sp. M0904. Next base: position 250,665 of record NZ_JAMYOC010000002.1, on the reverse strand, counting down.
GTTCTTCTTCTTCTGCGTGCAGGCACCGTTCACCGGAGGTGAGGACGGCATCCAGGGCGTGCCGCGTGGTAGGCTGCTTGGAATGCTCGACCTGAACGTCTCGATCAACATCTATTATTTCGTGCTGGCAGTCTTCCTCATCGGCGTGTTCGCCATCTGGCGCATCATCAACTCGCCTTTCGGCATGATCCTGCGTTCCATCCGGGAAAACGAGAGCCGGGCCATTTCGCTGGGCTATTCCGTCGCCAACTACAAGCTGGCGGCTTTCGTCATGTCGGCGACATTGGCCGGGCTGGCCGGCGCGCTCAAGGCGATCGTTTTTCAGTTTGCCACGCTCACCGACGTCACCTGGCAGATGTCGGGCGAGGTGATCCTGATGACGCTCCTCGGCGGCATCGGCACCATGGTCGGGCCGATCATCGGGGCCAGTCTGGTCGTCGGCCTGGAAAACACGCTCGCCACCTCGAGTTTTCCGGTGACCATCGCCACCGGCCTGACCTTCATGGTCTGCGTGCTGGTTTTCCGGCGCGGTATTGTCGGTGAGGTCTATGCGCGGTTTCTCGGGCCAAAGGGTAACGGGAAAGACTGAACGGCTCAGTTCCGCCTCGCTACGCGATGCGTAAGCCTTGCGCGTCGAGAAGCACGCAGCCCAGAGGATCGAAGCAGACATCGACCATTTCGCCTTCACGCAGCGGCTGGCCGTCGATCAGCGTGTTGGCGCGCACCAGCGTGCCGGCGCCGATGTCGATCTCGTAGACCGCATTGCCGCCCAGATAGGAGGTCGAGACTATCCGTCCCGCCAGCCTGTTGGCAGCACCGACGGTACCGACGGTAAGCTTCTGCGGGCGAACGACGACGGTGACCGCGCTGCCGGTCGCGAGCGCCTTCGGCGCGGCCGCCTTTACGACATGGCCGCTGGCCAGCGCGATCGTCGCCATCTTGCCGTCCATCACAGTCACGCTGCCGGGCAGCATGTTGGCCTTGCCAAGGAAATTGGCGACGAATGCGGTGGCCGGCTGGTCATAGACCTGCGCGGGGGAGCCGATCTGCTCGATCAGGCCGGCATTCATGACGACGATGTGGTCGGACATCGACAAAGCTTCTTCCTGGTCGTGCGTCACGAAGATAGCGGTGATGCCCGTCTCCCTCTGGATTTTCTTGATCTCGACGCGCATGTCCTCGCGCATGTTGGCGTCGAGTGCCGACAGAGGCTCGTCCAGCAGCAGCACTTCCGGCTCGAAGACGATGGCGCGGGCCAGTGCGATGCGTTGCTGCTGGCCGCCAGAGAGCTGTGATGGCAGCTTTGTCTCACTGCCGGGCAGCCGCACCATGTCCAGCGCCTTCTTGACCCGGCGCACGATTTCCGGTTTCGGCACGTTTCGATATTTCAGGCCGAATGCGACGTTGTCGAAGACGTTCTTGTGCGGAAAGAGCGCGTAGTTTTGGAACACCAGACCAATGTTGCGCTTGTAGATCGGGATGTCGTCGACCCGTTTTCCGCCGATCGAGATCTGGCCGCTGGAGATGTCGACCAGGCCCGCGATCGATCGCAGGATCGTCGTCTTGCCGCAGCCGGACGGCCCGAGCAAGGTGACGAAACTACCCTTGCGGATCGCCAGTGAAAAATCGCGCACAGCGGCGAACTTGCCGTAAAAAATATCGATGTCGCGAAACTCGACCGCAGGCTTTCCTGTCGGCTGTCTCTCACCTTGGGCGAGCGGGTCGCCAGCGGCCCCGGCCGAAGCCGGCCGGGGCTGCTGGTCGTGGCTGTTGTCGTCATGCACCTTTCGACACCCTGTCCCATTGCTTGGTCCAGGCGTCTTCGTTCTTCGCCCAGTAGAGCGGATCGGCGAAGGTCAGCGACTTCATCGATCCGGTCGGATCGAAGGCCGGAAGTGCCGCGATCTTGTCGGTCAGCTTCACCTTGGTCGGGTCAAGCGATGGCGGATAGTTCTGGCCCTCGGCGACGGCGATCGACGTTGCCGGATCCAGCATGAAGTTGATCAGTTCCTCGCATTCGGCCATGGGCGAACCCTTGAGCACCAGCATGTCCTCCATCCACGCGTATGAGCCGGCAGGGTCGAGATAGCCGATTGGCTGGCCCTGCTGCTGCAGGGCGGCGACACGTCCTGACCAGGCGTCGGTGACGACGATCTCGTTTCGCGACAGGAGGTCCATCAGTTCCGCGCCGGAACTCCAGAACTTCTTGGCCAGGTCGCGGGTCTCGCGAACCTTGGCCCAGATGGCATCCATGTCCTGGATGTTGTTGGGGTCCTGTTTCGTCTGCAGCGCCGCATACCAGACGCGCGTCGTCATATCGGCGTAGCCGCCGATCTTGCCGGCATATTTCTTGTCGGTAAGCAGGTTGGCGCCCTTTTCCTTGGCTTCCTCCGGCGAGATGACCTTGTTGTTGTAGGCGATGCCGGTGGTGCCGTAATCATAGGGCACAGCCGACAGCTTTGGCGTGATCTTGCGGAACGGCTCGATCATGGCGGTCAGCACATTTGCCATGTTCGGGATGTTCGCCTCGTTGATCTCCGAATTGAAACCGCCATTGACGTATTTGATGTAGTAGTTGACGCCGGAAGAATGGACGATCTGGAAGTCGCCCGGCTTCGACGTCTTGATCTTGGTGATGATCTCGTTCTCGTCGCCAAAGGTGCCCTGGACGACCTTGACCTTGGACTTGGCGGTGTAAGGCTGGAACGCGTACTTATCGATCGCTTCCTGCACCACGCCGCCCCATCCGTCGAAGCGCACTTCCGAAACCGCGGCCAGCGCCCGTCCCATCCAGGGCATGGAAAGCCCGGTGGCGGCGGCAGCGGCGGCCGTCAGCGTCAGGAATGATCGCCGGCTGATGTCGCCATCGGCATAGCGCTCATTCAGCCGTTCCAGTCGTTTGGTGGTTGTCACTTTCATTTCCGTTCTCCCATTTTCATTTTCACTTGCCTGCCTTGAACCAGGTGAGGCTTTGCAGGATGAGCCCGCCAGCCAAGGGAATGCCGACCGTCAAAAGGATCATGACGGTTCCGAGCGCGTTCACCTCGGGGCTGATCGAGATCTTCAGCATCGAAAGGATTTGCGTCGGCATGGTCTCGACGCCCGCCGGCCGCCAGAACAGGCTGGCCGAAGTGTTGTCGAACGAAATGGTGAAAGCGAGCAGGACGCTGGCAAGCACTGCGGGAATGAGCAGCGGCAGCGTAATCTCGCGGAATGTCGACACACGCGGCGCCCCGAGCGACAGCGCCGCCTCCTCATAGGAACGCTTTATGCCGACCATGCGCGCCTGGACGATCAGCACCACGTAGGGGAGCGTGAGCAGAATGTGGCCGAGCACCAGCAGCGTCATGCTGCGCGGCTGGTCGACGGCTTTGATCATGACCAGCAGGCCGACGCCGAGTATCGTTTCGGGGACCAGCGCGGGAAGAATGACAAGCGTGTTGATCACCTGCTTGCCACGAAACTCGAAGCGCACCAGCGCTAATGCCGCCATGATGCCGAGCAGTGTCGTCACCGTTGCCGTTACCAGGGCAATCCACATCGATGTCCGGAAGGCGTCGAGAACCGGCTCGTTGGTGAGCAGCTTCTCATACCACCGCAGGCTGAAGCCGGTGAGGGGAAAGCCGCCGAACATCGAGGCGTTGAAGGAAAGCACGACCGTGGCGAGGATCGGCGCAAACATGAAGATGTAGACGCACACCGTGATCGCGCCGGTCAGCCGCCAGGCCCATCTGCCTTCGCGATCGGGATGATCCGCTCTCATGCGCTGAGGCCCTTCATGATCTGCGACAGGCCCATATAGCGGCTGTAGGCGGCCGCGGCGGCGCCGAGCAGGACGAACAGGACGATGGAAAGCGTTGCCCCCATCGGCCAATTGAGCTGCCCCATAATGGTATCGTAAATCAGGTTGCCGAACAGCGCATCGCGGCTACCGCCGAGCAACTGCGGCGTCACATAGGAACCGGCCGCCAGCACGAAGCAGAGCAGCAGCCCAGCGCCCAGCCCCGGCATCGATAGTGGCAAGGTCACTTCGCGGAACGCCTGCGCGCTGGTACAGCCCATCGAGCGCGCGGCGGCGATCAGCGTGCGGTCGATGCTTTCCAGGCTGACATAGACGTTCAGGATCATGTAGGGCAGCAGAAAATGCAACAGCCCCATGATGACGGCGCCCTCGGTGTAGAGCATCGGCAACGGCTCGTTGATGACGCCCAGCCTGATGAGCGCCACGTTGATCAGCCCCTGTTCGCCGAGGATGTGGATCCACGAGAACGTCCGGATGGTGAAGCTGATCCAGAACGGCACGATGAGCAGCAGCAACAGCAGCCATTTGTGCCTGAAGGTCGTGGCCCAGATGAAATAGGCGGGGAAATAGCCAAGGATCGCGCAGATCACCGCGGTGATGGCGCCGACGCGAACGGTCTTCCAAAGAAAGCCGTGATAGTAGCTGTCGGTGAGGAATTCCTTCCAGTTATCGAAGGTCAGCACCGCCGACTCAACTCCGGCGGTGACGAAGGTGAAAAACGTGTAGACCGTCATCATCGCGATCGGCAGCAGCAGAAGCAGGGTAAGCAGTATAAGCACAGGCGCGACGAGGACCCAGGCCAGTCGCTGATCGTATAATTTCCACCCTTTGGTCACGACCCGTCCACACCAATTTATGTGCAAGCCGCCATCACCGGGGCTCGGCTCGGGACTAGATTGGGCGATCGGCGTTCAGGTGTCCACTCTGCATGTGACTCCAGCACAAACTCTGTGCAGGGCCACCGGTTGACCCTCGCCCTGCCGGATTCAACAAATTGCCCGGCGTTCCGCCTGCGCATTGATTAAATCAGCTATCTCGATATACAGGGTAAATTTCGAATATGGATTTCGCGTGGGCCGGGCAATTTCATGAGTCGCAATTTTCTGGTGATTGAACCTGAGGAAGGCATTGCCGTGCTCAAAGGGCTTGCCTCCTCGGCGCGGATCTCGATGCTGAAACTGCTGCATGAAAAGGGGCCGATGAATATCAACGAAATCGCCGCCGTGCTGTCGCTGCCGCAGTCGACCGTCTCAACCAACATCCAGGTGCTGGAGGATGCGGGGCTGATCCGAACCGAGAACCTGAAAGCGAAGAAAGGCAGTCAGAAAATCTGTTATCCGACGGCCGAAGAAGTGCTTGTCGTGTTCAAGAGCGAATACCGTGCGGTCAAGAACGATGCGATCGAAGTGTCGATGCCGATCGGGCTTTACACCGGCTTTGAGGTTACCGCGCCCTGCGGCCTTTGTTCGCCGGACGGCATCATCGGCTTGCTCGATGTGCCGAACACTTTCCTTGATCCGGATCGCATGAAAGCCGGTTTGCTGTGGTTCACGCGCGGTTTTGTCGAATACCAGTTCCCCAACAATGCCAAGCTCGCCAATGCCGAGATCACCGGACTCGAAGTGGCGATAGAGCTGTCTTCGGAAGTGCCGGGCACCAGCGCCGATTGGCCCTCGGACATCACGCTGACGATCAATGGTGTCGATGTCGGCACCTGGACGTCGCCGGGGGATTTCGGCGACAAGCGCGGCGTCTTCACGCCCTCCTGGTGGAAGCTCAAGGGCTCGCAATACGGCAAGCTGAAGAACTGGCGAATTGCCAATGACGGCACCTATGTCGACGGTCTCAGGATTTCCGAAACCGGCCTCGCCGCTCTCGATCTGAAGAGCCATCATTCAATCCGCGTCCGTATCGGCGTCAAGGACGACGCCGAGCGCCCCGGCGGGATCAACATTTTCGGCAAGGGCTTTGGAAACTACGATCAGGACATTCTGCTCAGGATCAAAACTGGTTGATATCATGAAATCGGGTTCTGAAGATAACGCAGCAACTTCAACTGTTTGGCTTTCTGCTGTGCCAAAGCGTTGGTCTAATTGTCCTACATTTGGGCATTTTTGACTTGACGAAGGGTTGCCAGTTCCTCTTTGATATCGGGCAAGGTGATTTAAATCATCATTTGTGATATCGATGGGAGGAATGCATGAAGGCAGCCGTTACGGCACATCCGCATTTTGTTGTCTCGGAGATCGATCCGAGACTCTACGGATCCTTCATCGAGCATCTCGGGCGGGCAGTTTACACCGGCATCTATGAGCCCGGCCATCCGACAGCGGATGCCAACGGCATGCGTCAGGACGTCATCGATCTCGTCAGGGAACTCAATGTTCCGATCGTCCGCTATCCCGGCGGCAATTTCGTCTCAGCCTACAATTGGGAAGACGGCATTGGCCCCAAGGAAGAGCGCCCGGTGCGGCTCGACCTCGCCTGGCATACGTCGGAAAGCAACGAAGTCGGCCTGCATGAATTTGCCGATTGGTGCACCTGCGCCAACACCGAGATGATGCTTGCCGTCAATCTCGGCTCGCGCGGCCTCGACGAAGCCCGCAACCTGCTGGAGTACGCTAACCATCCCGGCGGCAGCAAATGGAGCGACAAGCGCATCGCCAACGGCCGCAAGGAGCCCTTCGACGTCAAGCTCTGGTGCCTCGGCAATGAAATGGATGGCCCCTGGCAGATCGGCCACAAGACCGCGGACGAGTATGGCCGCTTGGCGCATGAGACGGCCAAGGCCATGCGCGCCTTCTCCAAGTCACTCGAACTGGTGGTCTGCGGCTCTTCGAACGCCAAGATGCCCACCTACCCTGAATGGGAAGCGACGGTTCTCGACCATACCTACAACGAGGTCGACTACATCTCGCTGCACATGTATTTCGACAACGAAGCCAACGACGCTCCGAACTATCTCGCCATGAGCGAAAAGCTCGACGCCTACATTGTCTCGGTCGCCGGCGTCATCGACTATATCAAGGCCAAGAAGCGCTCCAACAAGCAGGTTTACATCTCGTTTGACGAATGGAACGTCTGGTACCATTCCAAGGAGCAGGACAAGAAGATACTCGGCGGCAGCGACGGTTGGCCGTTCGCCCCGCCGTTGCTCGAAGACATCTATAATTTCGAGGATGTGCTGCAGGTCGGCCTGATCCTCAACACCTTCATCCGCCGTTCCGACGTCGTCAAGATCGCGTGCCTGGCACAACTGGTCAATGTCATCGCGCCGATCATGACCGTTCCGAATGGTCCGGCATGGCGGCAGACGATTTTTTATCCCTATCTGTTTGCTTCCAACTATGGCCGCGGCAATGCGCTGGATCTCAAGGTGGAAAGCCCGACCTACAGATCCAGCGTTGCGGGCGACGTCGCCTATGTCGATGTTGCCGGCGTGCACGACAGGCAAACCGGCCACGTCACCTTCTTCGCCGTCAACCGCCATTCGAGCGAGGTAATCGAAACAGTGGTCGACCTCTCCGGCTTCGGGGCGGCGGAGATCGTCGATCACCAGGTGATGGCACACGCCGATCTGAAAGCCGTCAATTCGGCCGAAAACCCTGGCAATGTCAGCCCCAGGAAGGGTGAGGGCGCCGAAGTCGCCGGCGGCAAACTAAACCTGTCGCTGCCGGCGTATTCCTACCAGTTCATACGCCTGAGGCTCTGAGTTCGGGCGGATCATCGAGAAAGCGCAAACGCTGAGGAGGAGCGTCGACGTGACGGCCGATATCGAGATCAGGAACGTGAGCAAGCAGTTCGGTGCCATGACGGTGCTGGATCATCTGTCGCTCTCCATAAGGGCACGCGAATTCATCGTGTTCCTGGGGCCGTCCGGCTGCGGAAAATCGACGCTTCTTCGGATGATCGCCGGTCTTGAAGCTGTCGATAGCGGCGAGATTGCCATCAACAACGAGCGCATCGATCATCTGCCGCCGGGCAAGCGCGGCATTGCGATGGTGTTCCAGTCCTATGCGCTTTATCCGCATATGACGGTGCGCGACAACATGGCCTTCGGCCTTGCGAATATCGGCGTACCAGGCAAGGTCATCGAGGCGCGCATCAACGAAGCCGCCCGCATCCTCGAAATGGCGCATCTGCTCGATCGCAAGCCGGGCCAGCTCTCCGGCGGTCAGCGGCAGCGCGTCGCGATCGGCCGTGCGATCGTCAAGGAGCCGAAGGCCTTCCTGTTCGACGAGCCGCTCTCCAATCTCGATGCGGCGCTGCGCACCCGAACCCGCATCGAGCTTGCCCAGCTTCACCAGCGGCTGCAATCGACGATGATCTTCGTCACCCACGACCAGGTCGAAGCAATGACGCTGGCCGACCGCATTGTCGTCATGAACAATCGCAAGATCGACCAGATCGGTACCCCTATGGAGATCTACGAACGCCCGGCGACCAAATTCGTCGCGGGTTTCGTCGGCGCGCCGGCGATGAACTTCGTCGATGCGACACTCGACAGATCGGGCAAGAACGCCACGGCCAGATTTGCGGACGGCATCTCGGTGCAGACCGAGATCGCCTCCAGCCAATTGACCGATGGCAACTACACTTTCGGCATCCGTTCGGAAGACGTGCGCATCGTTGCCGCCGGACAGGGCAATGCCGACGGCGTCGTCGATGTGCTCGAGCGGCTCGGCGAACGCACCCTGATCTACGCGCGGCTGGGCGATGGCCAGCAGATCGTCGGCTCCGATGCCGGCAACAGCCGCGTCGCCGTCGGCGACAGAATCGGGCTCGCCTTCGACGGCCAGAAATCGCATCTGTTCAACGAGACCGGCCGCGCCTGGCATGCGAGGGAGGCCTGAGATGGTTGACCGGCTGGCGACGTCCCCGACCGCGACGCTTGCTGTCGGCGTCAGAGCCCCTACCGCCGACATCTATGCGCCGCAATGGCGAAACTTCATTTTCGTTGCGCCATTCTTGTTCTTCTTCACCACGCTGCTGCTCTTCCCGCTGCTCTGGGGGATGTGGCTGAGTTTCCACAAGGCCGACACGTTTTCGTCCGGAAATTTTGTCGGTCTCGGCAATTACGCCAGGCTGTATCACGACAAGGTCTTCCTGCAATCGATCTGGAACACCTTCTACTTCGTGCTTCTGACCGTGCCGACGCTGGCGCTGATCGGCCTTTTCCTGGCGCTTTGCCTCAACCGCCGCACGCGCACTGCCGCGGTTTTGCGGACGCTGTTCTTTTCCTCGTCGGTGCTGTCGGTCACCATCGTCACGCTGATCTGGCGCATCGTCTTCATTCCGAATGTCGGCCTGTTGTCGACGATCTACGGATGGTTCGGCGCAACCGCACCGGCCTTCATTTCCGATCCCAGCCTTGCGATGATCGGCATCGCCATTGCCACCGTCTGGTGGTGCATCGGCCTGCCGATGATGCTCTTTCTCTCGGCGCTCCAGCAGATTCCACAGGATATTTACGAGGCGGCAGCGCTGGACAATGCCAATCGCTGGCAGACGCTACGCTCGATCACGCTGCCGTCGATCAAGCGGACCTTCATCCTGGTGATCATCATCCAGATCGTGCTGCAATTCCAGCTGTTCGGCCAGGCCTGGCTGATGACGCGGGGCGGTCCGAACAACCTGACCAAGCCGATCGTGCTCTACATCTACGATACCGCATTCCGTCGCTGGGATCTCGGCCTGGGCGCCGCGGCATCGGAAATCCTGTTCATCCTCATCCTGGTCGCGGCCATGGCCCAGTACCTGGTGACGCGCAGCAGGGGAGACCAGGCATGAGCGCTCCGGCCGCTTCCATCAAGGGACGGGCATTTGGCGACCATGTGTTGCTGGCCCTCGTCATCCTGCTTTCGATCGTCATGATCGCGCCGGTTCTGTGGGTCATCGGCCTGTCGCTCAAGGACAATACGGAGCTGATGGCCGATCCGAACTCGGTGTTTCACGCGCCCTATACGCTGAAGAACTACATCAACACCGTCGGCACCTCGTCGGTGTTCATCTGGGTGCGCAACAGCATCATCGTCTCAGGCGGGTTGACGTTCGGCACGTTGATCCTGTCGTCGCTCGCCGGCTACGGCTTTGCGCGGCTGAATTTCCCCGGCCGAGACGTGCTGTTCGTGATCGTGCTGTTCGGCCTGGCGGTCCCGGAACAGGCCGTGCTGGTCGCCCGTCACCAGATTTTCAGCATGCTGAAGTTCCACAACACCTATCAAGGGCTCATCCTGCCGGGCCTTTCGGCTCCGTTCGGCGTCTTCCTGATGACCCAGTATTTCAAGGCCATCCCCAAGGAGCTGGACGAAGCCGCCATGCTTGATAACGCCAGCCGGCTCAGGATTTTCTGGAAGGTGCTTCTGCCGCTCACGCTGCCTGCGCAGGCGACGCTCGGCATCTTCACCTTTCTCGGCGCGTGGAACGACTACTTCTGGCCGCTGATTTCGGCGACGAGGAAGGACATGTTCACGCTGACGGTCGGCATGGCCTCGACCCAGACCAATTTCGCCCAGTCCGAAGGCATCGGCTTCCTGATGGCGCAGGCGGTGTTCGCCGGTGCCCCGATCCTGATCGTCTACCTGTTCTTCCAGAAATACATCGTCACGGCGGTCTCCGGCGCTGCGGTGAGATAACGAAGATAGCCTGACGGCCGGGGGAATGGGCAGCGATTGAAGCACGAAAGCCAATCCAGGGTGGAGCGGCGGAAACTCAGTAGGAGGAACTGATATGAAACTGAAGAAAATACTGTTTGCCGCAGTCTCTGCGGGCGCAATGCTGCTCGCAGCTCCAAGCTTCGCGGCCACGGAACTGAGCGTGCAGCGCTTTTTCGGCGCCTGCGATGCTGATTTCGGCACCAACACCGATGCCACCAAGGCCGTTGGCGAATGCGGCATCATTACCTCGCTGATCAACAAGTTCAACGCCGACAATCCCGATGTCCACGTCAACGTCACCACCGTGGAATGGCCCGGCTATGATCAGCTGACCGCCCAGTTCGCTTCAGGCGACGCTCCGGACATCGTCACGATCCATGAATCCGTACTGTCGGATTATCAGTCGAAGGGCCTGTTGATGCCGCTCGACGATCTCTTGAAGTCGGTCGGCGTGACACCCGACGCCTTCACCGACGCGGCACGCAATGGCGCCACCAAAGACGGCAAGATCTATGGCCTGCCGATCGACAGCTGGACGATGCTCTATCACGTCAACATGGATCTTTTCAAACAAGCCGGCCTCGTCAATGCCGACGGCACGCCGATTTTTCCAAAGTCGCCCGAGGAACTGCTCGCCCAGGCCGAACAGTTCAAGCAGAAGACGGGCAAGCCTTATTTCGTCCAGAACCTGGCCAATGAGACTGCACTCTACACACGCAACCTCTACACCTATCTTTTCCAGCAGGATTCCGATTTCTTTGCCGATCCGAAGCATGTGAAATTGAATACGCCGGAAGCCAAGAAGGTCGTCGAGATGTACAAGGCGATCTTCGAGAAGGGCTACACCACCAAGGATCTCGACTATGGCGGCTCGATCAACGCCTTCCTTGCCGGCGAGGGTGGCGTCCATCTCAACGGTACGTGGGTGGTCGGCGATTACAACGCCCAGTCCGAGACCAAGGGGACGGCCCTCAACAAGGGCGGATATGCGGTCTATCCGTATCCGCAGCTGTTTGGCGGCGCCCATGCGCAATATGCCGACGGCCACACCTGGGCCGTTTCGCAGAAAGACCGCACGCCTGAACAGATCGCGGCTATCGGTAAATTCCTGAAGTTCTTCGCCGACAACGACTTCGAATGGTCGCGCACCGGCCACTTGCCGGCCTATAAGGCCGTCATCACTTCGGACGCCTTCAAGGCACTGCCGCATCGCAACACGATCTCTGCGGTCGCTGATCTCGGCAAGCCGCTGCCGTCCGCCGTACAGCGTCAGTTTGCGATCCAGGACATTATCGGCGAAGAGATGAGTGCAGCAATCAGTGGCCAGAAGGACGTCGACACCGCCCTTGCCGACATGGAAAGCCGCGTCAACGAATTGCTCGCCAACATTTGACCACGGGTTTCGAAAGGCCCTCCCAAGGCGCCCCGCGGCTGGAAACGGCCGCGGGGTTTTGGTGAGGGAGTGGTTATTGTCCTCGAATTGCGAGAACTTGCCGGTGGCGATCGGCTCAAGCACACCAACCACGGCGCCGCAATTTCGGCAGCAGCCGACGCAAGCCCTAACCGGAGGGTTTCGTTAGAACGCCGCGGCCATGGGCATTGCGACTTTGTTGGGGATCTGGATGTCGATCTCCAATCTCGACGTCGTTTCGCCGTGATCCATGCTTACCTGCAGGAAATCCTGGTCGACCTGAACATGCCGGGCGATCACCGCCATGATCTCCTCGCGCAACACGGAGACGAGATCGGGCTGGTTGCGGCTTCGACGCTCGTAAGCCAACAGCAGTTGCAAGCGCTCGCGCGCCACGGGCGCGCTGCCGCGGCGCTTGAAGATATCGAGCAGGTTCATGCTGCCCTCCTTCCCAACAGCCGGTCGAGGAGGCCCCTCCGTTCGAAAGGCAGAATGACCGGCAGGTCCTCGCCCTCGAGTCTTCTTGCCGCGTCGATATAGGCGCGTGCGGCGGGGTTGGTGTTTTCGCTGAGCGTAACCGGCGCGCCCACATTGGATGCGCGCAGCACGTCCTGGCTCTCGGGAATTATTCCCAGCAGAGGCGTGGACAGGATCTCGAGAACGTCATCAATGCTGAGCATCTCGCCGCGGGCAGCGCGGGCAGCGTCGTAGCGCGTGACGAGGACGTGTTTGGCAATCGATTCACCTTGCTCTGCTTTCATCGTCCTGGAGTCGAGCAGGCCGATGATGCGATCGGAATCGCGGACCGAGCTCACTTCCGGGTTGGTAACGATTACCGCCTCGTCGGCAAAGCGCATGGCAAGTTGCGCGCCCCGCTCTATGCCGGCCGGGCTGTCGCAGAAGACGTAGTCGAAAACCGATCGGAGCTTGTCGATGACGTCGGCGACGCCTTCCTCGGTGAGAGCATCCTTGTCGCGCGTTTGCGAGGCCGGCAGCAGGAACAGCGTTTCGAGCCGCTTGTCACGGATCAGCGCCTGCGAGAGCTTGGCGGTTCCCTGAATGACGTTGACGATATCGAAAACAACGCGCCGCTCGGCGCCCATGATCAGATCGAGGTTGCGCAGGCCGACATCGAAGTCGACGAGGGCCACCCGCTTGCCGGTTTTCGCGACCGCGGCGCCGAGAGCGGCCGTCGAGGTCGTCTTGCCGACACCCCCTTTGCCGGATGTGACAACCACTACCTTGCCCATATTTGTGCCTCCAATGTTGTTAGTTGAGCGGTGCGACGCAAAGTGCGCCGTCCTCGAGAAAGGCCTGTACCGGCCTTCCTCGCGAGGAGGCGTCCATCTCCTCGGCGGTGCGGTACCAGCCGTCTACCGCCAGAAGTTCGGCTTCATTTTTCCGGCAAAAGATGCGAGCTGCGGAATTTCCCGTGGCGCCGGCGAAGGCACGTCCACGCAACGTGCCGTAGACGTGGATCGATCCTCCGGCGATGATCTCGGATCCGGAACTGACGGAGCCGACAATGACCACGTCGCCATCGGGGTGAAAGATCGACTGGCCGGAGCGGATCGGTGCCTTGATCATCAATGAGTTCGGCGCCTGCGGCTCTTCCGTCTTGGCCTCAGCGGCGGCCTTCGGGTTCGGCTGCGCGTAAAGCGTATCAGCGGTGGCCTCCTTGGTGCCAACGAGGAGCGGCGGCAGATCGGCATCAAGAGCAACATTGCCATTGGCCTCGATCGCGTAAATGCGAATCCCGCGCTCCGCGAGTTGTGAGAGCAGATCCCGCATCTCGCCCACCTCGGGCTTGAACATAGTCAGATCGAGCACAACCGGGCGGCCGGCAAAGAAGCCGGGAGAGTTTTCGGTCCAGTGATCGAGGCTTTGCAGCCATTCCCCTAGCGGGGCCTCAGGGGTGAGGGTGAAGGCTACAAACGAGCGCGCTCGAAAGCGTATGGACTTGTTTTGGATGGGAGCGACGCAGGTCACAGAGGCGAGTCCTTACTGATTGGTTAAGGCTAGCCCGGCATGGTTAACGAAAAGTTAATGGCGGCTGCCCGAGGCGTTGGCGGAGGCATTCTTTTTGCCTCCGATCGTCCCGCCGGCGCTGCTTCCGGTGCAAGACGAGGTCCTCCTCGCGGCTGCCTGGAGGCGCATCCAGTTCACGAAGTCGGCCGACCGGTATATTGTTGTCGGAATGCCGGGCCTATTAAGGAGTTATCGGTTTGACAAGCGTTGCCAAGGGGCCTGTCGCAGATCGCGGTCGCGCTACCTATGACCTTGGCGCGACCGCCATCTTTGCTTCCAAATCAGACCCGCGCTTTCACTACTGCCTGTATGTGCCTCCCGCGGTTGGAGAAGGGGCCAAAGTCGACCTGATGGTCGCCGTTCATGGCACCGGCCGCACCTCTTTTCTTGGATTCCGCGACGCGTTTTCCGAGTTCGGACGCTGGAACGGCTGCGCCGTTTTGTGTCCGCTGTTCCCGATCGGCGTTCTCGGGGATGATGCCCGCAGCGGGTACAAATATATGCTTGAGGGCAACATACGCTACGATCAGGTGCTGCTCGCCATGATTGAGGAGGTCAGCGCCAAATACAGTCAGGATTGGAGCCGCTTTGCCATGTTCGGATTTTCCGGCGGCGGGCATTTCACGCATCGTTTTGCGATGCTGCATCCCGACAGGCTCTGGGCGGCCTCAATCGGCGCGCCAGGCTCGGTGACCTTGCTCGATCCGACGCGTGACTGGTGGGTGGGCATTCGCGATCTCCCGGAGAAGTTCGGCATCACCTTCGATGCCGCAGCGCTGGCAAAAGTGCCTTTCCAGATGATCGTCGGCGACGCCGACCTAGAGACTTGGGAAATCACTCATGTCCAAGGCAGCACCCATTGGATGCCAGGCGCCAACGATGCCGGGCGAACACGGCCGGAACGCCTCATGGCATTGTGTCGATCGTTCGAGGAGGCGGGTGCGCGCGTGCGTTTCGATTTGCTGCCAGGCGTATCTCATGAACGGGACGCGGTTCTCGATTCGGTCAAGGACTTCCTCGCCCAACAACTCAAGGAACGAGGAAACGCCCGACTATGAGCCGCTGCGCTCCAGCTTGTGAAGAGATTAGGGCAATCAAGACCCGCCCGCGTCGATCGCATCCAACCGCGATCTGCTGGCCGTGCGCGACAACTAGACTAGAGCAACGCTTCGTAGCGATCGCCGATCTTGTCGACTGTGAAATCCAGCGCCCTGTTTCTCAGCACGGCAGCAGGGATGGGGTGATCCAGCATTTCGGCCATCGCCTTCGCAAGGGCTGCGGCGTCACCGACTGGCACCAAGGCGCCGAAGCGGCCGTCACCGAGTATTTCTCGCGGGCCATGCGGGGCATCGGTGGAGATTACGGGGACACCTGCAGCCATGGCCTCGACCAACACGTTGCCAAAGCCTTCGCTGGTCGATGACAGAACGAACAGATCGGCTGCGGCATAGCAAGCTGCGGGGTCGTTGACGTAGCCGGCAAAGAGCACGTGCGCGCCGATACCGGTCTCTTCGGCATAGGCGTGCAATTCGGCAGCCAGCGGACCTTCGCCGAAGATGACAAGCCGGGCAGGGCGGCCGGCGCGCAGGGCAGCGAAGGCCCGCAGCAAAGTCCGGTGGTCCTTGACCGGCACCAGGCGTCCGGCGGTGGCGATGACCGGGCCATCGCCCATCGCCGCCAACGCTGCCTGCCAGGCATAGGAATTCCTCTGCGGTGCTTCAGCCGGCGGCAGCGGGTTGTTGATGACGACGACCTTGGATTTGGGGAAGCCGCGGGCGATGATGTCACGGCCGACACCCGCCGAAACGGCGATGGCTTTGGTTGCACGCGCGCCAACCAGCGCGGAAAGCCCGATCGCCAGTCTCGCGCCGAGGCCGCTGGCAGGCAGCGAGGCGGCGGCGTGGAAACTTGGAAAGAATTTTGCCCGGCTTCTGGCCAACATGAGTGACAGCGCCATCACCAGATTGGCGAATTCCGGGGCACTATAGACCGCATCAGGATCAAGGCGGCGGAACAAATTTGCGCTTCGCACGATGCCTTTCAGCGTCGCCGACTTGGCGTAACCCTCGCCGCGCAAGAGAAGGCCGAAGTCGACCAGATGCACGGCAGCGGAACGCAGCGCGGCGTTAGGGCCTTCCGCGTTCCAGGTAAAAAGCGTGACCTCGTGGCCACGCGACGCCAGTTCATTTGCCATCAGGACGAAGACACGTTCGGCGCCGCCGCCCCTCAGGCTGGCGATGTGGAAAACGATGCGCTTCACCATGCCTTGCTTCAGGCTCGGCTGGCGGCAAGGCCTGATCGGTTCGGCGGCCGACGCATGTCGCGGATGATGCCCATGCCGATGGCCAGCAGCATGCCCAGGGCAAAGCCTGCGAACGCTCCTGCGCCTGCTACCAGGGCAGTGCGCGGGGGCCATGAGCGCGCGGGCGGGGGCACCGCGGTCGAAATCACCTGTACGTTTGTCGTGTCGATCTGCTCGCGCTCGCTGATTTGGCGTGCACGTGACAGGAAGCTCTCATAGACGGCTCTCTTCGAGGCGGCATCGCGTTCAAGTTCACGCAGGGCGACTTCGGACTCGCTGTCGGTGAATACATTGCTCTTCAGATCGTTCATCCTGGCGTTGAGAGAAGCCAACGAGGCCCTGGCCTTGTCCAGGCTGGCCTTTGCCGTGCCGACGGTGCGGGAGAACTCGGCCCGGAGTTGCGAGTTGACGGTCTCGAGCTCCGTCCTGAGCCTGACAATCGTCGGGTGACGCGGGCCGAAGGTCAT
This sequence comes from Mesorhizobium sp. M0904, assembly GCF_040319475.1. Taxonomy (NCBI): domain Bacteria; kingdom Pseudomonadati; phylum Pseudomonadota; class Alphaproteobacteria; order Hyphomicrobiales; family Phyllobacteriaceae; genus Mesorhizobium; species Mesorhizobium sp. M0904. Next base: position 233,999 of record NZ_JAMYOC010000002.1, on the reverse strand, counting down.
CGACTGTGAATCGATCTGCTGCCGCAGGCTGTTTGACCTGTCGCGCAGCGCTGCGAGCGCTTCCGAAACCGTGGGGTCGGGATTTGCCCCATTGATGCCGGAGGCAACCAGGGCGTCGTAGCTTGCCTGCGCGGCAATGACGCCCGATTGCGCATCGACGATTTCGCCATTGAGCTGCGTCAGCGTCTGCGAACTGACAAGCTGGCCATTGCTGGTGGACAGATTGTGGCTACGCCTGTAGCTCTCGACCTTCTCTTCGGCTGCCTGCACGTCGCTCTTGAGTTGGCCAAGCCGGCTGTCGAGGGCTGCCGCGGCACGGCTGGCGCCGGCAGCTTCTGCCTTGGCCAGTTCTTCCTGGAAGTTTTTGACTAGGGCCTGCGAGATCAGGATCGCCTTGGCGGTGGTTTCCGCAGATACCGAGAGGGTTGTGACGAACGATGTCGGGTCCGCGATGGCGTCTACCCGGTCCGCCAGATTCTTCAAGGCGATGAGCCTCGGGTCGGGCTTCGCCACAGCGCCAGACGAGGATGTGCTCCGGTCCGGATCGAAGAATTCTGGATCGTGAGTCAGATTCAGTTCGTCCACCACACGGGAAAGCACGTTGCCCGAGGTCAGGATACGCTGCTTGCTGCGTGTGCTGAGCAGCTGGCTATCGACCTGGCCCGGTTGCGAGTAGAGGTCGTTTTCCACAACCTGCAAATTGGAAGGGTTGATGAGGACCTCCGTCGTGACGGTGTAACGCTGCTTGCTCAGCAATGCATAGGCGCCGCCGACAATGCCGCCGATTACCGCCAGCATGAACGCCAGGGCGAGGCCGGCCCGCAGCCAGACGAACAGGCGTCGAAAATCGAGCTCGAGGAAATCGCCGATCTTGTCCAGGGTCACCGTGGCGACAGGCTCTGGAGGTTGCGGCGTCACCGGTGCGGAGCTTAACGCTGCGACTGGGCCATGCTGTTGCAGCAATGCCCTGCGCCGTGCATTGGCAATACGCTCGAATGCACTGTTGTTGGAAGCCGTCGCGGAGATAGGGGGGGTGCCGGAACCGGCAGACATGGTGACAACCCTTGTTAAATCATTACGCTTGGCCTGCTCTACAGAAATATCGTTAACATCTTATTTTCCAAGTTGGCCCATTTTGCCGTTCACACGGTCCGCTTGGCGGACGCTGAAGGGATTCGTTGCCCAGAATGCCGTTCGAATATCGCCATTTGGATGGGCCATGAGCTACCCCGCTGCCACTTCGGAACGAGTGTTGTCCAGTCGAGCGCGCCGTCAGAACGCGCTGTCGCTGCTGTTTTTCCTATGTGCAGCGTTCGCGCTCCTGCTTCGCTTTACGGTGTCGCCGCAAGTGATGAACATGGTCGTCGACTATACGGCCCAGGGAGGCTCGTTCTACGAAAAGCTGCATTTCGGCACCTATGCGATCATCCTACTGCTTCCTATCGTTCTTTTCAGCCGGCCGTTTTTGCTGCACGGCGATGAAATTGGAATATTCAAGGCGTTGATCCGCTATTCGGTGCTGATGTTCGCGCTGGTGCCTTATTTGTTCGTTACCGGCCGTGCGGGCTCCTCCGGCTTCATCATCGATACCTATCTGGTGGCCGGCGCCACAGGCCTGCTGATGCTGGCATTGAATGCAGAGGTGCGGCGGGCGTTGGGAGACGTCGTGCTTGGAATGGCGGTCCTGAGCGCTGTCATCGGCACCATCGAGGCGGTGACTCAACATCGGTTGTTGCCCTATGGCTTGAACGAACTGCAATTCAGGCCAACTGGCCTGTCGGCTCATCCGCTGGCACTGGGCGCGCTCTGCGCCACGACCATCGGATTTGTGCCGCTGACGCACTGGCGCATTTGGGCGCGGGTGATGGCGATCTTGCTGTTATTCATCGGTTGCGCTGCGTCAGGCGCTCGCGCTGCGCTGATGCTCGCGACGGCGGAAATCCTCATTCTGCTGCTGTTCGTGCCCTGGCCGGGCCTATCGCTCAAATACGAGCGGCAGGCCAAATTTGTCGTACTGATGTTCACCGTCGCCGGTGGTGCGGTGCTCGTAGCTGTACTGTTTGCGGGCGGTCTGCTGAATCGGTTCAGCAACACCATCTTCGACGAAAACTTCATGGCCCGGGTGACCATTTACCAGGTGTTCGGACTAGTCAGCTGGAACGACATCCTGTTCGGCATGAACGTTGACGACCTGCTGGCGATCGTCAGGCAGAAGCTGCATCTGCCCTACATCGAAAGCGCGCCTGTGGTAATCATCTTGCTCTTCGGCCTGCCCATAGCCCTGCTGTTTACAGCGCTGATATTCTGGTTTGTCTTCCGGCTGCTGCGAGGGGCGCCGCTGCCGGCATGGATCGGCACCATAACGTTCTTGCTTGCTGCGCTGTCGAACAACGCGCTTTCGTCAAAAACGCCGGACATGACGATCATCGTGGTGTTGCTGCTTGCCTACAGGGACCAGTCTTCGGTCGCGGCATTGAAGCCGGCTGGATCTCGTTAAGCACGGGCCTCAAATCCGGTCAGCCGGCGCTGTCCACGACCTCGACACGTCCCGCGCGGTTGAGCGTGTGAATGCCCGCGCGGGCCCATGCCGGCCCCGGATCGATTGGGCGGGGCAGTTCGAAACGGATATCGAAATCATCAAGCCGATCCAGTCGCATTAACCCCAGGCCGCCACCATAGGCTCTTGAGCCGTTTTGCACCGGCAGCAGCAGCGAGCCCTCCTGGCGGATAAAGGCGCCGCCCGGCCGAGTGGCGGAGTGGTCGACCGCGACGGGATTGAGCGCGTGCGCAGCCCACGGCCCACGCAGCGCCGGGGCGGAATAGACCGCCATCGTGTCAGACGCGCTACCGTGACCGAACCGCTCAGTCCCCAACAGCCAGAAGCGGCCGTCGGATTCGAGCAGCGTGGCGTCGTTGAAATCCCTGTTCGTCATCAGCACCGTATCGCGTACCCAGCGATCCGGAAACTGCACGGCACGGTAGAGCACCAGTTCGCGCGCCGTAGCGCTTTCCGGGATCATGAAAATCTCGCCGGAGCGAGCGAACACCTGCGGATATGACAGGTGGTGTGCTTCCTCCAGCACCACCTTCGGCACGCCGAAAGTGCCGTCGGTGCCGAGTTCGGCTACCGAAATCACGCCGCGGCCCGTGGCATAGGGAAATTCCTCGACAAACAGAAAATGGCGGCCGTCGCGCTCGAGAACGAACGGATCGGCGTAGAAGCGCTGCCCGTCATCGGCAAGCACGGTGAACGGCTTACCGTCGAGTCGTCCGGTCTCGGCGACGCCTGGACCGTCGATCAGCCGGTAAGCAACCTGCCAATAGAAGGGGCGCCGACCACGTCGCAGTTTTTGCACCGCGCGGTCGACCATTCCCCTGCCGAAAAAGGGCAGATAGTGCCTGATAAATCCGCCTTTCTGCAGGGGCGGCGCCGGGCTCTCAATAATCGGCGCAAGTTTGCCCGCGGAAAAGCGGGCGACACATTGGGCGATCAGGGAGATGGCGCCGGCGAGCAGGTCGTTGCTGGTCCGGGAGAGCCATAGCCGATCGCTGATCATCGGCCGCGCCCTGGCGACGGCAACGCCGTCGAGGCGCGCGGTGAGTTCGGGCAACCGCCCGCTCGCCAGCATCTCGGTCATGCCCGCGGCAAAGCTGCTGTGGCCGCAAAATTCGAGCGTCAGGACAGGCGTGCCCCGTCGGGCGGCGATAGCGGTAAGATCGACTACAAGATCGACTGGGCCGGTATCGCCGGATCGCAACGGCTCGGAACGGCTTGCCAATGAGGGGCCGAAGCGCCGGCCCTCGAGCGCCAGCACATTATCCATTCCGCGCGCATTGGGTTCAGGCGTCGGCGCGCGGCTACTCGAAACCGCATGTCCAGCCGCACTCAACCGCGCCAGAAGCTCATTTTCCCAGCGCCGGGATGCGTCGGCGTGGCCGATGATTAAAATATTAGTCAATCCAATATATTCTTTTTCAAGACTACTACCGTAGACTACTTGTCAGCCCAACCTTTCACAAGAGTTAAGCCGGGAGAACGCGGCCTTGGTTGTTAATCATATATTAAGAATTGAGATCACGAAGGCGCTTCTCGACGCTATTATAGCTCGTGCGGGCAATAGTCGGCATGTCCCGAAGGCTGCAGGCGACCAGGATCAGCGATGAACGTCCTTTCACGTCCAAAACTGCCATCGAGGCAGAAACTGCTGATCGTGTTCGGCACGAGGCCGGAGGCACTCAAATGCTTTCCAGTGGCGCGCGCCGCCCTTGCTCATCCAGGCTTCATCACCGAAATATGCATAACCGCCCAGCATCGCGAAATGGTCGACCAGGTTGTCGAGCTGACCGGCCTGCCTGTGCATCACGATCTCAACATCATGCAACCCGGCCAGTCGCTGTTCGACGTGACCTCGCGCGTGCTCCTTGGCATGGCCGAGGTGCTGGACAAGGCCAAGCCCGATATCGTCATGGTGCAGGGCGACACCACCACGGCGATGGCCGCGGCTCTGGCTGCCTTCTACAAGCGTATCCCGGTTGCTCATGTCGAAGCAGGATTGCGCAGCCACAACGTCAACTCGCCGTTTCCTGAAGAACTGAACCGCAAGATTGCCGGCGACATCGCCACCTGGCATTTTGCGCCGACCGTTCAGGCGCGCGACAACCTCATCGCCGAAGGAAAAGCCGAAAGCACCATCTTTGTGACCGGTAACACGGTGATCGATACACTGTTGCATTTTTCAAGCGCGATCGATGCCGACAGGCTGATGAACGCGAAGCTCGCTGCCCGCTTCCCTTTCCTCGACCCTTCCAAGAAGATGATCCTCGTCACCGGCCATCGCCGCGAGAATTTCGACGGCGGCATCCAGCGCATCTGTACGGCGTTGAAGGGATTGGCGGCGCGCGGAGACGTGCAGATCGTCTACCCTGTCCATCCAAACCCCAATGTGCGCTCAGTGGTCAACGCAGAGCTGGAAGGCGTGCCGAACATCCACCTGGTCGAGCCGCAGGACTATCTGCCGTTCCTGTACCTGCAGAAGCAGAGCTATCTGGTGCTTACCGATAGCGGTGGCGTGCAGGAAGAAGCGCCTTCACTCGGCAAGCCGGTGCTGGTAATGCGCGAAAATACCGAGCGACCCGAGGGGATCGTGGCCGGCACCGCCCGTCTTGTCGGCACCGATGTCGAGAAAATCCTGTTCAACGCCAATCGCCTGCTCGACGATCAGGCTGCCTATCGCGGCATGGCGGAACGACACAACCCATATGGCGATGGCCGGGCCAGTAACCGGATTGTTGAGGAACTGCTGCATCATGGCTGAAATCAAAACCGTTTCCGTAATCGGCATGGGCTATATCGGCCTGCCGACCTGCGCCATTTTCGCCAGCCGCGGGCTCAACGTCATTGGCGTCGATGTCAACGGAGCGGTGGTCGAGAAGGTCAACCGCGGCGAAATCCACATCGTCGAGCCGGACCTTGACGGTCTGATCCAGAAGGTCGTGGCGAACGGCAAGCTCATGGCCTACAGCACGCCGCAGCCGGCGGACGCCTATATCATCGCCGTGCCGACCCCGATGACCCACGACCATAAGCCGGACGTGACCTACGTGCTCGCGGCGGCACGAAGCATCGCCCCAGTGCTGAAGCGGGGAGACCTTGTGGTATTGGAGTCGACATCGCCGGTCGGAACCACGCGGATCATGACCGGGCTGCTTGCCGAATCGCGGCCCGATCTCAAATTTCCTGTCCAGCATGGCGAAGATGCCGATGTGCTGGTCGCCTATTCGCCCGAGCGCGTGCTGCCGGGAAAGGTGCTGACCGAGCTGATCAACAATGATCGCTCGATCGGTGGATTGTCACGCAAATCGTCGGAACGGACCGCGGCACTCTATGCGACCTTCGTCACTGGCGACCTGTTCATGACAACGGCCGAAAGTGCTGAGCTGGTGAAACTGACGGAGAACGCGTTCCGCGACGTCAACATCGCCTTTGCCAACGAGCTTGCAGCAGTGTGTCAGGATCTGTCTCTCAATGTATGGGAAGTGATCGATCTCGCCAATCGGCACCCTCGCGTGAACATCCTCCAGCCGAGCCCGGGCGTTGGCGGTCACTGCATTGCGGTCGATCCATATTTTATCATCGATGCCGCACCCAACAGCACGCGGCTGATGGCTTCGGCACGCCGGATCAATTCCGAGCGGCCCATGTCGGTGGTCAGGGATATCGAGGCCTTGCTCGATCCCTCCCGCAAGCAGACGATCGCCTGTCTTGGCCTCAGCTTCAAAGCCAACATCGACGATTTGCGCGAGAGCCCGGCCGTCGAAGTGGTGAAGCTTCTGTCCGATATCCCCAATGTGAAGATCATTGCGGCTGAACCCAACACAAATGCGCTGCCGCACGAGCTCGAGGGCAGGGGCATCGCGTTCACCGATGCACTTTCGGCCATCGACAAATCCGATATCGTCGTCCTCCTGGTCGACCATCGGCAATTCAATCTGGTCGACCCCGAAGCGCTCAAGGACAAGAAGCTCGTCGATACGAGGGGCCTGTGGACGTGGCGCAAGGCGCGCAAGCCGGACGCCCGCATCGAAGGCAAGAAACCAGAGATCGCACAAGTGCCGCTTGCAAGGGAGCAGGCCGCATGAACGCGCACGCCCCGGCATGGGCGCAGCATTCCCTGTTGGCGTCACGGCGCCGGGAGTTCCTTGGCGCACCTATCCATGCGCTGACCATGGCAGAGACGCTGGCCATCGCCGAAGAGGCGATGACCCTGCGGCGGCCGCTGCACCATGTGGTGGTGAATGTCGCCAAGCTGGTGACCATGCGCCAGAACGCCGAACTGCGCGACGACGTGGCCGGGGCGGACGTCGTCAATGTCGATGGCATCGGCGTGCTTTGGGGTGCGCGTTTGTGCGGCGTCGCGTTGCCCGAGCGGGTGGCGGGCGTCGACATCATGATCAATCTGCTGAGCCTCTGCGCGATGCGTGGATTCAGGCCGTATCTGCTGGGGGCCGAACAGCACGTTCTCGATGCGGTCGTAGCGAGACTTGCCAATGACCATCCGAGCCTCAGCATAGCGGGAACGCGCAACGGCTATTTCAAGCCGGAGGACGAGGCCGGGATCGTCGCGGCGATCAACGCCTCTGATGCCGACTGCCTGTTGGTGGCCATGCCGACACCGCGCAAGGAACGCTTTCTCAAACGCTACCGCGATGAACTCGCCCCAAGCTTCGTGATGGGCGTGGGCGGCAGTTTCGACGTCTATGGCGGCAAGGTTGCCCGTGCGCCGAGGCTGATACAAGCGGCCGGCCTGGAGTGGCTGTTCCGCGTCGTCCAGGAGCCGCGACGCTTGTGGCGCCGCTACTACGATACCAACACTGCCTATGCCGGGCTGCTCTGCCGGGAGTTCTGGGAGCGTCGCTGGCGCCGAAACGCCGGTTTATAGATTCGCGTTCCCTCACAAACAGGCCTCGGCCCTGGACTTCCCCTTACGCGATCCGCAGCCGCGCCCGCAGCTGGGCGACGAATTGCGTCGCTGCTACAGGATGGAACAACGAGGTCAGCCCGAAGAAGACCGCAGCGCCGGCGGTGCCGCCGGCGACAAGCGAGAAGATCGCCGGCACGTCGCCGGCCACCATGCTGGCAAGCTTGGCGGCCACCCCCGTGCTGAGCGAGATGATTACCGAGACACCGATGTCGCGCCACGGCACCGGCACCGGCGTGAGCCGCTCGCTGATGACAATGCAGGTTATGGAGCCCACTACCGAGCCGCCCGCAAGCGCCAAAGCCGCGCCGATCTCGGCCATCGGGGGGATCAACAGCAGGGACAATGCGATTGTTGCCACCGAGCCGAAGAGGTTGGCGATGATCAGCAGCCACGGCCGCTTGTGCGCGTGCACCACGACGCCATAGACGAAGCTGGTGAGGTTGGCGCACAGCACGCTGAAGGCAATGATTGGAAACAGCAGGCCGAAGCGGCCGTGATATTGCGAGGGCAGCATGAGCTCGGTGATATCGCCGCTGAGCGCGACCAGCATCGCTGCAATAGGCAGGCAAAGCCGCATCATCAAGGCCATCAACTGCGACAGCAACCGACCCGATGCCGCGGGCCCGTCCTCGTCGAAGCGGCTAACCACCTCGGGAAAGGCGCCCATGTTGATGGCGTTGGCGACCATATCGATCGGTTGGCGGGCCAGCGCATAGGCCGCGGCGAAAATCGCCACGGCGCTGGCATCGTAATAGAACTTGAGGAACAGACGCTCCGCGCTGTTGAGCCCGAACCCAACCAGCGCCATGATGATCAGCGGCACACCGAGCGCAAAGAAGTCTCTGTGGGTGAAACGCGGCGGACCGGTAACGACGCGTCGGGATGCCATGATCCCCGCCACGATGCCGGCAATCAAGGCGCCGAGGCTCGAACCGAGCGACACCGTCAGAAAGCTGTCCTGAAAGACAAGGATAGCGCCGATCGGTAACGCGAGTTGCAGCAAGGCACGCAGGGCTTCTAGCATCGAATAGACCGAATGGCGCTGCTGCATCTGCAGCACCGTCAAGGCGAAGCGGCTGATGGACCCAGCGACCAGATAGCCGCAGACCGCGATCGCGAACTCGACCCAGCGTTCAGGCACGATCACCGCCGACGCGCCTACCGATATGACCAGCGCCAGGGCCGTGGTCGCAAGCAACACCTGCCCCGCCAGCATCAGGCTGCCGCGGCTGACCTCGCCCTTGCCGCCAAGCCTGAGCAAGGCGATGCGCAGCCAGTTGGTGACGGCAATGTCGGTCATTTCACCGACGGTCACCACCAGAGTGAGCAGGCCATACTCGGTCTGGTCGATCAAACGCGTCACGACGACCAGCAGGAGCAGCGCCGAAATTCGCGTCAGCAGGATCGCCGGAGCATAAATGAGCGTGGAACGGAGCAGCAAGGGCGTGTCCCTGGAAAACTCACCTTCGACTAGCCGCCGACTGGCGGAAAATCCAGCGCGATGACGGCGAAGGGTGAACAGATTCAGTTTGAACTAAAAGATTTGCCGTAAACCTTATTGGGAACGTTTGCTTTGCAGTTACCCAGTCTGTGTTATTTAGGGTACCATCATGTTGCAGCGCCTCATATCCGATCGAAAAATACATGTCCTGGTCGCGACGCCGTCGGGCGTTTCGGGGCAGGGCGGCATCGACCGCATCATGGGGGCGCTGAAGCAGGAGTTCGAACGGCAAGAAATCGCCGACATCGATGTGTGCTTCCTTGCCAGTCGTGGCCCGGGGCATGTCGGACTTTCGATCTTCTATATGCTCGGCTTTTGCTTACGGATGCTTAAAGCGCGTGTGGCTGGACGTGCCGATGTCATTCACATCAATATCTCAGTTTCCGGCAGCACCTACCGAAAGATGGTGATCGCCGCCTGGGCACGGCTGCTGTCGATACCCTATGTCCTGCATTTGCACGGGGCGCAGTATCAGACATTCTGGAAAGCCGACCGCGGTTTCATAAGCCGCCGTATCAAAGCTTTGTTCGAGCATGCCGATCGGGTGATCGTTTTGGGTCGGCTTTGGCGCGATTTCGTCGCCAGCCGGGCGCCGGGCGCAGCCGGCAATATCGTGATCGTGCCCAATGCGACCGAAGTCCCGCCGCTGGCGCATGTCGGCGGCGGCGACCATGTGCATATCCTGTTCCTGGGCCGCATCGGCGACCGCAAGGGCGTACCGCAATTGCTGGAGGCACTGCACCGCATGAGCCCTGTCAAGAATTGGCGCGCCACGATTGCCGGCGATGGCGAAGTCGAGGCGGCACGGACAAAGTCAGCCGCGCTGCGGATTGCAGACCGGATCGCCTTTCCAGGTTGGGTGGGACCTGACGATGTCGCATCGCTGATTTCTTCGGCCGATATTCTGGTTCTTCCCTCCTTCGCCGAAAATCTGCCGATGTCGGTGATCGAAGGCATGGCAGCCGGTTTGGCGGTGGTGGCGACCCCGGTTGGCGCGGTCGAAGACATAATCACCGACGGGCAATCCGGGCTGCTGGTGCCGCCAGGCGATGTTACAGCGTTGACCGACGCGTTGAGCTGCCTCGTGGAGGACCCGGCACTGAGGGCAAGGCTTGGTGCCGGTGCCATGGCCGTGCATCGGGAACGGCTTGAGCTCGCCCCGTTTGTCGGCGCAATCTGCGACGTCTGGCGGTCGGCCGCGTCAAGCCGTCAACCGGTCAAGGGCTGAGGCCGACGATCGCGGCGGCGCTTCGAGCCTGAATTCGCGGTGGAATATCTCCAAATTCAACAGCGCCCATATCAGCTTTTCGTGGTCGGCGGCACGCGTGGTGTGTTCGGAGACGATTTGATCAAGCTGTTTCGGACTCAGATAGCTGCGAATGACGGAGTGAGGCGAGCAAAGATGGTCATGCACGTAGTTCCTCATCGATCCGCGAAACCACTCGGCGACCGGTACCTTGAACCCGACCTTGCGGCGGCTGAGAATTTCCTCCGGGAGGATATTGGCCATGCTGTCGCGCAGGATCTGCTTGCTGTGCAACCAACCCAGCCTGTAGCGATCGGGCAATTTGCTGACGAACGAAACCAGGTCGCGATCGAGGAACGGCATTCTTCCTTCGATTGAACCGGCCATCATCATGTGGTCGCCTCGTTCCAGGAGATTGTCAGGCAGCCACGACGTCTGATCGAAAAACAGCACGCGGCGAAGATGGGAGGCCGCAGCGCTTGACGAGAACGGAAACTCATTGCGCTCATAACGGCGATTTGCGGACGCACCGATCAGGCACGCGCGCTGCTGCGCGGAAACGGCTCCAAACCAGGAGACCATCCGGGCGGCAAAGTCCCTTTCGCCCGCGGTGCGGGCAAACGTATCGACCTTGGCCGACGCGCCCGGCATCGCGCGTACCACAGGGGAAAGGACGTTATCGTGCAGCGAGGCTGGGACAAGCGACTGGTAGATCCCGGCCAGTGATTCCGCGCGATGCTTGGGATAGCCGCCGAGAATCTCGTCGGCTCCTTCGCCGGTGAGCACCATCTTGACGTCTTGCGAGGCTCGCTCCGACATTAGGTAAATTGGAATATCGCTGCTTTGCGAAACAGGTGCCCCGCGTTGGCGAACCATCGCCGGCAGGTGATCCATCAGATCGCCTGGCTGGATTACAAGTTCGCAATGATCGGTTTTGAAATGATCGGCAACGCGTCGGGCGAATGCAAATTCGCTATAGGCTGCGTCGTCGAACCCGACAGAAAACGTGCGAATGGGCGTGGGGCTGTGCCTGGCCATCAGCGCGACGATAGCCGAGGAGTCGAGCCCTCCGGAGAGAAAGGCCCCAAAAGGTGCATCGCTGCGCATCCTGATCTCGACGGAATAGTCGAGCAGTTCCAGAAATCGCCGCTTGGCGGTTTTTCCGTCGACCCGCTCGGTCACGGCCGCCTGGTCCGGAGGCGTATAGTAGCGCGTTTCCTTGACTACCCCTTGCGACCAGACAGCATAGCTTCCGGGATTGAGCTTGCGGATCTGTTTAAAAAGCGTGCGTGGTCCCGGCACGTAACGCCAGTTCAGATACTCGTCCACGGCATCCAGATCGAGTTGCTGCGCATCTTGCTGCGATGACAGCAATGCGTTGATTTCCGAGGCAAACAGCAGCAATTTTTCGCTTTGCATGAGGTAAAGCGGCTTTTCCCCGAAGGGATCCCGGGCGAGAATCAATTCCTGCCTCTGAGCATCCCAGAGTGCAAAGGCGAACATGCCGCTCAGCCGGTCGAACATTGACAAGCGCCATTGATCGTAGGCTCGGAGCAGCACCTCGGTATCGGAGCGCGTTCGAAATTGATGGCCAAGGCCGATCAGTTCCTGGCGCAACTCGATGTAGTTATATATCTCTCCGTTGAAAATTATTTTGAGACGGCCGTCCTCAATCTGCATCGGCTGATTTGACTCAGGCGCCAAGTCAATGATCGCCAGGCGGCGATGGACCAATGCCAATTGTTGCTCGCCGGTATTCAGGTCCAATATCTCGGTGCCTTCGGCATCGGGACCGCGATGCCGCAATGCGTTTGACATTCTGGCGGCCCGCTCTTGTGGATTTTTAGCCCTTCGACCGATCCATCCGGCAATTCCACACATTGTTCCCCCTAGGCGCGCGCATTCCTCACTTCAGTACAACAAATGTGTTAAACACTTCGTGCCGACACAACCCGACCGGGAGAAAGCTGCCACGGGCCATCCTCGATGGAGCCTGGCGGTCAGGGGTTGCCACCGGTTGTTCGCTGGTGAGGGCGAGTGACGGCACCTATGGCAGGCCCAATGCCTGCAGCATCTCCGGGTCGGGTACCGGGGCGCCATCGGGCAGGATGAGGCTCATCCCATAGGGATTGGAGAACTCCCAGACAGACCATGGGATCGCAAAGCGTTCGGCCTCTCCGCGCACTGCCTTGAGATAGCGCGAACGGTCGGCCTCAAAGGCGCCCATGCGGCCGTCCGCGGACATGAGGATAGCGCCGAATTCGCCCATGAAGAGCCGCCGACTGGGGATGCCATGGCCTTCAGCCCAGTCGACAGCCTGGCGAAAGCTCGCCTCCAGTTGGCTCTGGCCCCAGTTCTGCTCGAAATACCTCGCGATTGCTTGGCGCGCGGTGGCCATGTTCATGACCTGCTCGACCCTGCTCAAGCCGGCAGCCTCCATCCGCGCTCTAAGGGTTTCGGTCACCACTTCGGGTGTACTGCTGTCGGCCGGCCAGGGAAGTCCCGAAGCAAAGCTGATTGTGTCATCGGGCCGCTGGTGGGTGAAGCTGTGCGGCTCATACATATGGAAGCTGTAATAGAGGTTTGGGTCATCAAAGCCGGGGCTGAGGTTGACCAATCCGGCAATGCTGCCGCCGCAGGCGCCGGTTGCAACGATGGTAAGTTCACTGCTGACCGCTCGAATGTCGTGGACGGTCCCTGCCATGATCCGCTGCCAGTCATCGCTGCCGCTCGCATGGCAAGGGTAGTATGTGGGCTCGTTGTAAGGTTCGAGGGCGACTTTGTCGGTGCCAATCTTGACCAGCATGCCGGCGACCGCCACAACCATTTGACGATAGCGGGCAACGCCCTCGCTGTCGGCGCCGCCATAGATCATCTCCATGCTGTAGTCGGGAACCTGAGTGACGCCATGCAGGTCGAAAACCACCTTGAGGCCGGTCGACGTGATCCGCTCGACGGCGGCGGCAAGTATGTCCAGCGCCTGTTGCCGCTTGGCGCCCTCGCTGGCAAGCAGCGGGCCGGGATCGACGCTCAGCCGGACGAAGTCGAAGCCCATCGATCGGATGTGGGCAAACACCTCCCCGGACGGCCAGTCGGCGAGCGGCCTGCTTCCCGCAAGCCACTCCTTTTCGCTGCGATAGGGCGGCCAAACGTAGGTTCCGTCTTTTTCCACCGGCGACCAGTTGAGCCACTGATGCACGCCAATGCCGCGCTTGAGAGGGATGGGCGCTGCGTCGGCCGCCACAAGCAAGGCGAGCACCCAGGCAACAACACACGCCGCTTTTCGCATCGCTCTCTCCGTATGGTCGCCGGAGATATTAACCGCAACGAACGGGAAAGAAGATTGCCGGCCCGCAGCTTTTCGACGGCATGGTATACAAGGACCGAAACGTTGACGGGGCGTGCATGAGAATCGGCTGGTACATCAACCGATTGCGCAGCATGGGACCGGCCGAGGTGCTGCACCGGCTGGTGGAGCAACGTCGAAGGATCGCGTCGCGCCGCCGCGATGATGGGTGGGAGCGCTATCCATCGCCGCGGTTGCACCCAGTGCTGCCCGGATTTCGCCATGCTGCGCTGGCAGCGACCGACGCCCAACGGCAAGCCATAGCGGCGGCCGCGCGAGAGATGCTTCAGGGCCGGTTTTCTGCACTCGGGCGGACATGGCCAAAGCGTGAGCCCGAACTGTTGTTTCCCGCCGAGCTTTGGCGTCTTGATCCGGTGACCGGCAGGCTTTGGCCTGGCCCCGAGGCTCATACTTTCGACATCGATTTTCGCCACGGCGGCGACCTTGGCGATATAAAATATGTCTGGGAGATCAACCGGCTGCAGCAATTGCCGCCACTGGCTGCACACCTGCTCCTCGGCGAGGACGATCGATCCCGGAGTGCCATCGAGGCGGCAATCGGTAGTTGGCACTCCGCCAATCCACCGTTCCGAGGCATCGGCTGGGCGTCCGGCATCGAAGTAGCGCTGCGGGCCATCAGTCTGATCGTCACCCTGGACCTCGTCGGCGACCAGCTTGACCCAGCGACGCTGCGGAAAGCTGGTGAGATACTAGCGGCAAGCGCCTATTGGCTGCCGCGGTTTCCGTCGCGATATTCCTCCGCCAACAACCATCTGGTCGCAGAGTTGGCCGGCGAATATCTGGTCGGCCTGGCGCTCGGGGCCGGATCCGAAATCGCCCGCGGCGCCCTCCTGAATGAGACGCACAAGCAGATACTTGCCGATGGCGCAGGTGCCGAGCAAACACCGACCTATGCAGCCTTCAGCGCCGAACTCATCTTGCTGTGCGCCGCCGCGGCACGCCAGGCGGGAACGCCGTTTCCCTCGGCTGTCGAAGCGCGTCTGGGCGCCTTCGCCAATTTCGTCGGCTGGCTGCCACAGAAAGCCGCCCGCTTCGGCGACGACGATGAGGGCCACGTGCTGAAGCTGGGGGACGAGCCGAACTATATCCGATCCGTCGCGTCCGCCATCCAAGGCTTACTGGGGACGCCGGGCAACGCGCCGGAGCCCGACGACTTTCGTTCGCTTTTCTTTGGTACGCCGTCGGGTCCGGCTCCCGCGGTGCATGGGTTGCAGACATTCGCGCAAGGCGGGCTCTCAGTCTGGCGCGGGGCAATGAATGGCCGCAATGTCGAACTGACGTTCGACCATGGACCGCTCGGATATCTCTCGATAGCGGCGCACGGCCATGCCGACGCGCTGTCGCTCACCCTGTGCATCGACGGTGAGCCGGTGCTGGTCGATCCAGGCACCTGGCTCTACGGTTCGGGAGGCGCATGGCGCGACTGGTTCCGCTCCACACCAGCGCACAACACGCTGAACATCGAGGGCAAGAGCCAAAGTACCATCGCTGGAAATTTCAACTGGTCGCACAAGGCAGTCGCAGCGCTGGTGGAGAGCGAGCCGGGACCGCACTGGAGGCTGAGCGCCCGGCATGATGGCTATAGAAGCCGCTTCGGCGTCGTGCATCAGCGCACTTTGGCGCGCCAGGCCGATGGCATCCTCATCACCGACCAACTGCTCGGCGGCGGGCGTCAGTCCGAGATCGTCTTCCAGCTGGCCGTCGGCCTCCATGCCGACCGGCACGAAGATACGGTCACGGTATTGCGCGGCGACGAGGCGCTGTTGGCCATCCGCTTTCCTGACGCTGCGCTCGACGCCGGCGCCGGCGGTGACATGCCGGGGCAAGGCGGTTGGGTTTCACTGCGCTTTGGCACCAGGCAGCAGGCCGAACGCCTCGCCTGGCACGGTGAAGTGGGCGAAGCCGGAATCCATATCCATCTTGCCCCAATTCACCCGCCACAACGGCAAAAACCGGCGCCAACGTAGAGTTGCCGGGCGAGTTCCAGCCGTATTCGACATTAATTACGTTTGGACATTTAGCGGTTTCGTTACCGTTGATCTGCTAGTCTCGCACCATCCAGCCTGCTTTGCCCGCTGCGTCCGCAACAGCCACTGGTTGCAGGCGGCGTAGCAAGTTTGGCGGGAATTTTGTGCTTTGCTATTCGCCAGATCGCCTGCTTGCAACCCCAGACTGCCTTCTTAGACCAGGAGCCGCTGCAACGATGTTTTCCGAATTTGCCAGAGCGATTGTGGAAAAGCTTTCGAACGTCAATCTGACCACGCTCGGCCTGCTTCTCCTCACCGCACTGGGCAGCGCGGTGATCGCCTACTGGCGAACTGCCGAACATAAGTCCCTCAGGGATTTTTTCGACTTCGCCTTCCCCCAGGAAATCATCCTGCACCCGTCGGCGCGAGCCGACGCCCTGTTCTGGATCACGAAACGGGCGATGATGCCTTTCCTGCTTATTCCCGCCGGCGTCACCTTCGTCGTCGCCATGGGCTATGGCACACGCGAGGCAATCGGCTGGCTCCTTAACATTCACGCGCCGCTTCTCGGCGGCCCGGCGGGACCGGTGACGATCGTCATCTTCACCGCAACCATGCTGGTCGCCTATGATATTTCATACTACCTCTACCACGTCGCCCAGCACCGCTTCCCGTTCCTGTGGGAATTGCACAAGGTGCATCATTCGGCCGAGGTGATGGTGGGGATCACCAAGGACCGGGTTCATCCGCTGGACGATCTGATGAACCGTATGTGGGATGGCGTCATCCCGGGCATCTGCTTCGGTATCTGGAGCCTGATCGCACTCGATCCGGTAGAGGTCGCTATCTTCGGCATCAACGTCTACGTCATCCGTAACATCCTGATGATGGACTTTGTTCGTCATACGCATCTCAAGATCTCGTTCGGCCCGTTGAACAACATCATCCTGTGTCCGCACTGGCACCAGGTGCATCACAGCATCGACCCTCGTCATTATGACAAGAATTTCGGCCTGCTTTTTTCGTTCTGGGATCGTCTGTTCGGAACGCAATTTGTCCCGCAACCGGATGAAGACCTGAAATTTGGCCTGATTGATCGCGATGTGCGCGATTATCAGTCGCTCTTTGGGCTCTACATCCTGCCGCTCAAGAAGATGGCAAGGCATGTCATGCGACTGTTTCACAGGCGGCCCAATGTAGTCGCGCAGCCACAGGACAGTTCTCCTTCATGAACACTGTTGTTTCCATCGACGTCCTAGGCGCGGAGCGCCTGGAAATCGTCCGTTCGGCGGATCGTCTGGCTGCGGTCGAAGCCGCTTGGATGGACCTTTGGCATCGTACCGACGGGCTGATCTTTCAAAGCCATGCCTGGATTTCGGCATGGTGGAGTACCGTACAACGCCGTGACCAGCGCGCGTTGCGGATCGGCCTGGTCTGGAAGGGCGAGAAACTCGTTGCTGTCGTTCCGCTGGCGATCGGCAGGCGCAGGGGGCTGCGGTTTCTCGAATGGGCGGCCGGCAGCTATACCGACTATGGAGATATTCTCGTTGCCCCGGAATGCTCGTTATCGGCGCTGCAGGAACTATGGACCCAACTCTGCGATGCAGGTGGCTTCGATCTTGCCTTGATCAGTCGTCTCTCGCCGGATGCGGCGGCCCGCAAAATTTTCACGCCGGGAGCTTTCGGCGGCATCAGGCTTCGTCACTTTCACCGAACGGAAGTCAGCTATCGCGTTGCCGGAAAATGGGAAAGCGGAGCGGCATGGTTCGCGGACCAGTCGAAAAAGACGCGCCAGAACTATCGGCGCGGCATCAAAGCGCTGGAAGAAACCGGAGAGGTGAGATTTCGCCTGCTTGCCCCCGACGAGCCGCTGCAACCGGTACTGGAGCGCCTCGCGGCCTTGAAGCGGAAATGGCTGACCGAGCGCATGCGTGAGTCAGACCTGTTCGAAGAGGGCGTGCCGGTACTCGCCGCGCTCGTCGATGCGTTGGCGCGCGCCGGCGTGCTGCATATCTTCGTCCTCGAATGCAATGGCGTGATGGTCGCGGTGTCGATCAACTTCGTCCAGCACGACGTGATGATGGCCTTCGTGACGACATTCGATCCGGATTTCGGCCGGGCGTCGCCGGGTGTGATCCTGTTGATGGATTACGTGCAGTGGTCGATCGATCACGGCTTGAGCATGGTCGATTTCCTCTGTGGAGCAGAGTCGTTCAAACACAAATTCTCGACGCAGGCGGTTACGCTGGAATCCGTCATCGGGACGCGCACGGCACAGGGGGCGCTTGCATCTCTTGCCGATCGTGTCCTCCAGACCGTCAGGCAAATGCGCGAGCGTTCATCGGCACCACCAGAGGGACGTGATACGCCCCCTCCAGCCGAAGCAGCCCTGGACTAGAACGGTTCTTCACGGAAACGCCGAACAGCTCCATCCTTTTTGACGCAATTGCGGACAAAAACCGTTCACACTTTTTCTGGAATTGCTCGAGCGGCCCGCTGACAAAAAAGCTCAAATGAAGCGCGGTATCGGTCCGTTTTGCGGCGTGGTGCGGTCGCCGAGGTCGAGGAAGATTTCGTCGATGTAGCACCATCCCCAGCCTTCCGGCGGATCGTAGCCTTCGATGACAGGATGGCCGGTTGCCCGAAAATGCTTGGTGGCATGACGGTTGGGCGAGTCGTCGCAGCAGCCAACGTGACCGCATGTGCGGCAGAGCCGCAGATGCACCCACTGCGAACCGCTCTTCAGGCATTCCTCGCAGCCGAGCGCGCTCGGCGTCACGTCGCGAATGTCCCCGGCGTGCCTGCATTCGTCTGCCATCATACGCTCCTGACCAATTGTGGCGCGACGGCTAGGCTGCCGTTTCGCGCGAGATATGCATGCAGCGCCGCAACCACCTGGGCGCCTTCGCCGACGGCAGCGGCGACGCGCTTGATCGAGCCGGAGCGCACGTCGCCGATGGCGAACACGCCGCCGCGGTTCGTCTCCAGTGCACCACGTTCCTGGCCGATGTCAGGCCCGGTGCGAACGAAGCCCTTCGCGTCCAACGCCACGCCGCATTGCGCCAGCCAGTCGGTGTTCGGATCGGCGCCGATGAACAGGAAGAGGTGGCGGATCGGACGTGTTGTCTCGGTGTCGCGGTTGCGCCAGCGCACTTTGCCAAGATTGCCGTCGGCGCCCTCCAGCGCCGTGATCTGCGTCTCAGCCAGCACTTCGATGTTCGGCTGTGCCCTGACGCGCTCCACCAGATAACGCGACATGCTCGCATCCAGGCTGCTGCCGCGCGCCAGCAGCCATACCTTCTTCACATGCGCCGCCAAATAGACAGCAGCCTGTCCAGCCGAATTGCCGGCGCCGACCAGGGCTACCTCTTGCCCGGCGCAAAGCCGCGCTTCGATCGGCGAAGCCCAGTAATGCACGGAGGTTCCCTCGAATTGCGCCAGGTTTGCCATGTCGAGGCGGCGATAGCGCGCTCCGCTGGCGATCACCACCGAGCGTGCCCGCACGGTCTCCCCGCCGCCGACGGCGAGCGTGTAGTGGGCACCGGACCTGTCGCTTGCGCTGCCCAGCAGCTTCGCCTCGTCCGGTATCACCATCTCGACGCCGAATTTCTGCGCCTGGTTGTAAGCGCGCGCCATCAGCGCCATTCCCGAAATGCCGGTCGGAAAACCGAGGTAGTTCTCGATGCGCGAGGAGGCACCCGCCTGTCCGCCGAACGCACGGCAATCGAGCACGATCGTCGACAACCCTTCGGAAGCCGCGTAGACGGCCGCCGCGAGGCCGGCCGGTCCGGCGCCGACAATGGCCACGTCGTACAGCTTGCCGGCGTCGATCGGCCTCACTAGGCCGATGCAGCGGGCAAGCTCGTTCTCTCCGGGGTTGAGCAGCAGCTTGCCGTTTGGACAAAGCACGATCGGCAAATGGTGGATATCGACATGGAAGCGTTCGATCAGCGTCCTGGCGCAGGGATCGGCAGCCGAATCGAGAACGCGATGCGGCTGACCGCTGCGAGCCAGAAAACCTTGCAGCCTCAAAACGTCGCCGCTGTCGACCGGTCCGACAATGATCGGGCCGGCTGTGCCGCTCTCGAGCAGGCCGACACGGCGCAGGATCAGCGCCCGCATGATGCGCTCGCCGAGGTTTGCTTCCTGGACCATCAGGTCCCTCAGCCTTTGCGAGGGGATGACGAGCGCCTCGACCGGCTCGACCGCCTCCACATCCACCAGTGAGGGTCGGGCTGAAAGCTGCGCCAACTCGCCGACGAAATTGCCCGCACCGTGCGTGACGATTGTTTCGCGCCGGCCGAAGCTGCCGCCCTGGATGATATCCACCTTGCCGGACAGGACCACGACCAGACCGGGCGCCAGCTCGCCGGCTTTAACGATCTGTTCGCCTGCGGCATAGGACACGGCTTCGCCGAAACGGCCGATGCGGTCCAGGTCCCCCTCAGCCAGCACTGGGAACATCTGATCGCGACGGGCAATGGAGATCGGATTGGCGGGTTGAGACATGGTTCGAACCTATCGCCGGTTTCCGACAGTTTGAAGCGGTTTTTTGCGGCTTGCGGCCGGTAGGAACCTAGCCCGCCTGTCGGTAAACGCTGTGCCCTTCGCTTTGCAGTTAACTGACGGCGGCCCGTGCGACGGTGTCGTCGCGACGTGCCTCACAATCCGTTGCATCTCCTTGATTTGTTTGATTTGCGCATCCCGGCAAACCCGGCGCATGCTGCTTCAACCGGCATCTGCCTAAGCCGGCCAGGCCCGGCGGGCCGTCCTGTGTCAAACTCTCGGCCGCCGGGCTTCTGGACAGCAGAAAACGGCCTGTGTCCGAGCGCTCCGCAAACTCGCCTGCGGCCTGTTGTTCGGCGAGTGCTCAGGCAGCTACCTGAAGCACAATCTTGCCGCGCGTGTGCTGCTTCTCGAGCTGTTCCTCGGCCCTGGCGACTTCCTCAAGAGGATAGACTGCCTGCACGAATGGCCTGACCTTCCCGGCGTCGATGAGGCGGCTGATCTCGGCAAGCTGCGCCGCGTTCGGCGTGGTCAAATAAGAAACGCCGCGAGCCCGACGCAGGCGGGCCTTCTCCGCCGACGGTTCGGAAAGCGTTGAGACGAGCGTCCCGCCGGGCTTGAGCACGTCCCACGAGCGGTCCTGTGTTTCACCCGCTACCAGGTCGAAGACGAGGTCGACGTCCTCGACAACCTCCTCGAAGCGCTGGTTCTTGTAGTCGATCGCCTGGTCGGCGCCAAGCCCGCGAACGAAATCGAAATCCTGCGCGGACACGGTCGTCGCGACAAACGCGCCCGCGGCCTTTGCGAACTGCACCGCCAGGTGACCGACGCCGCCGGCGCCGCCATGGATAAGGACCCGCTGCCCGGATTTGAGGCCGCCGTGATCGAAAAGGCCTTGCCACGCGGTAAGGCCCGCAAGTGGCACCGCGGCGGCTTCGGCGTGGCTTAAGCGTTGCGGCTTCGCCGCCGCCTCCGTTGCCTTGACGACGACATATTCGGCGTTGCCGCCGCGGTCGTTGCCGAGCATGGCATATAGCGGATCGCCCTTCAGCGTGTGGGCTCGCGTGCCGCACAGTTCCACCACGCCGGACACGTCGCGGCCGAGCGTGACGGGCAGATCCGCGCCCGAAGAGCCCTCGCGAACCTTGTAGTCGACGGGATTGACGCTTGCCGCGTAGACCTTGAGCGTGACCTCGTCGTCATGGGGCTGAGGCAACGGAACCGCGTCCAGCGAAAGAACCTCCGGTCCACCAAAATCGTGGATACGGACGGCCTTCATAGTAATCATGGCTTGCTCCTCGTCGGGTTGAGTCCAATTCGCCTCTGAACTGTTTCGCCGGCAGACCGGCGTCTATCAAGCCGGCGGTTCGGTCGTGGCAAAGGCCGGCCGGTGGCGCGCCGTCAGTGTATCGTTTGCGAATGCTCGCCGCCGGGTTGCGAGATGCCGCTCAGCGCTTCACCTGCTGTCGCGGTCTCGCTGTTGGTGGCGAGGTCGCCCAGCGAAACGATGCCGACCAGGCGCTTGTCACGGTTTAGCACTGGCAAGCGGCGCACTTTCAGGTCAGCCATGTTGCGCAGAACATCCTCCGCGTCTTCGTCTTCGAAGCAATACCTGACCTCGGTACTCATCACTTCCCGTACCTTGGCGTCAGGTGTCTTGCCTTGGGCGACGCCGCGGATTGCGATGTCGCGATCGGTTACCATGCCGACAAGTCGATCGTTCTCGCCCACCGGCATCGCGCCGGCGTCGAGGCGACCCATCATTTCTGCCGCATCGCGCAGGGTTTGCTGCGGACTGGCGATCTCGACGTCCTTTGTCATGCAGTTGCCAACTTTCATTTTAACCTCCGTTGGTTGCAGGGCCCGCCGCCGAATTTCGTGATGGAAGGGTGAATGAGCGCCAGCGCAAAACGTTCCATGGCAAGACCCGTTTCGAGCGCTTCGCCAAATCACCCATCCTCCACTCCGACCGCCTTCAGGCGGTCGGCCCGGGAAAGGTCGGTTCCGAAGGAATTTCGGAAGGCGTGCCAGGAGGAACTCCAAGTGGCTCCTGATCCGGCGTCGGAATTGGATCCGGCGAGGGCGGGGGTACGCCTGGAGGTTCTCCCGGCGGAGTCTCCGGCGGGGCAGGCGGCCGCGCCGGCTCCGGATTGGGATTGTCCGGCAGTGGAGTCGGGTTGTTCGGATCGGGGTTGTTCATCGATCACTCCCCTGATATCTGTGGCCTGATCTCCACCAGAGCGGGGTGCGGCAGCGGCGAGCGGGCTCTCTTGTCCTAAACCGAGGGGAAGCAAAAGCGTTCCCTCACCTGGTGCCAAGCGGGGCCAATCTATCGGGCGGTTCCCAGGCTGGCATACATTCCGTTGGTGCGGAATTGCGTCGGGTTGATGCCGTAGAGGCGGCGGAAGACCTTGGAAAAATAATTGGCATCCTCGAAGCCGCACATGATGGCGACCTCCTTGACCGGCAGGAAATCGGCCTTCGTCAGCAACTTCGCCGCGCGCTGCAGTCGCTGCTGCAGCACGAATTCGGCGGGCGGAAGTCCCTCGCTCTCGGCGAAGCAGCGCGAGAAATGCGCGCGGCTCAGGCCGCTGATCTCGGCGAGATCGGCAACGCGGAGCGGCCTGTCGAGATTGGCCCTGATGTGGTCGATGACCGGCTGCATGGCGCTCTCGTCGTCGGTGACGGCATGCGAGCCGAAGACATCGTCGTAGAGCGCCATGGCGGCTTCATAGGCGACGGCCGAGGCGGCTCCCGGCGAGACCGCGCCCGTGATCAGGCGTACGCTGCAATCCGCGAGATGATCGATCGTCGAGGGCTGCAGCCGCAGCACCGGACCGACGGCGGCAAGGATCGACTTGTGGATGCGCAGTGCCTCCTCGCCGTTCATCGATATCCAGAAGAACTCCCAGCGTTCGCCCTTGGCCAGCCAGTAACGGTGGTTGTGCGGCACGAGAACCAGCAACGTATCGCCCTTTTGCAGACGGTAGTTCCGGTTCTCGTAGCGCAATCGGCCGGTGCCGCTGATCGTATGCTGGAGCACGGTAAACGGCGTCTGGCCGCGCTTGCGCCCATCCCAGTCGTAGACCTCGTTCTCGCGCACTTCATAGCCGGTGCTTGTCGGCATGGTGTGTAGGCGCTGGCGCCCGCGCGGCAGCGATACCGTCCTGCCCGCCGGCCCGATGTCGATCAAGTTCCGCAGCACAAAATTACCCCTAAAAGCATAATCCTTCTCTGGTCGCGTGCCGAATTAGGCGCATAATCCCTCGAGAAAAGCAAAAGAAACCGCGGTCAACGAGCGGATGGGAGGAAGTGCCGGATTCCAGCCTGCATAATGTGGCAGGCGGGCCAGGCCTCTTTTCGCCGCCTTTGCCCTAGCGTTCGATCAGGTCGAGGTGAGGCTGATGAGTTTCAAGATCGCTATTATCGGTGCGGGAAGCGTCGGGTTCACCAAGAAGCTCTTCACCGACATTTTGTGCGTTCCTGAATTCAGGGATGTCGAATTCGCACTGACCGATCTCAGCGAACGCAACCTCCAGATGATCAAGTCGATCCTCGACAGGGTCGTCGAATTCAACAGGCTGCCGACTAAGGTTACGGCAACGACCGACCGCCGTGCCGCCCTCGAGGGTGCCCGCTACATTATCAGCTGCGTTCGCGTCGGCGGTCTCGAAGCCTATGCGGACGACATCCGCATTCCCTTGAAGTATGGCATCGACCAGTGCGTCGGCGACACGATCTGCGCCGGCGGCATCCTCTATGGCCAGCGCAACATTCCGGTAATCCTCGATTTCTGCAAGGATATCCTCGAAGTCGCCGAGCCTGGGGCGAAATTCCTAAACTACGCCAATCCGATGGCCATGAACACCTGGGCGGCGATCGAATATGGCAAGGTCGATACCGTCGGCCTTTGCCACGGCGTCCAGCATGGCGCCGACCAGATCGCCGAAGTGCTCGGCGCCAAGTCGCGCACCGAGCTCGACTACATCTGCTCCGGCATCAATCATCAGACCTGGTTCATCGACCTGCGTCTCAACGGCCGCAAGATCGGTAAGGACGAACTGGTTGCCGCCTTCGAGGCGCATCCGGTCTATTCGCAGCAGGAAAAGCTGCGCATCGATGTCCTGAAGCGCTTCGGCGTCTATTCGACCGAAAGCAACGGCCATCTTTCCGAATACCTGCCCTGGTATCGCAAGCGGCCGGACGAAATCACCCGCTGGATAGACATGTCCGACTGGATCCACGGCGAGACCGGCGGCTACCTTCGTTATTCGACCGAAACACGCAACTGGTTCGAAACGGAGTTCCCGCAATTTCTGGAATCCGCCGCCAGGCCGATAGACCCCGCCAAGCGCTCCAACGAGCATGCCAGCCACATTCTCGAGGCGCTGGAGACGAACCGCGTTTATCGCGGCCATTTCAACGTCAAGAACAACGGCATCGTCACCAACCTGCCGCAGGACGCCATCATCGAGTCGCCCGGCTTCGTCGATCGCTTCGGCATCAACATGGCTGCAGGCATCACGCTGCCGGAGGCCTGCGCCGCCACTTGCACTTCCTCGATCAACGTCCAGCGCATGTCGGTTCATGCGGCGATCTCAGGCGATATCGACCTGCTGAAGCTCGCCGTCCTGCACGATCCGCTGGTCGGCGCGGTTTCGACGCCGGAAGAGGTTTGGCAGATGGTGGACGAAATGGTCGTCGCCCAGGCCCGCTGGCTGCCTCAATATGCCGATGCGGTGCCGGCCGCGAAGGAGCGGCTTTCCAAATCCAGGATCAAGACCCGTGAATGGGCCGGAGCGGCACGGCGCGACGTCCGTTCGATCGAGGAACTACGTGCGGAAAAAACGGCTCTCAAGCAGGCCGTCTGAATTTCGCCAGGACGGATCGCGGCAAGCTTTCGGGAGGAATTTTCGGCACCGCACCCGGAAGTACATTCGTTCGAGGAGAAATGGAGCGGCGTCAACGCGCTCCTGAACAACAGGGAGGAGAGACGATGAGGAATTTCCGAAACATTGGCATTCTCGCCGGGCTGGCGCTTAGCGTCTCGGCCTCGGCCCTGAACGCGTATGCATCCGAGCCGACCGTGCCGCCGGTGCCCGCGCAATTTCCGGCCGAGGGAAAGATCAAGTACGTCGCGCGCGACTCCATCCTGGAGTTCAAGGCACTTCCGGAATACCACGAACCCGATTGGGTCACCGACAAATACGTCAAGGCAGGCAAGCTGCCGCCGGTCAAGGACCGGTTACCGAAGGAGCCGCTGGTCTTCAAGACCGGCAATATGCCGGACGGCGTCGGTGTCTACGGTGATACGATGCGTCATGTCATCGGCGGCCGGCCGGAGGGCTGGAACTATGGCGCCGGCCAGACGCAGGGCTGGGGCGGCATCGACATCGGCCTTTCCGAATGCCTGACGCGCACCGCGCCGCTGTTCCAGGTCGAGGCCAAGGACACGGAGCCGCTGCCGAACCTCGCCAGGAGCTGGGACTGGTCCAAGGACGGCCACACGCTGACGATGCATCTGGTCGAGGGCGCGAAATGGTCGGACGGCGTTCCGTTCAACGCCGACGATGTGATGTTCTACTGGGACGACGAGGTGATCGACCCTAATGTGTCGCCGCTGAACGGTGCCACGCAGGAGACCTTCGGCGTCGGCACGACGCTGAAGAAAATCGACGACTACACCGTCGAGTGGACGTTCAAGGACGCCTTTCCGAAACAATACCTTTACGCCATGGCTTACGGCACCTTCTGTCCGGGCCCGTCGCATATCCTCAAGCCGCAGCATCCGAAATATTCGAAGAACACCTACGAGCAGTTCAAGAACGCCTTCCCGCCGGAATATATGAACATGCCGGTGATGGGTGCCTGGGTGCCGGTGGCATACCGCCCCGACGACATCATCGTCATGCGTCGCAATCCGTACTATTGGAAGGTCGACGAGAAGGGCAACCAGCTGCCGTATCTCAACGAGTTGCACTACAAATTGTCGACCTGGGCCGACCGCGACGTTCAGGCGGTATCGGGGGCGGGAGACTTCTCCAATCTGGAGCAGCCGGAGAACTTCGTCGCCTCGCTGAAGCGCGCGGCACAAAAGGACGCGCCGGCACGGCTTGCGTTCGGTCCGCGGCTGATCGGCTATAATCTGCGCATGAATTTCTCAGCCAATGGCTGGGGTAACCCCGACGAGCGCGGACAGGCGATACGCGAGCTGAACCGCAACGAGGATTTCCGCAAGGGCGTCACCATGGCGCTCGACCGCAAGGCGCTCGGCGACTCGCTGGTCAAGGGTCCGTTCACTGCCATCTATCCCGGCGGCTTCTCCTCGGGCACGAGCTTCTACGACCGGAAGTCGACGGTCTACTACCCCTTCGATCTCGAAGGCGCCAAGGCGGAACTCGCCAAGGCAGGCCTAAAGGACACGGACGGCGACGGCTTCGTCAATTTTCCTGCCGGCACCGCCGGCGGCAAGAATGTCGAGATCGTGATGCTCGTCAACAACGATTACACCACCGACAAGAGCCTCGCGGAGGGCGTCGTCGGTCAGATGGAGAAGTTAGGTATTCGCGTTGTCCTGAACGGGTTGAACGGTACCCAGCGCGATCAGGCCAATTACTCCGGTCGCTTCGACTGGCTGATAAGGCGCAACGAAACGGAACTCACCTCGGTCGTGCAGAACACCGAGCAACTGGCGCCGGTCGGCCCACGCACCAGCTGGAACCACCGCGCTCCGGAAAACGGCCAGGTAGATCTGATGCCCTTCGAGAAGGACCTTGTCGATATCGTCAACAAGTTTGTCTCGGCGCAGGACAATGACCAGAGGGCCAGCCTGATGAAGCAGTTCCAGAAGATCTCGACGGAACACGTCTATACCGTCGGGCTCACCGAATATCCCGGCGCGCTGATCATCAACAAACGTTTCTCCAATATCCCGCAGGGAACGCCAATCTTCATGTTCAACTGGGCCGAGGACTCGATCGTCCGCGAGCGGGTCTGGGTGGCCGCCGACAAGCAGCAGAAATATGAGCTGTTTCCCGAACAGCTTCCCGGAAAGCCCGGGGACAAGGGTCCGACGAACTGAGTTTCCTCCCCTGACTTGAAAATTCCCGGCCGCGCTGCTGGCGCGGCCGGGACAAAGCCAGCGGTGAGGGATAACTGAGAATCTGAGCGAGGAGCAAAACGGTCGATGCTGCGATTTCTGCTTATGCGCATAGCATCCGCAATACCGGTTCTCGCCATTTTGAGCGTGGTTACCTTCGCGATCATCCAGGCACCGCCGGGTAACTATGCCGACTATATCCGCTTGCAGCTCATCAACCAGGGTGGAGCCTCCTTTGCCGAGGCCGATGCTCAGGCGAAGGCTTACAGCGTGGAGCACGGCCTCGATAAGCCGGTTCCGCTCCAATACCTGAACTGGATCGGCGGCATCATCACCCGCGGCGATTTCGGCCACAGCCTGTATTACAACAAGCCCGTCGCCGACGTGGTTGGCGAGCGGCTGCCGCGCACGCTGCTGCTTGCGCTTGTCTGCCACCTCTTGGCTTCGGTGCTGGGCATCGGCTTTGGTATCTGGGCGGCGACCAGGCAGTACAGCTGGATCGACAGTACGCTGTCAGCGATTTCCTTCCTCGGAATGACGGTACCGCGCTTCCTGATGGCGCTGATCATCGTCTATCTGCTGGTCTTCCAGTTTAACGTCTCCGAGATCGGCAGCTTCTTTTCGCCGCAATTTGGCGGGGCGCCGTGGTCCTGGGCGAAGTTCGTCGATCTCGTCCGGCATGTCTGGCCGGTTGTCGCCATCGCGACCTTCGGCGGGCTCGCCTACAACATGCGGGTGATGCGCGGCAATCTGCTCGACACGCTGAATGCGCAATATGTCGAGACCGCTCGCGCCAAGGGCCTCAGCGGCGGTGCGGTCGTCATGCGCCATGCGGTGCCCAATGCGCTGCATCCGCTGGTTATGTATCAGGGCGTGGTGCTGCCCTATATGCTGACCGGCGAGATCGAGACGGCGATCATCTTTGCCCTGCCGACCGTTGGCCCGGCGATCGTCGGCTCGATGGCGGTTGGCGACGTCTATGTCACGGCGACCTTCATGATGGTGCTGTCGGCGACGCTGATCGTTGGCAACATCATCGCCGACATGCTGCTCGTTATGCTCGACCCGCGTGTGCGCCAATATGCAGGGTCCTGAGATGCTTGCCTTCGAGCCCTCGCTGCCGCCGCTTGCCGAGGAATCGGCCAAGATCAAGCCGCGCGGCAATGAGAGCTACATCGCGCTCGTCTGGCGCCGCCTGAAACGGTCCTGGACCGGCATGGCCGGGCTCATCCTGGTCGCGTTTCTGGTGCTGCTGGCGGTGTTTGCCGACTTCTTCGCACCGATGGATCCCAAGGTGACCGATGTCGGCTTTGCCCCGCCGCAGATGATGAGCTTCCATGACAAGGATGGCAACTTTGTCTTCCAGCCACGCGTCTATGCTCTGGCGGATTCGGAAGACCTCGACCCGGTTACCTTCCAACCCGTCGTCGGGCCGGACTACGACCATCCGCGGCTGCTCGGCTTCTTCGTCAAGGGAGCGGAGTACAGACTGCTCGGCCTGCTTCCCGCGAACCGGCACTTCTTCGGCTCGACCGACGGCCAGCCGGTGCATTTCCTTGGCACCGACAAATTCGGCCGCGATGTGCTGGCTCGTGCGATCTATGGTTCGCGCATCTCGTTGATGATCGCATTGACCGTGGTCTTCATCGTCACCGTGATCGGTACGACAGTCGGCATGGTGTCGGGCTATTTCGGCGGCACATTCGATGTCTGGGTCCAGCGCTTTGTCGAACTGGTGCTCGCATTTCCGCAATTGCCGCTTTATCTGGCGCTGACGTCGCTTGTTCCGGTGACGGCGCCGACGAATGTCTTCCTGGCCTTCGTCATCGTCGTCATGTCGGCGCTCGGCTGGGCGCAGATGTCGCGCGAGGTGCGCGGCAAGACCTTGGCGCTGGCGCGGATCGACTACGTCCGTGCGGCGATGGCGGTCGGCGCCACAGATGGCCGCATCATCATGCAGCACATTTTTCCAAACGTGATGAGCCACGTCATCGTTGCCGTCACATTGGCGATCCCCAGCGTCGTCCTGCTCGAATCCTTCCTCGGTTTTCTCGGCTTCGCGGTGAAGCCGCCGCTGATCTCCTGGGGCCTGATGCTGCAGGACACCGCGACCTATTCGGTCATCGGCACCTATCCCTGGATCCTCTCGCCGGTCGGCTTCGTGCTTGTCACCGTCTTCGCGTTCAACGCGCTTGGCGATGGATTGCGCGATGCGGTCGATCCGTATTGAGCGTGACATGATGCAACACGCGCTCGTCAAATCCTTCGCACCGCCTGTCCGGCTCGACCATGACGGCCGTTCGGAAAAACCGGTCATCGATGCCCGCAACATCGCCGTCGATTTCAAGGTCGAGCACGGCATGATCGAAGCCGTTAAGGACATCTCCTTCCAGCTCTATCGCGGCGAGACGATCGCCATTGTCGGCGAGTCGGGATCGGGCAAGTCGGTGACGGCGCGCACCGTCATGGGACTGTTGTCGAAACGCGCGGTCGTGTCGCCGAAATCGACTGTCGAATACAACGGGGCGAACATCCTGAAATATTCCGAGCGTGCGCGGCGCAAACTGCGCGGCGACCGCATCTCGATGATCTTTCAGGAGCCGATGAGTTCGCTCAACCCGATCTACACGATCGGCAGCCAGATCGTCGAGGCGATACGGGTGCATCGCAAGATGAGCCGCAGGCAGGCCGAAGCAAGAGCGCTCGAGCTGCTGCAGCAGGTACAGATTCCTGAGCCCCAGGCGCGGCTGAAACAATACCCGCACCAGCTTTCCGGCGGCCAACGCCAGCGTGTGATGATCGCCATGGCGCTGGCCAACGATCCCGATGTGCTGATTGCCGATGAGCCGACGACGGCGCTCGACGTCACGGTTCAGGCGCAGCTCCTCAATCTCATCCGAAACCTGCAGAAGAAACTGCGCATGGCGGTGATCCTGATCACGCACGACCTGACCGTGGTGCGGCAGTTCTCCGACTATGTCTACGTCATGCAGCATGGGGAGATGCGCGAGCACAATGTGACGGAGAGGCTGTTTGCCGATCCGCAGCATCCCTACACCTGTCACCTGCTTGCCTCCGAGCCGCGCGGCCAGGCAAATCCGTTGCCCCAAGGCGCCGACGTCATTCTTGAAGCCAAGGATGTGCGCGTCTCCTTCATGCTGCGGCATGGCACGTTCATGAGGCCGGACCTGCGCGAACTCGTCGCCGTCGACAGTCTCAGCCTGACCCTTCGGCGGCACGAGACGCTGGGTCTCGTCGGCGAATCCGGATCGGGCAAGACCACCTTCGGCGAGGCGTTGCTCAGGCTTAACACCACGGACAGTGGCGAGATCTATTTCGATGGCCAGCCGATCCATGGCTGTTCACGTTCGCAGATGCGGCCGTTGCGGTCGCGCATGCAGGTCGTCTTCCAGGATCCGTTCTCGTCGCTCAACCCGCGCATGACGATCGGCCAGATCATCGAGGAAGGGCTGGTCGTCAACCGAATCGGCGCCACCAGGAACGATCGGATCGAGCGGGTGCGCGAGGCGCTGATCAGCGCCGGCATGCCCGGCGATATCCTGTCGCGCTTCCCACACGAGTTTTCCGGCGGCCAGCGCCAGCGTATTGCGATTGCCCGCGCCGTCGCGCTCGAACCGGAATTCATCGTACTCGACGAGCCGACATCGGCGCTGGATCTCTCCGTCCAGGCGCAGATCATCGAATTGC
Source organism: Mesorhizobium sp. M0904 (assembly GCF_040319475.1). Taxonomy (NCBI): domain Bacteria; kingdom Pseudomonadati; phylum Pseudomonadota; class Alphaproteobacteria; order Hyphomicrobiales; family Phyllobacteriaceae; genus Mesorhizobium; species Mesorhizobium sp. M0904. The sequence continues at coordinate 203,124 of NZ_JAMYOC010000002.1, read as the reverse complement.
TGCGCAAGCTGCAGCGCGAACGGGGCCTGAGCTACATCTTCATCTCGCACGACCTCAAGGTCGTTCGGGCGCTGTGCCACCGCGTCATCGTCATGCAGCACGGCAAGATCGTCGAAGAGGGGCCGGTCGACGAAGTCCTGTCCCATCCCAAAACCGCTTACACCGAACGGCTGGTCAAAGCCGCTTTCGAGGTAGCCTGATTGCTTATGCCGGAGGTTGTTGTGGCAAGAAATCCCAAGGTCGCTTTCATCGGAGCTGGCTCGACGGTGTTCATGAGGAACATCGTCGGCGACATATTGCAGCGTCCGGCCTTATCCGGCGCGACGATCGCACTGATGGACATCAATCCGCAACGGCTCGAGGAAAGCGCAATCGTGGTCGGCAAGCTGATCTCGACGCTCGGCGTGAGGGCCAAAGCCGAAACCTATTCGGACCAGCGCAAGGCGCTGGCGGGCGCCGATTTCGTCGTCGTCGCCTTCCAGATCGGCGGCTACGAGCCCTGCACCGTTACCGATTTCGAAGTTCCGAAGAAATACGGTCTGCGCCAGACCATCGCCGATACGCTCGGTGTCGGCGGCATCATGCGCGGCTTGAGAACCGTGCCGCATCTCTGGAAGATCTGCGAGGACATGCTCGCAATCTGCCCGCAGGCGATCATGCTGCAGTATGTCAACCCGATGGCGATCAACACCTGGGCGATCGCGGAGAAATATCCCGACATCAAGCAGGTCGGCCTCTGCCATTCGGTACAAGGCACAGCGATGGAACTGGCGCACGATCTCGACATTCCCTACGAGGAGATTCGCTACCGCTCGGCCGGCATCAATCACATGGCCTTCTACCTGAAATTCGAGCATCGCCAGCCGGACGGCTCCTACCGCAACCTCTATCCGGATCTGCTGCGCGCCTACAGCGAAGGGCGGGCGCCGAAGCCGGGATGGAACCCGCGCTGCCCGAACAGAGTGCGCTACGAGATGCTGAAGCGCCTCGGTTACTTCGTCACCGAGAGCTCCGAACATTTCGCGGAATACACGCCCTATTTCATCAAGGACGGGCGCGACGATCTGATCGAGAAATTCGGTATCCCGCTCGACGAATACCCGAAGCGCTGCATCGAGCAGATCGAACGCTGGAAGGGGCAAGCGGAAGCCTATCGCTCGGCTGACAAGATCGAAGTGGAGCAGTCGAAGGAATATGCGTCCTCGATCATGAACTCGGTCTGGACCGGCGAGCCGTCGGTGATCTACGGCAACGTCCGCAACAATGGCTGCATCACGTCATTGCCATATAATTGCGCGGCCGAGGTGCCATGCCTCGTTGACGCCTCCGGCATTCAACCCACCTTCCTCGGCGACCTGCCGGTGCAGCTCACCGCGCTGATCCGCACCAATATCAACGTCCAGGAGCTGACGGTCCAGGCGCTGATGACCGAGAATCGCGAGCACATCTATCACGCGGCGATGATGGACCCGCACACGGCGGCTGAGCTCGACCTCGACCAGATATGGTCGCTGGTCGACGATTTGCTGGTTGCGCATGGCGATTGGCTGCCGGCCTGGGCGCGTGGAGCGCGCAGCGTTCGGGCGGCCTGAGTATCGGATACAGCTCGCGAGCAACCGTCGGCTGATGGGAAGTCATCGACGGCGCGCGGCTCTGGTGACGCGAGGCTGGTAGTCAGCGATACGCGTTCAGTTCATGCGAACTTCCGGTTCGGCAAGCAGTGGAATCTCCAGGCCACGCCGCAAGCCGGTCGCCACGACCGATACCCTGAATTTTCCGGCGAGTGCCTTGTCGAAGATGGCGCCGACGATGATGTCGGCATCGTTGTCGACCTCCTCGCGGATGCGGGTTGCGGCTTCGTCGACTTCGAACAGCGTCATGTCCATGCCGCCCGATATCGAGACAAGGACGCCTTTGGCGCCCATCATCGAAGCTTCGTCGAGCAGCGGGTTGGCGATTGCCGCTTCCGCCGCCTTCTTGGCGCGGCCTTCTCCGGCGGCCTCGCCGGTCCCCATCATGGCGCGGCCCATGTCGCGCATCACCGACTTTACATCGGCGAAGTCGAGATTGATCAGGCCTTCCTTGACGATCAGATCGGTAATACAGCCGACACCCGCATAAAGAACCCGGTCGGCCATGGCGAAGGCGTCGGCGAACGTGGTTCTGGCGTCGGCGATCCTGAACAGGTTCTGGTTGGGGATGACGATGACGGTATCGGCGCTTTCGCGCAGGCGCTCGATGCCCTCGTCGGCAGCGTACATGCGGCGCCTGCCTTCGAAGACAAATGGCTTGGTAACGACGGCGACGGTCAGTATTCCGGCTGCCCGTGCTGCCTGCGCTATGACAGGCGCGGCACCGGTGCCGGTTCCGCCTCCCATGCCGGCGGTCACGAAGCACATATGCGTTCCAGCAAGGTGATCCATGATCTCGTCGATGGATTCCACGGCCGCGGCACGGCCGACCTCGGGCAGGGACCCGGCGCCGAGACCTTCGGTGATATGAGCGCCCAACTGGATCAGCCTCGTTGCCTTCGACATGGCAAGGGCCTGGGCATCGGTGTTGGCGACGATGAATTCCGCGCCCTGCAGGCCTTCGGCGATCATGTTGTTGACGGCGTTGCCGCCGCCGCCGCCGACCCCGACGACGGTGATCTTGGGCCTCATCTCCGAGATTACCGGCCTCGTCGCGGTGTTCATTGCCGTTCTCCCTGGATACGCCGAGTGGTCGCTGGAAGCTTGTCCCGGGCGCACTGCGAAAACTTTGAACCGGGCAGTGCGAATCAGGACAGCCCAGAGTGCAGGGAATCAGAGCGCGGAGCGGGCCGCAAGTGCGCGATGTGCCTCATAGGCGACTTGCGCCTGAAAGTTTACGCAATGCGCCTTGATACAGTGCAGATCGTTGCGCGAGCCCCGCACGCTACAAGTTCGGCGCGAGGCACTGCGCGACATGGTCGGCAATCGCCAGGCAGGAGGTCAGGCCGGGGCTTTCGATGCCGAACAGGTTGACCAGGCTATCCACGCCGTGCACCGCCACGTCCTGGATGACGAAGTCGGCATTGGCCTCACCGGGACCGGACAGTTTTGGCCGGATGCCGCTGTAAGCGGGCTGCAGGCTGTCATCGGCCAGCTCCGGCCAGTATTTGCGGATCTCGCTGTAGAAGCGCTCGCCACGAGCCGGGTCGACGCGATAGTCGAGTTGATCGATCCATTCGACGTCCGGCCCGAAGCGGGTGACGCCGTCGAGATCGACCGTCAGATGAACACCGAGCCCGCCGGGTTCGGGCACCGGATAGACCAATCGCGAGAACGGTGCCCGGCCGATCACCGAAAAATAATTGCCCTTGGCATAATGGAGCTTTGGCACGAATTGCTGATTGAGCCCTTCTAGCGAACCTGCAAGTGCTGCCGCGCCAAGCCCGGCGGCATTGACGAAACGCGGAGTGGTGATTTCGAAGCGCTCGCCGCCTGCAGCGTCCACCGTCTCGAGCACGACGCGGCCCGCTTCGATGCGGCCGGAGGCGATGCGCGTGTTGAGACTAAGTGCCCCCCCGTGCGCTTCGGCATCAGCCAGCAAGGCGAGCATCAGGGCATGGCTGTCGATGATCCCGGTGGCCGGCGACAGCAACGCTGCCGTACACCTAAGGCTGGGCTCCAGCGCATGCGCCTCGGCTTCGCGCAACGGCACCAGGTCGCCGGCGCCGCAAGCGCGTGCATTGGCCCGGATTGAGGCGAGCACCGGCTCCTGTTCGGCATTTGTGGCAACGATGAGCTTGCCGCAGCGCGCGTGCGGGATCGCCCGCTCCTCGCAATAGCGATAGAGTCTTTCCCGGCCGGCCACGCAGAACCGGGCTTTCAGCGATCCAACCGGATAGTGGAGGCCGGCATGGATGACCTCGGAGTTGCGCGAACTTGTCCCGGTGCCGATGGCGTTCTCGGCTTCCAGGACCAGCGTATCGATGCCGCGCTGCGCCATCTCTCGCGCGATCGCCAGGCCTACAACACCGGCGCCGGCGACAATGCAGTCGACATGGTCCACGGTTAGGTCAAGCCGAAGTTCTGCATGCGTCCACCCATCCGCTGGCCCTGTCGAAAGCGCTTGACACTATACCGTTCGAGAAAGATGCATCAAAGGCATAACGCACGGGGACCTGCCGAGCCGGACCGGGGGCAGGACTGTTCCGCGTGCAGCACAGGAGCCGTCATGGACGCACGACCGAATTCACCCGAAGCCCGCGACATAAGCTTTCACATGCATGGCTATACGAATGCGCGCAAGCATCAGGAGTCGGGGCCGCTCGTCATCGAGAAGGGCGACGGCATCTATGTCGAGGACCTTGCCGGCAACCGCTATATCGAGGCGATGGCGGGGCTCTGGAGCGTCGCGGTCGGTTTTTCGGAGAAGCGGCTGGTCGATGCGGCAGTACGGCAAATGTCGAAGCTGCCTTACTATCACGATTTCGGCTCCAAATCGCATTCGCCGCTGATCGATCTCGCCGAGAGACTGGTGCAGATGGCGCCGGTGCCGATGAGCAAGGCGTATTTCACCAATTCCGGTTCCGAGGCCAACGATACGGCCATGAAGATGATCTGGTACCGGTCGAATGCGCTCGGCCAGGCGGCGCGCAAGAAGATCATCAGCCGCAAGAAGGGCTATCACGGCGTCACCATCGCCTCGGCAAGCCTGACCGGACTGCCCAACAACCACACTTCCTTTGACCTGCCGATTGCCAATGTGCTGCATACCTCGACGCCGCACCATTGGCGCGAGGCGCTGCCGGGTGAAAGCGAAGAGCTGTTTTCGACGCGGCTTGCCGACGAGCTGGAAAAGCTGATCCTGGCCGAAGGACCGGAAACCGTCGCCGCCTTCTTCGGCGAACCGATCATGGGCGCCGGCGGCGTCATCGTTCCGCCGGCCGGCTACTGGGAGAAGATACAGGCGGTGCTGTCGAGATACGACGTCCTGCTCATCGCCGACGAGGTGATCTGCGGCTTTGGCCGAACAGGTGAGATGTTCGGCTCGCAGACCTTCGGCATCAGGCCTGACATCATGGTGCTGTCGAAGCAGATCTCTTCGTCCTATCTGCCGATCTCGGCCCTGCTGATCAACGAAAAGGTATTCGAGCCGATCGCTGATGAAAGCAATCGTATCGGCACCTTCGGCCACGGTTTCACCGGCGGCGGCCATCCGGTTGCGGCCGCAGTCGCCCTCGAGAACCTGAAGCTGATCGAGGAGCGCGACATTGTCGGCAATGCGCGCACAGTCGGTGCGCATATGCAGAAGCGGCTGCGCACACTCGCTTCGCACCCGCTTGTCGGCGAGGTGCGTGGCGTCGGCCTGATCGCGGCGGTCGAACTGGTCGGCGACAAGCCGAACAAGGCGCCGTGGGACACGGTCGGGGCGCTGGGCGGGCTCGTCAATGGGTTCATGCAGCAGAACGGCGTCATCTCGCGCAATATGGGTGATGCGCTGGCTTTCTGCCCGCCGCTGATCATCACCGAGCCTCAGGTCGACCAGGTGATCGACGCGTTTGAACGGTCGCTCGAGGCTGCCGCCAAACAGGTTGGATCACAGAGCTGATCGCACTATTTGGCGACGCCAACCGCGTCCGGCACGACGACCAGCTTGCCGACGAAATCCTTGGCGATGAAATCGGCCTGGGCGCGATGAAAATCGGACAGCTTGTAGACGCCGCCGACCAGCGGCCGGATCTTCTTCTCTCGATGTAGCGCACGATGCGGCGGAAATCCGCGCGTGTGCCCTGGCTCGAGCCATGCAGCTGGAGCTGTTTCAGGTACATGGTGCGCAGATCCAGCTGCACGACCGGGCCGGCAATCGCGCCGGCCGTGGTATAGCGGCCTTCCGGCCTGAGGATGCGCAGCAGGTCGTTGAAGATCGCGCCGCCGACGAGGTCGGCCACCACGTCGATCGGCCGGCCGCCGGTCGCTTCGTTGACGGCGGCCGGCAGATCGGCAACGCCGCGGGTGATCACCGCCTCGGCGCCGATGTCACGCACGGCCTGTTCCTTGCCCTTGCCGGCAACCGCATAGGGAATGGCCCCGCGCGCCCGCGCCAGCTGCACGATGCCGGAGCCGACGCCGCCCGAGGCGCCGGTGACCAGCACGCGCTCGCCGGCTTTCAATGAGGCGCGTTCCAGCATCTGCTCGCCGGTGAGATAGGCGCAGCAGAAAGTGGCAAGTTCGACGTCGCTCAGATCGGTGCTGACGACATGGGCGTTCTCGGCAGGCACTGTCTGGTATTCGGCATAGCCGCCGTCGCGGCCGTGGCCCATATAGTCGATGTCGGCGAGTGAATCGTCGTCGCGATTGTAGATGGAGAAATCGACCATCACCCGCTCGCCGATGCGGGCCGGCGACACGCCCTCGCCGACGGCAACGATGTTGCCGACCGTGTCGGTGCCCTGGATGCGCGGGAAGGTCAGTGTGTTGCCTTGCCGCCGCCATGTCGAGACGGCGGCTGCATCCTCCTCAGTGCCATAGGCGCCCTGGCGCACCCAGACATCGGTGTTGTTCATGCCGCAAGCGGTGACCTTGACCAGCACCTCGCCCGGAGCGGGCAAGGGTACTTTGACGTCGGTGCGGTAGACGAGCTTCTCCGGTCCGCCGTGCCCGATCAGCTGCACGGCGGCCATGGTGGCGGGGAGGGTCTTGGTCATGGCATTCATGTCGGTTCTTCAGATGTTGGCAAACACGCTCTTTACCGCGTCGGCCGTCTTGGAGACGACGATGTCGGCCTCTTGCCGTGTCAGGCAGAGCGGCGGCGCGAAACCGAGAATGTCGCCCTGCGGCATGGCGCGGCCGATGACGCCGCTTGCCGCAAGGGTGGTCGCGACCTGCGGTCCGATCTTTTGCGAGGCGTCGAAGAACACGCGGTCGTCCCGGTCGGCGACGAATTCGATTGCCGCCAGCATGCCGTCGCCGCGCACCTCGCCGACGTTTTTATGGCCACCGACGGCTTTCGTCAGCTCAGCGCGGAAATAGGCGCCGGTCTCGCCGGCGTTCCGCACTAGGTCCATCTCGTCGATCAGTTCCAGGTTGGCGACACCGGCGGCAACGCAGATCGGATGCGCCGAATAGGTCCAGCCATGGCCGAGCGAGCCGAGCTTGTCGGAGCCTTGGACGAGCACCTGCCACACCTTGTCGGAGACGATGACGCCGGAGAGCGGCGCATAGGCCGAGGTCAGGCCCTTGGCGATGGTAATCAGGTCGGGCTTGATGCCGTAATGGTCGGAGCCGAACATGGTACCCAATCGGCCGAAGCCGGTGACTACTTCATCGGCGATCAAAAGCACGTCGTATTTCTTCAGCACCGCCTGGATCTTTTCCCAATAGCCGGCCGGCGGCGGCACGATGCCGCCGGTGCCGAGGATCGGCTCGCCGATGAAGGCGGCGACCGTTTCCGGCCCTTCGGCGAGGATCATCTCCTCGAGCTTGTCGGCGCAGTATTGCGAAAACTGCTCTTCACTCAGCGAGCGGTCGGCGCGGCGGAAATAGTAGGGCGCCTCGGTGTGCAGGACCGGCGCACGCGGCAGGTCGAAGGCGTTGTGGAACAGGTCGAGGCCGGTCAGCGATCCGGTCATGATGCCGGAGCCGTGATAACCGCGCCAGCGCGAGATGATCTTCTTCTTCTCGGACCGGCCGAGCACGTTGTTGTAGTACCAGATCAGCTTGATGTTGGTTTCATTGGCGTCTGAACCAGAGAGCCCGAAATAGACCCTCGACATGCCTTGCGGCGCGCGGTCGATGATCATCTTGGACAGCGTGATCGACGCCTCGGTGCCGTGCCCGACATAGGCATGGTAATAAGCGAGATTCTTGGCCTGCGCGGCGATGGCGTCGGCGATCTTCTGGCGGCCATAACCGACATTGACGCAGTAGAGCCCGGCGAAGGCATCGATGCTCTTGCGCCCGTTGTTGTCCCAGATGGTGACGCCTTCGCCGCCGGCGATCACACGGGTTGGGCTCTCGCCACGCGCGTGGGTGCCCATATGGGTCGAGGGATGGAAGAAGTGATCGCGGTCCCAGGCGGCGAGTTCGTTTGACCGATCGAGCATTTTTCTACTCCTGAAGGAAATTGTCGGTGCGGCTCACGCCACGTCGAGGCAGAGATATTTGAGATCGGTAAAGGCTTCGAGCCCATGACGCGAGCCCTCGCGGCCGATGCCGGACTGCTTGACGCCGCCGAAAGGGATCGGCGCGCCGGTGATCTTGACGCGGTTGATGGCGACCATGCCATAGTCGAGCGCGCGGCCGATGCGCAATTGGCGGCCGCCATTCTCAGTCACGACATAGGCAACGAGTCCGTATTCGGTGGCGTTGGCGCGGGCGACGACTTCCTCTTCGCTGTCGAAGGGCGTCACGGCCGCAACCGGACCGAAGGTCTCCTCGCGCATGATCAAAGCGTCGTCTCCCACGTCGGCAAGCAGGGTCGGCTGGTAGAACAGCGGCCCGGCGGAATGGCGCTTGCCACCGGTCAGGCAGCGCGCGCCTTTGGCGAGCGCATCGGCCACCTGCTCCTCGACCTTCTTGACGGCGCGTTCGTGCATCAAGGGTCCGATTTCGGTGTCGTCAGCCAGGCCATTGCCCGTCCGCAATGCCTCGACGCGTTTGGCGAAAGCAGCGCAGAACCGATCGTATAGCGGACGCTGGACATAGATGCGGTTGGCGGCGAGGCAGTCCTGGCCGGAGGTGGCGAATTTAGCGTCGACGGCGATGGTCACAGCCTTGTCGAGATCGGCGTCGGCGAAGACGATCAGAGGCGCATGACCGCCAAGCTCCATCACGAGACGCTTCATCGTCGGCGCACTCTGCGCGGCGATCAACCTGCCGATCTCGGTCGAGCCGGTGAAGCTCATGGCGCGAACGCGCGGGTCTTCGCACATCCGCCCGACGATGATCGAAGCCCTGCCGGTGAGGACGTTGAACACGCCAGCCGGCAGGCCGGCACGTTCGCCAAGCTCGGCCAACGCCAGTGCAGACAGCGGCGTTTCCGAGGAAGGATGCGCGACGATGGTGCAGCCGGCGGCGAGGGCGGCCGCCGCCTTGCGGGTCAGCATGGCAGCGGGAAAATTCCACGGCGTGACGACGCCGACGACACCAAGCGGTTCGCGTCGCACCACCATCTCGGCGTTTGGCAGATGGCTGGTGACGCTTTCCGCGTTGAGGCGTTTGGCCTCCTCGGCATACCATTCCACAAAAGAGGCGGCATAGTCGATCTCGCCGCGCGATTCCTTCAGCGGCTTGCCTTGTTCTAGCGTCATCAGCAGGGCCAGGTCATTTTTGGCGGCGACGATCAGATCGAACCATTTTCGCAAGATTTTCGACCGTTCCTGCGGCAGCAATGCGCGCCAGGCAGGAAAGGCGCGCGATGCCGCATCGATCGCCAATGTGGTCTGCCGGGCATCGAGCGCGGCAACAAAAGCGACGGTGGATCCGGTGGCCGGATCGGTCACCTCGAAACTCTCGGCGGTCTCGCTCGCCGTCCAGTGGCCAGCGACATAGGCGAGTTCGCGCAGCAGCCGCCGGTCGGCGAGGCGATCAAGTGCTTCATGGCGGTGCGAGCGGGCAAAATGTGCGGACATCATCGGGCTCCCGGTTCGGGTGATGCCGCAAGACTATCTCTGCCGTACAAACAGAGAGGCTGTTTGCGTGCCTGCACGTAGAGAGATTGTCTCTATTACCCTGCCCAGCCAGACGATCTCTCCGGTATCAGGAAGATGCCGGCAACAGATCCGCCACTGGCAGCACACTCTCCTCCTTCACCGTCTTGGTGACGATATAGGTGAAATAGCGGTCGATGCCGATCTCGCGCTCGAGCAGAGTGTCGACCAGCCGCTGATAGGCGTCGATGTCGCGCGCCATGACTTTCAGCAGGTAATCGACGCCGCCGCCGACAGACCAGCAGGCGACGATCTCGGGGATGTCGCGGATGACGCGCTCGAAACGGTCGAAATCGGCCTGGCGGTGGCTAGCCAGCGTCACCTCCATCAGCACGGTGGCGACCGGCGCGATGGCGCGCATGGCGATCCTGGCATGATAGCCGCAGACGATGCCGGCCTTTTCCAGCTTGCGCAGCCGCATCCAGCACGGCGTCGGCGACAGGCCGACTTTCTCGGCCAGCGCCAGCTTGGTGATGCGCCCGTCGCGCTGGATGGCGTCGAGGATCTTGAGATCGATCGGATCGAGTTTCGCTGCAGCCATGATCGCCCACTTCCAGTGCCCGACACCATGACGGCGCATTATTTCGATTGTCAATTGCACTGATTTCGATCTCTAATAAGTCATGACATTTTGGCGACCAGATCCCGCTCTTATCCGGCGGCCGGCATATCAATCGCTCGCCGACCAGTTCGCGCGGGCCATTCATGACGGGCGTCTGGCCAATGGCGCGCGCTTGCCGACGCACCGGCAACTGGCCGACGATCTGAAACTTTCCGTGCAGACGGTCAGCCGCGCCTACGAGGAATTGATCCGCCGCGGGCTGGTTTCCGGCGAGGTCGGCCGCGGCAGCTTCGTGCAGACGCAGCGCCGCGAGCCGGAGCCGCCCTATCTGCCGGAGCGGCTGGGCGAGGTCATCGACCTCTCCATCCTGAAGCCGGTCTGTGAACCGATGCATCTGGAGCGGCTGAGGCAGGCACTGGGCTGGCTCGCGGAAAACCTGCCGTCGAGCTCGGCGCTGTCGTTCAGGCCGAACATGGTGTTCCCGCGCCACCGCGCGGTGGGTGTCGAGTGGCTGCGGCTCTGCGGCCTCGACGCGTCGCCGCAGAACATCAGCCTGACCAACGGCGCTACCGCCGGTATGACGGTAGCGCTGATGAGCGTGGCGCCGCCCGGTTCGACCGTCGCCACCGAAGCGATCGGCCATCACACGCTGATCCCGCTGGCGCGCTATCTCGGCTTCAATCTCGAGGGTCTGCCGATCGACGACAATGGGCTGATCCCGGAAGCGCTCGACGAGGCCTGCCGGCTGTCCGACATCCGCGCCGTGTTCGTGCAGCCCTCGGTGATCAACCCGACGGCAACGCTGATGGATGCCGCCCGGCGCGAGCAGATCGCGGCGGTGGCGCGCAGGCACGACATCGCCGTCATCGAGAACGATGTGCTCGGCCCGCTGGTCGAGGACCGGCCGCCGCCGGTCGCGGCGTTTGCCCCCGAGCGCACCCTCTACGTCACCTCCTTCACCAAGATCGTGGTGCCCGGCCTGCGCATCGGCTATCTCGCGGCACCCGATCGTTATGTCGCCGCGGTTGCCAACCGCCACCTGGTCTCGAACTGGATGGCGACCCCGATGGTGGCCGAGATCGCCAGCAAATGGGTGACCGACGGCACCGCGATGGAACTCGTTCGATGGCAGCGCCTGGCTTTGCGGCGGCGTCTGGACATCGCCGCCGAGGTGCTTGCCGGAGTGGATTATCGCGCTCATCGCGACGGGCTTCACGTCTGGCTGCGGCTGCCCGAGGATCGCGGCGAGGAAAGCTTTGTGTCCCAGGCGCGCCTGCAGGGCGTGGCGATTGCGCCCGGCACGTCGTTTCGCATTTCGCAGATGCCTTGGCATCCAGCTGTCCGGATTTCGCTGGGCTCGACCACGGAGGGGGAACTGCGTGCCGGTCTCGGCGTTGTCACAAAGCTTCTGCTCGGCGATCCCGAGCATCTCCTGCTTGCCATCTAGGCAACAAAGGGCGGGGAATTGTGCGGAGTTCGAAATATTGTCATGATATTATTTTCTTGATTGACATGATTTGCCGCGATCCGCATCGTTAAAGGCATAGCTTCTCCAGCACGGGAAATTCATTGTCGGCGCCCATCATCAAGATCGACGGCATTTCGAAAAGCTTCGGCACCTTCAAGGTGCTGGACGGCCTCTCAATGCAAGTCATGCCCGGCGAGAAGCTGGCGCTGATCGGCCCATCGGGTTCGGGCAAGACGACGATCCTGCGTATCCTGATGACGCTTGAGCGCATCGACAGCGGCCACATCCAGGTCGATGGCGAACAGCTGTACCACATGGAGCGTAACGGCCGGCTGCTGACGGCCGATGAACGGCATTTGGCAAAGATGCGCCAGAAGATCGGCATGGTCTTCCAACTGTTCAATCTGTTTCCGCACAAATGCGTCATCGACAATGTGACGCTGGCACCGATGCTGACCAAAGGCGTGCCGCGGGCCGCCGCCGAAAAGCGGGCGATGGAACTGCTCGACATGGTCGGCATGGTCGACAAGGCCAAAGCGATGCCGGCGCAGCTTTCCGGCGGACAGAAGCAGCGCGTCGCGATTGCCCGGGCGTTGGCGCTGTCGCCGAAGATCATGCTGTTCGACGAGGTCACCTCGGCGCTCGACCCGGAGCTCGTCGACGAGGTCCTCAACGTCATGCGCAAGCTCGCCGCCGAGACCGACATGACCATGCTGCTGGTCACCCACGAGATGGGTTTCGCCCATGACTTCGCCGACCGGGTGCTGTTCTTCGATCGCGGCAGAATAGTCGAGGAAGGCAAGCCCGACGAGATTTTCCGCCATCCCAAACAGGAGCGTACGCAAGGTTTCCTGAAGAAGATCATTGCGGCCGGACATCGGGTCTGACTGCCATGCGAGGCGGCGACGCCTCAAGCAAGCCAAGAAGACAGACAAACAAGGAGCTGGGAACAATGAAGAAATTTGCCATTTTGGCCGGCGTCGCCGGTATTGCGCTGGCGGCGGTGCTGGCCGCCTCGACGGCCGGCTCGGCCGATGACAGCAAGCTCGAAGAGCTCAAGGCGCAAGGCTTTGCCCGCGTCGCCATCGCCAACGAGCCGCCTTATACGGCGGTCGCTGCCGACGGCAAGGTTTCGGGTGCGGCGCCTGACGTTGCCCGTGAAATCTTCAAACGTCTTGGCGTCAACGATATCGTCGCCTCGATCTCGGAGTATGGCGCCATGATCCCGGGCTTGCAGGCCGGACGTTTCGACGTCGTCACCGCCGGCCTGTTCATGAAGCCGGAACGTTGTGCTGCGGTTGCCTATTCGGAACCGGTGCTGTGCGACGCCGAGGCGATGCTGGTGAAGAAGGGCAACCCGAAGGGCTTCAAGAGCTACGAGGACGTCGCCAAGGACACCAGCGCAACGATCGGCGCACCGGGTGGCGGCACCGAGGAAAAGCTGGCGCTCACCGCAGGTGTGCCGCGCGAGCGCGTCATCGTCGTGCCGGACGGCCAGAGCGGCCTGAAGATGCTGCAGGACGGCCGTATCGATGCTTATTCACTGCCCGTGCTGTCGATCAACGACCTAGTCAAGAAAGCCAATGATCCGAACCTCGAAGTCATCGCGCCGGTGGTTGGTGCGCCGGTCTATTGCGACGGCGCGGCCTTCAAGAAGGGCGACGAAGCGCTGCGCGACGCCTATGATGTCGAGCTGGCGAAACTGAAGAAGTCCGGCGAGTTCGCCAAGATCATCGAGCCTTACGGCTTCTCGGCGGCGGCGGCAATGTCGACGAGCCGCGACAAGCTCTGCTCGGCGAAGTAGGCGGGTCTTCCTTCTCCCCATTCACGGAGAGAAGGAGGCCCGAAGGGCCGGATGAGGGGCAGCACAAAGTTCTGCCAAGCGGGCTCTGCCCCTCATCTGCCGCCCGGCATCTTTTTTCCCGTGAACGGGGAGAAGGAGGCTGAAGCCAACGTCTCGCTGGACATTCAACGCGGAAACTCTCGACCCAATGACCCAATGGTCCGGCTATTTCGGCCTGATATTGCAAGGAGCACTCGTCACCATCGAGTTGACGCTGATGGGGTCGGTGCTGGCCTTGGTCATGGCCTTTCTTGCCGGGCTGGGGCGGCTGTCGCGGTTTTTCGTGCTGCGCGCGCTGGCCACCGCCTATATCGAGTTCTTCCGCGGCACCTCGATCTTCGTGCAGCTGTTCTGGGCCTATTTCGTGCTGCCTTTCGCCGGCATTTCGCTGACGCCGCTGCAGGCCGGCGTGCTGGCGCTGGGCCTCAATGTCGGCGCTTATGCGGCGGAAGTCGTGCGCGGCGCCATCAAGTCGATCGGCCGCGAACAATATGAGGCCTGCACCGCGCTCAATCTCGGCCGCTGGCAAGCCATGCGCCATATCATTCTGCCGCAAGCGCTTTTGGTGATGCTGCCGACCTTCGGCAACAACGCGATCGAGCTGCTCAAGGCCACCGCCGTCGTTTCGCTGATCTCGCTTGCAGACCTGACCTTCCAGGCGCAGGTGGTCCGCTCGCAGACCGGCAATACACTGGTGCCGTTCAGCACCATCCTCGTCATCTATTTCGTCCTGGCGCTGCTCATCTCCTGGGGCGTGCGGTCGCTGGAACGCCGCATGGCTCGTGGCCTCGACGGGGTGCGCGTATGATTGAGCGGGCCTGCTAATGGAATGGGATTGGGATTTTGTCCGGCAGATCCTGCCGACGCTGATCGAGGGGGTGAAGATCACCATCCTGGCGACGCTGCTCGGCTCGGTGCTGGCGGCCGTCGTCGGGCTGGGCATTGCGTTGGCGCGCCGTTCGCCGAACCGGGCCCTGTCGCGCACCGTCGGTTTCGTTGCCGAGTTCATCCGTGGCACGCCGCTGTTGGTGCAGCTCTATTTCATCTTCTACGTGCTGCCGGATTTCGGCGTCCTGTTGCCGCCGTTGGTGGCGGGCGTCATCGGTCTCGGACTGCATTACGGCACTTACACGGCCGAGGTCTACCGCGCCGGCATCGACAATGTGCCGCGCGGCCAATGGGAAGCGGCCAAGGCCTGCAATCTGAATGCCACACAGACCTGGACGCACATCATCATTCCGCAGGCGATCCCGCCGATGATCCCGGCGCTTGCCAATTATTTCATCGCCATGTTCAAAGAGACGCCGCTGCTGTCGGCGATCACCGTGCTGGAACTGATGAACCAGGCCAAGAGCGTCGCCAACACCTATTATCGGTATATCGAACCGATCACCTTGGTCGGCGCTTTCTTCCTCGCCATCAGCCTGTTCTCGGTGGTGTTGCTGCGCTGGCTGGAACACCGTTATGGGCGGATCGAACGATGAGCGCTGCACCCGATATCCGCCTGCGCTCGGTCCGGCCGCCGCTCGATGCGCGTCCGCTGGAAAAGCGGGTCGGCCTGATCATCCTTGCCACCGACCATACCAGCGAACCGGATTTTCACCGCATGGTGGCAAGCGATCGTATCGGCATCTATGTCGCGCGTATTCCCTATGCCAACCCGACGACGCCGGACAATTTGCGCAAGATGCAGCCGTCACTGACGGCGGCCGCGGCCCTCATCCTGCCCGACGAGCCGCTCGACGCGATCTGCTATTCCTGCACCTCGGCCTCCGTCGTGATCGGCGATGCCGAAATCGAGGCGGCGGTGCAGGCCGCCAAGCCCGGCGCGCCGGTGGTCACGCCGCCGATGGCCGGGATGCGCGGCCTGAAGGCGCTGGGCGCCAGGACGATCAGCATCCTTACCCCTTATACGGTCGAGACCAGCCGGCCGATGGCGACCTATTTCACCGAGCATGGTTTCGAAATCGCCAGCTTCACTTGCCTCGGCTTCGAGGATGATCGCGAGATGGCGCGGATTGTGCCGAAATCCTTGGTCGATCTGGCCCGTGATGCGATGGCCTCGCAGGCCGACGCGCTGTTCGTGTCCTGCACGGCGCTGCGGTCGGCGGCGGCAGTTGTCGGCATGGAAGAGGCTATCGGCCGCCCCGTCGTCACCAGCAACCAGGCGACGGCCTGGAATTGCCTGCGGCTTTGCGACGACGACGAGCCGCGCCCTGAATTCGGCTGTCTGATGACGCTGCCGCTGAACTGATTGATGAGCCATGACTGCTTCCCAGATAAGCCTTCCCGATATCCGCGCCGCGCGCGAGCGCATCGCAGACAAGATCGAGCGTACGCCGGCCGTTCCTTCCCGGAGTCTTTCCCAGCACTTGGACGCTCCTGTTTATCTCAAGCTCGAACATCGGCAGACCACCGGCGCCTTCAAGCTGCGCGGTGCCTCGAACGCTATCGCTTCGCTGAAAGACGAGGAGAGGGCGCGCGGCGTCGTCGCCGCCTCGACCGGCAACCACGGCCGGGCGCTTGCCTATGCCGCACAACTGCAAGGCATCCACGCGACGATCTGCATGTCGCGGCTGGTGCCTCAGAACAAGCTCGACGAGATCCGCCGGCTCGGCGCCGAGATCCGCATCGTCGGCAACAGCCAGGACGATGCGCAGCGGGAGGTCGAACGGCTGGTCGCGGAAGACGGGCTGATCATGCTGCCGCCCTTCGACCATCCTGCCATTGTCGCCGGGCAAGGCACGCTCGGGCTGGAGATCATCGAACAGGTTCCTGATGCCGCCCTTGTGCTGGTGCCGCTTTCTGGCGGTGGACTGGCGGCTGGCGTTGCCGCTGCCGTCAAGGGCGTCAGCCCGGCGACGAAGGTGATGGGCGTTTCAATGGCGCGCGGTGCGGCGATGAAAGCGAGCCTCGACGCCGGGCACCCGGTGCTGGTCGAGGAACTGCCGACGCTGGCGGATTCACTCGGCGGCGGCATCGGCCTCGACAACCGGCTGACCTTTTCCATGTGCCGCGACCTGCTCGACGATGTGATCCTGCTCAGCGAGGACGAGATCGCCGCCGGCATTCGTCACGCTTATGAACAGGAGCGCGAGATCGTCGAAGGCGCCGGCGCGGTCGGCATCGCAGCCGTGCTTGCCGGCAAGGTCAGGGCGAGCGGCCCGACGGTGCTCATTCTGTCCGGCCGCAACATCGACATGGCACTGCACCGCAAGATCATCTGCGGCGAAGCAATTGCGGAGAGCGCCGCATGAGCCGTATGACGATCCTCACCGAAGCTGAATTGCGCAAGATCGTGAAGCTCGATCTTGATGCCGTCGCCTGCGTCGAGAACGCGTTCCGGGCGCTCGCTACCTTGCCGGTGGCGATGCCGCCGATCCTGCGGCTGGACATTCCAGAGCATCGCGGCGAGGTCGACGTCAAGACCGCCTATGTGCCGGGCATCGACGGTTTTGCGATCAAGATCAGCCCAGGTTTCTTCGACAATCCGAAGCTCGGCCTGCCCAGCGTCAACGGCATGATGGTGCTGCTGTCGTCCAAAACCGGATTGGTCGAGGCGCTGCTGCTCGACAATGGCTATCTCACCGACATCCGCACCGCTGCCGCCGGTGCGGTCGCCGCCAAACATCTGTCGCGGGCGGACTCCTCCGTCGCCGCGATCTTCGGCGCCGGTGTTCAGGCCGGACTGCAGCTCGAGGCGCTGATGCTGGTACGGCCAATCACGGAAGCCCGCATCTGGGCAAGGGATGCCGCCAAGGCCGAAGCCGCGGCAGACGCATTGTCCGAAAGACTGGGCATCGCCGTTCACGCCGAGCCGGACGCGGCAAAGGCTGCGGCCGATGCCGACGTCATCGTCACCACGACGCCGTCGACCGAGCCGCTGATCAAGCCCGGCTTCGTCTCCGCCGGCCAGCATATCACTGCCATGGGCTCGGATGCCGAGCACAAGAACGAGATCGCGCCGGCGATCCTGCGCATGGCCGATCTCTACGTTGCTGACAGCGCCAAGCAGACGCGGCGCCTGGGCGAACTGCACCATGCTATCGCGGCGGGCGTGATGGCGGCCGATGCCGAAATCACCGAGCTTGGCCACATCATCGCCGGCGAAAGGCATAGGCGGCGCTCGGGCAGCGACATCACCATTGCCGATCTGACGGGCACAGGCGTGCAGGACACGGCAATCGCCACGCTCGCCCGCGACCGGGCGCGTGCGGCCAAGACCGGCACGATTTTCGAAAGCTGATGCTGGCCGCAAGGCCCAACAAACGAGGACCAAGAACAATGCAGCCAAATTTGAAATTCTCGCGCGGCGAATATGCGGAGCGCCTCGCCAAGACGCGGAAGGCGATGGAGGCCAAGGGCGTCGATCTGCTGATTGTCAGCGATCCGTCCAACATGGCCTGGCTGACCGGCTATGACGGCTGGTCGTTCTATGTGCACCAGGCCGTCATCGTGCCGCCGTCGGGCGAGCCGGTGTGGTACGGGCGCGGCCAGGACGCCAACGGCGCCAAGCGCACCGCCTATCTCGCGCACGACAACATCGTCGGCTATGCCGACAACTACGTGCAGTCGACCGAGCGCCATCCGATGGATTTTCTGTCCGGCGTGCTCTCCGATCGCGGCTGGGGGAAGCTCAGCATCGGTGTTGAGATGGATAATTACTGGTTCTCCGCCGCTGCCTTCGCATCGCTGCAGAAGCACTTGCCCAATGCCCGCTTCGTCGATGCCACGGCGCTGGTCAACTGGCAGCGCGCGGTGAAGAGCCCGACCGAAATCGACTACATGCGCAAAGCCGCCCGCATCGTCGAAGCGATGCACCAGCGCATCGTCGACAAAATCGAAGTCGGCATGCGCAAATGCGACCTGGTCGCCGAGATCTACGATGCCGGCACGCGCGGCGTCGACGGCGTCGGCGGCGACTATCCGGCGATCGTGCCGCTGCTGCCGTCGGGCGCCGACGCGTCGGCGCCGCATTTGACCTGGGACGACCGGCCGATGAAATCGGGCGAGGGTACCTTCTTCGAGATCGCCGGCTGCTACAACCGCTATCACTGCCCGCTGTCGCGCACCGTTTTCCTCGGCAAGCCGACGCAGGAGTTCCTCGACGCCGAAAAGGCGACGCTGGAAGGCATGGAGGCGGGACTTGCCGCCGCAAAGCCCGGCAACACATGCGAGGACATCGCCAACGCCTTCTTCGCGGTGCTGAAGAGATACGGCATCGTCAAGGACAACCGCACCGGCTACCCGATCGGGCTTAGCTATCCGCCGGACTGGGGCGAACGCACGATGAGCCTGCGCCCAGGCGACCGCACCGAGTTGAAGCCCGGCATGACCTTCCATTTCATGACCGGCCTGTGGCTTGAAACGATGGGCTTGGAAATCACCGAATCCATCCTGATCACCGAGACAGGCGTCGAGTGCCTGGCGAATGTGCCGCGCAAGCTGGTGGTGAAGAGTTGAGCCCGATGTCAAGCCTTCGCCCGTCGCCGATCACGCCGACCGTCAATTTCGAGCGCGACGGGGTTCAGCACGGTTTCCTGCGCCTGCCTTACAGCCGCGACGATTCCGCCTGGGGATCGGTGATGATCCCGATCTGCGTCATCCGCAACGGCAAGGGGCCGAGCGCACTGCTCACCGGCGGCAATCATGGCGACGAGTATGAGGGGCCGCTGGCGCTTTACGATCTCGCCCGAACGCTCGACCCGAAGCAAGTCAGCGGCACGATCATCATCGTGCCGGCGATGAATTATCCGGCGTTCCGCGCCGGCACCCGCACCTCGCCGATCGACAAGGGCAATCTCAACCGCAGCTTTCCCGGCCGGCCCGACGGCACCGTGACCGAGAAGATCGCCGATTATTTCCAGCGCGAGCTTCTGCCCCGTACGGACATCGCGCTCGATTTCCACTCCGGCGGCAAGACGCTCGACTTCGTGCCGTTCTGCGCCGCCCACATCCGGCCTGACAAGGTGCTGGAAGCGAAGGGGTTCGCTGCCGTGGCAGCGTTCTCCGCACCCTGGTCGATGAAGATGCTGGAGATCGATGCGGTCGGCATGTTCGACACTGCCGCCGAGGAGATGGGCAAGCTGTTCATCACAACAGAGCTCGGCGGCGGTGGGACTTCGCGCGCCGAAACGGTGCGGATCGCGCGGCGCGGCGTGCTCAACATCTTGCGCCATGCCAGCATCGTCGCCGGCGCGGTCGAGATGCAGCCAACCCGCTGGCTCGACATGCCGTCGGGCGATTGCTTCTCGTTCGCCGAGGACGACGGGATGATCGAAACGATGATCGATCTCGGCGAGCCAGTGGCAGAGAACCAGGTGCTGGCACGTATCCATTCCATAGGCCGCACCGGCGGCGCTCCGCAGGAGATCCGGGCCAAAATGTCCGGTCTGTTGGCGGCGCGGCATTTTCCGGGGCTGGTCAAGGCCGGCGACTGCGCTGCCGTGGTCGCCGTGCTGGTCGATTGAGGGCTAGAGCGGGATGCGTTCAACGGCCATCCCGCTCTATCTGTTTGTTTAGCCGCATTTTCTGCGACGCCAAGTGATTCCCTTGGCTGTAAAATGCTCTAGGAAGCCGATGTCGGGACCGGCTCGGCCTTGCCTTTGGGGCGATCGCCGAGGGCAAAGACGGCGCTCGCCTCGCTGACGATCGAGACATGATCCTTGGCGGCTATTCCGGCGGCCGTACTGTCGCCGCGCATGATTGCGGTGACGATGGCGTCATGCTCCTGCCATGACTGGGCCAGCCGGCCGGGCAGCATGAACTGCGCGCGCCGGAACGGCGCCAGGCGGCCGCGGGTCATGACGGTCAGTTCATAAATGTGCTTGCTGTGGGCGCCGCGATAGAGCCGGGTGTGGAATTCGGTGTTGAAAAGCTCATACTCTTCTTCGGCACCGAGCTGCACCAAGCGCGCCGAGGCCTGGTGTTCGGCCTCCAGCGTGCGGCGCTCGCCGGCCGTCATGCGCTCGGCCGAGAAGCGCGCGCAGATCGCTTCAAGCTCGGCCATGCTCTCGAACATCGAGGCGAGGTGCTCCTGCGTCACCACGGCGACCGTGGCGCCGCGGTTCGGCCGCCTTTCGACCAGTCCCATGGCACTGAGCCGGCTTAGCGCTTCCCTGATCGGCGTGCGTGAGACGTCGAAGCGGGCGGCGAGCGAGGCTTCGTCGAGTTTTTCGCCGGGACGCAGGAAACCGGTGACGATCCGGTCGCTGATCGCCCTCACCATCTGATCGACGGTCGTGCCCGACCTGATCAAATTGCGCTTTCCCGACACGTCTCCTCCGTCCAGTCTTTTCGCCAGAGCCGCAAGCCACTCACCGGCTTCGATTCCTCCGCAGCTCTGTATGCCTATGTTTTAGCCTTCATGTCAAATTGACGACTTTGGAGG
This sequence comes from Mesorhizobium sp. M0904, assembly GCF_040319475.1. NCBI lineage: Bacteria > Pseudomonadati > Pseudomonadota > Alphaproteobacteria > Hyphomicrobiales > Phyllobacteriaceae > Mesorhizobium > Mesorhizobium sp. M0904. The sequence goes on along the minus strand of NZ_JAMYOC010000002.1, from coordinate 182,185 downwards.
CAAAAAGTGTATGCAATTGCTCCGGCTTTGTGCAGTCCACATCGGCACGCTCATTGATATTGCTGAATAAATCCAATTTCTGAAACTGGCATGCTGATTGCATACACTTCTTTCATTGAGGTGTTAACCGGCCCCAAAGGCCCCATAGAGGGAGCATTCAATGTCCGAGAAATTCATGCTTAGCCGCCGCGACCTGCTCAAGACCTCCGCCGCCGGAGCGGCGCTCGGCCTTGCGTCCGCATCGTTTCCGATCAGCAGGGCCTTCGCGGCGACGGCCACCGTCGGCTTCATCTATGTCGGGCCAAAGGACGATTACGGCTACAACCAGGCGCATGCCGAAGGCGCTGCCACGCTGAAGGGGATTGAAGGCATTTCCGTGGTCGAAGAGGAGAACGTGCCTGAGACCGTCGACGTCCAGAAGACGATGGAATCGATGATCAATCTCGACGGTGCGTCGCTGATCTTCCCGACCTCGTTCGGCTATTTCGATCCGCACATGCTCGCCATGTGCGCGAAATTTCCCGACGTGCAGTTCCGCCATTGCGGCGGCATGTGGAACAAGGACAAGCATCCGATGAATGCCGGTTCCTATTTCGGCTATATCGGCATGGGCCAGTATCTTAACGGCGTCGTCGCCGGCCACACCAGCAAGTCCAAGAAGCTCGGCTTCGTCGCGGCAAAGCCGATCCCGCAGGTGCTGCTCAACATCAATTCCTTCCTGCTCGGCGCGCGCTCGGTCGACCCGACCATCACCTGCCAGGTGATCTTCACCGGCGAGTGGTCGCTGGCGGTCAAGGAGGCGGAGGCCGCCAATGCGCTGGTCGACCAGGGTGCCGACGTCATCACCTGTCATGTCGACAGCCCCAAGGTGGTGGTCGAGACGGCGGCCGGGCGTGGCGCCTTCGTCTGCGGCTATCATGCCAACCAGAGCCCGCTGGCGCCGGAAAAATACCTGACCGGCGCGGAATGGAACTGGGCCAAGGTCTACAAGATGTTCGTCGACGATCTGGTGGCCGGCACGCCGCTGCCCAATTTCACGCGCGGCGGCCTGGCCGACGGCTTCGTCAAGATGAGCCCGCTCGGCCCCGCCGTCGGTGACGCCGCCCGCAAGCAGTTCGACGGCACGCTGGCCGAAATGATGAAAGGCGGATTTTCCGTCATCAAGGGTCCGCTGAAGAGCAACAAGGGCGTCGTCGTCGCGACCGAGGGCCAAGCCTTCGTCGAGACCGCGCTCGAACTCGAAAGCATGGACTACCTGGTCGAGGGCGTCGTCGGTTCGACCGCCTGAACCGGATCGGAGACGGGGCCATGGCAGACACGGTCGGCACTGCGGGCGCACCGGCGCTGTTTGGCGCCAGGAATTATCCGGCGGCGCTCGAATGGGCGGCGCGGCGGGCGGAAGCCTTCGTCATACCGCTCGCGGCGCTGATCGTCGGCATGGCGCTGTTCAGCGTATTTATCGCGCTGGTCGGCAAATCGCCGGTGCAACTCTACGAGACGATGTGGCGTGGCGGCTTCGGCTCGTGGTTCTCGATCCAGAACTCGCTGTCGCGGGCAGCACCGCTTTTATTGGCAGCGCTCTGCGTGGCGCTGCCGGCACGACTTGGCCTTGTCGTCATCGGCGGCGAAGGCGCGATCGTGCTGGGCGGCGTTGCCGCCGCCGCCATCGGCGTGGCAGTGAATGGCGCGCCGGCTTTTCTGGTCATCCTGCTGATGGGCGTGGCGGGCGTGGTCGCCGGCGGCATCTGGGTCGGTGCCGTCGGCGCACTCCGCCACTACCGCGCCGTCAACGAAACCATCTCCAGCCTGCTGATGGCCTATATCGCCATCGCGGTGATGAACCATCTGGTCGAAGGGCCGCTGCGCGATCCGGCCTCGCTCAACAAACCCTCGACCGAGCCGCTGGCGGATGCCTACCGCATCGGCAACATTCCAGGCATGGACGTGCACTGGGGCCTTGTCCTCGGTATCGTCGCCTGCGTCCTGTCCTGGCTGCTGATCGAAAAGACGCGCTGGGGGTTTGCCGCCCGCATTGCCGGCGGCAATGTCAGGGCGGCCCAGGTGCAGGGGCTTGCCGTCGGGCCGCTGATCGTCGGCTTCACCGGGCTCGCCGGCGGCTTTGCCGGGCTAGCCGGCATGCTGGAGGTCGGCGCGGTGCAAGGCAGCGCCAACGCCTCGCTCGCCGCCGGCTACGGCTATACGGGCATCCTCGTCGCCTTCCTCGCCCGCCACAATCCGCTCGCCATCATCCCGGTCGCTTTCCTGCTCGGCGGCATCGGCGCTTCCGGCGGGCTGATCCAGCGCCGCATGGACCTGCCCGACGCCACCGTGCTGGTGCTGCAGGGCATGCTCTTCGTCGTCATCCTGTTTAGCGAAACCTTTTACGGCCGCTTCAAGGTCTTCAATCCCGATCTGTGGAAGAGGGGCTCCTGATGGACGCGACCGAGATCGGCCTGTGGGGCGTGCCGCTCGCCATTCTCGGCGGCGCCATCCGCGTTTCGACGCCCTTCATCTTCGTCTCGCTTGGCGAAGCCATCACCGAGCGCTCCGGCCGCATCAATCTCGGCCTCGAAGGCACGCTGGTCTTCGGTGCCATGACCGCCTATGCCGTCGCGGTGATGACCGGCTCGCCATGGCTCGGCCTGCTGGCTGCCGCAGGTGCCGGTCTTTGCTTCGGGCTGTTCCACGGCTGGATCTGCAAATTCCGCGGGGTGAACGACATCGCCATCGGCATCGCGCTGATGCTGTTCGGCTCCGGTCTCGCCTTCTTCTTCGGCAAGCCGTTCATCCAGCCCTCGGCACCAGACCTGCCGGCCATCGCCTTCGGTGGCTGGTCGAATATCCCGCAGGTGCAGGCGGCGCTCAACGTCAACATCCTGTTCCTGATCGGTGCGGCACTTGCCGTGTCCCTATGGTGGGCCTTCCGCAACACGCGCGCCGGCCTGATCGTGCGCGTCGTCGGCGACAGCTCCGATGCGGCGCGCGCCATGGGCCTCAATCCCAACACCGTGCGCCTGCTTGCGACAGGTGCCGGCGGTGCGCTCGCCGGCATCGGCGGCGCCTATCTGTCACTCTATTATCCCGGCAGCTGGACCGAACGCATCTCGTCGGGGCAGGGGCTGATGGCGGTGGCGCTGGTCATCTTCGCGCGCTGGAATCCGCTTGGCTGCTTTGCCGCGGCACTTTTGTTCGGCGGTGCCGGCGCGCTGGGCCCGGCACTGCAATCGGTCGGGGTGACGCAGGGCTACTATCTCTTCTACGCCGCGCCTTACATCCTCACGCTCATCATCATGATCGCCACCTCGTCGCCGAGCCGCTCGCTTGCCGGCGCGCCGGGCGAATTGTCGATCACCAAATGACTGGAGTTTTTCCGATGAACGCCAGAGCCGAGATCACCCAGCGCTACATCGATGCCGATCCCTATCCATGGCCCTATAATGGCGAGCTGCGGCGAGACAATACGGCGCTGATCATCATCGATATGCAGACCGATTTCTGCGGGCCGGGCGGCTATGTCGATCATATGGGCTACGATCTTTCGCTGGTGCGGGCGCCGATCGAGCCGATCAAGTCGGTGCTCGCAGCCATGCGGGCCAAGGGCTACACCATCATCCACACGCGCGAGGGCCACCGGCCCGATCTCGCCGACCTGCCGGCCAACAAGCGCTGGCGCTCGCGCCGCATCAATGCCGGCATCGGCGACCCCGGACCATGCGGGCGCATCCTGGTGCGCGGCGAACCCGGCTGGGACATCATCCCCGACCTCTATCCGGCGGCGGGCGAACCGATTATCGACAAGCCGGGCAAGGGCTCGTTCTGCGCCACCGACCTCGAACTGATCCTGCACCAGCGCGGCATCGAAAACATCGTGCTGACCGGCATCACCACCGATGTCTGCGTCCACACGACGATGCGCGAGGCCAACGATCGCGGCTTCGAATGCGTGATGCTGGAGGATTGCTGCGGCGCGACCGATTACGGCAACCATCTTGCCGCGATCAAGATGATCAAGATGCAGGGCGGCGTGTTCGGCGCGGTGTCGAACTCGGCATCCTTCGTCGCGCAGCTGCCGTGAGGACAAGATCTTGAGCGGAGCCAAGAAAGCCGTCGGCGTCGAGACCATCGGCTTGACCATGCGCTTCGGCGCCTTCACCGCGCTGGACGACGTCTCGATAAAGGTGTCGGCGGGATCGTTCCATGCGCTGCTCGGCGAAAATGGCGCCGGCAAGTCGACGCTGGTCAAATGCATGATGGGTTTTTATCACCCGACCGCCGGCGACATGCTGGTCGAAGGCCGCGAGGTCGCGATCGCCAGTCCCAAGGACGCCTCGGCGCTAGGGCTCGGCATGGTCTATCAGCATTTCACGCTCGTCCCGTCGCTGACCGGCGCGGAGAATCTGGTTATTTCGCGCGAGAAGGTGCCCGGGGTCATCGACTGGCGCAAGGAGCGCGCCGCACTTGCGCAATTCATGCAGCGTATGCCGTTCAAGCTGCCGCTCGACGTCAAGGTGGCGGAACTTGCGGCCGGCGAGAAGCAGAAGCTCGAAATCATCAAGCAGCTCTATCTCGGCCGCAGTTTCCTGGTGCTCGACGAGCCGACCTCGGTGCTCACTCCCGGCGAAGCGCAGGAGGTGCTTGGGCTGGTGCGCGACATGACAAGGAGCGGCGACCTTACGGTGCTGATGATCTCGCATAAATTCCGCGAGGTGACGGCGTTTGCCGACGACATCACGGTGCTGCGCAAGGGCAGGCTGACCGGAACCGGGAAGGTCTCCGAACTCTCCCACAAGCAGATGGCGGCGATGATGATCGGCGACCAGCCGATTTCAGCGCTCGACAGTCGTGCTCCGGTGCCGGCCGGAGCCCGGCAGGCGCTGATGGTGAAGTCGCTGAAGGCGCCCGACCGCACCGGCTTGAAAACCATCGACATCGGCGAGCTCGATGTGAAGTCCGGCGAGATCGTCGGCATTGCCGGCATCTCCGGCAACGGCCAGAAGGAGTTTCTTGAAGTTCTTGCCGGACAGCGGGCGCGCAATGCCGGCGACATTCTGGTGAAGGGCTCGCCCTATGGCGCCAGCCGCAGCGAGGCGCGCACGCTCAATGTCCGCTTCATTCCGGAGGAACCGTTGCGCAATGCCTGCGCACCGAAGATGACGGTCGCGGAAAACATGGCCTTCCGGACCTTCGACCTCGATGAGGCCGGCAAGCCGGTCAGTTGGATCAGGATGGGCGCGATCAGGGACTACGCGGCCCGTCTGGTCGAACAGTTCAAGGTCAAGACGGCATCCCTAGCTTCGCCGATTTCGTCGCTCTCGGGCGGCAATGTGCAGCGCGCGGTGCTGGCGCGGGAACTGACCGGCGAAGTCGATCTTCTGATCGTCTCGAACCCGTGCTTCGGCCTCGACTTCTCCGCCGTGGCCGAAATCCGCGCCCGTATCATGAAGGCGCGCAATGCCGGCGCCGCGGTGCTCTTGATGTCGGAAGATCTCGACGAGCTGCTTGAACTTTCAGACCGCATCTTCGTCATGTCCGACGGTGCGCTGGTCTACGAGACGCCGATCGCGCAGGCGAGCGTGCAGACGATCGGCGAGCACATGGCGGGACATCATTGATGGCGGAGATCGAGGCGCTGCCGTTTCCGTTTGCCTTCAAGCCTGAGACGATGGCGCTGGTCGTCATCGACATGCAGCGCGATTTCGCCGAGCCGGGCGGCTTCGGCGCCAGCCTCGGCAACGACGTCAGCCGGGTCACGGCGATTGTGCCGACGGTGAAGAGGCTGATCGAGGGGTTCCGCACCGCCGGCCTGCCGGTGATCCACACGATGGAGTGCCACAAGGCAGACCTTTCGGATCTGCCGCCGGCCAAGCGCAACCGCGGCAACCCATCGATGCGGATCGGCGACGTCGGTCCAATGGGTCGCGTGCTGATCGTCGGCGAGCCGGGAACGGCGATCCTCGATGAACTTGCGCCACTGCCTGGCGAGATCGTCATCGAAAAACCCGGCAAGGGCGCATTCTATGCCACCAGCTTCGGCGACGACCTAAAGCGGCTCGGCGCACAGCAATTGGTCTTTGCCGGAGTGACGACGGAGGTCTGCGTGCAGACGACGATGCGCGAGGCCAACGACCGCGGCTATGAATGCCTGCTCGCCGAGGATGCGACGGAGAGCTATTTTCCGGAGTTCAAGGCGGCAGCGCTGGCCATGATCAGGGCGCAGGGCGCCATCGTCGGCTGGACCGCAACGACCGATCAGGTGCTCGAGGGAATTTCCAATGCCTAACATTGCATACCGGGCTCTCATTCAAGGGGGCTGGCGCGACCTGCCGTTCGAGCATTTCCGCGATGGCATTACGGTGCATTGGCTGCTCAAGGGCGGACCGACGGAACCGTCGGTGGCGATCCTTAACTACCGGCCGGGCGCCGGCGTGCCGCGCCATCGCCATGCCGGGCTGGAAACGATCATCGTGCTGGAAGGCACACAGAGCGACGAGAACGGCGATTATGCCGCGGGCAGCGTGATCCTGAACCCGGTCGGAACCGAGCATTCGGTGTGGACAAAAGACGGCTGCGTCGTACTCATCCAGTGGAACCTGCCGGTAGTCATTCTGGACGAGGCCAAATGAGCGACATCCGCTTCGATATAGCGAGCTTGCACGCCGCCTATCAGGCCGGCGCCGCCGTCGGCGAGGTGATCGATACGATCCATGCGCGGCTCGCGACAGCCGACGATCCGGGCATCTTCATTCATCTGGCGAGCAGGGCGGAGATGCTTGCCGAAGCAGAAAAGCTCGGCCCGTTCGACCCCGTGTCAAAGCCGCTGTGGGGCGTACCATTCGCGGTCAAGGACAACATCGATGTCGCCGGCATGCCGACGACGGCAGCATGTGCGGAATATGCCTACTTGCCGGTAAGAGACGCCAACGTCGTCGCACGCCTCAAGGCCGCCGGCGCGCTGGTCGTCGGCAAGAGCAATCTCGACCAGTTCGCCACCGGCCTCGTCGGCGTGCGCACGCCCTATCCGATCCCGAGGAACGCGATTGATCCAAAACTGGTGCCAGGCGGCTCGTCTTGCGGCTCGGCCGTGGCGACGGCACGCGGCATCGTCTCATTCGCGCTCGGCACCGACACCGCCGGCTCGGGGCGCATACCCGCCGGCCTCAACAACATTATCGGGCTGAAGCCGAGCGTCGGCGCGCTGTCGGCCGCCGGCGTCGTGCCGGCCTGCCGGACACTAGACTGCGTCTCGGTGTTCGCGCTCACCGTCGACGACGCCTACAGGGTGTTCGAGATCGCGGCGGCAAAGGACAACGCCGATCCCTATTCGCGCGACTTCGCCATTCAGGCCCTTGCCGCGCGCCCGCCGGTGCTGACGGTCGGCGTGCCGGCCGGGGCCGACTGGACGTTCTTCGGCGACCAGGCGATGCAGGCGGGCTTCGAGGCCGCTCTTGCCGCGCTGGAAGAGCTGGGCTGCAGGCTGGTCGAAATCCCGTTCGGCGATTTCTACGCCACCGCCAATCTGCTTTACGAGGGCGCCTGGGTGGCGGAGCGTTACGCCGCGATCAAGGACTTCATGGAAGCCAACGAGGCGGCCATGCATCCGGTGACGCGGCAGATCATCGGCGGTGCGCGAAAACTTTCCGCCGCGGACGCCTTCAACGGGCTCTATGCCTTGCAAGGCTACAAGGCCAGGCTTGCGCCGGTCATCGCCTCGGTCGACCTATTCTGTGTGCCGACCGCGCCGACCCACTACACAGTCGAGGCGGTTCTCGCCGATCCGATCGTCACCAACAGCCGGCTCGGCACCTACACCAACTTCGTCAATCTGCTCGACATGTGCGGCATCGCCGTGCCGACCGGAACACGCAGCGACGGTTTGCCGATGAGCGTCACCTTGCTTGCCGCGGCGGGCAAGGACCATCTGACGGCGTCGCTTGCGCAGGATGTCCATGCGGCAAGCGGCCTTGCGCTGGGCGCTACAGGCTGGCCGCTGCCGCCGCGTGGCGATGTTCGCGTCGACGTGGACGAGGGCACGATCGAGCTGGCCGTGGTCGGCGCGCATCTATCGGGGATGGCGCTGAACGGCCAGTTGCAGCAGCTCGGCGCGATTTTCGCCCGGGGGGCAAGAACGGCGCCGCTCTACCGGCTTTACGCGCTTGCCGGCCAGTCGGTGCCGCGACCGGGGCTCGAACGGATCTGCAATGGCAAGGGGGCAGCGATCGAGGTCGAAGTCTGGCGGCTCTCGCCACAAGCGTTCGGGCGCTTCGTCGCCGCGATCCCGCCGCCGCTCGGCATCGGGACGCTTCTGCTTGATGACGGAACTTCGCCGAAAGGCTTCCTCGTCGAAAGTGCCGGCCTCACCGATGCAAAGGAGATTTCGCATTTCGGCGGCTGGCGCAATTTCATGGCGGGTCAGCTGCAGCGGAGCTGACGCTATCACTCGACCTTTTGCCGGAATTTCGAATGGCAGCTCGAGCAATCCTGCAAGATGAGATGCAGGAGGTGCTCCGCCGGCAATTTAGTGGGATCGGCTTCCGCGAGTGATGGTCGCTTGCCAAGCAGGCTGCCACCGCCCATCGCCAGGCCGGAACCCATTCTCATGTCGTCGGTGATGCGCGGCGGCGCCCGCTCGGCGTCGGAGGCCAAGGCGCTGGCCAGCGTCCCGATGTGGCGAGCCAGCTCTTCGAACTCCGCGCGGGCGGGGTCGATATCCGGCTTGGCGCCTGAAGGCGCGCCCAATGTCGCGCTGGGGAATTCGGCAATCAGGGCACGGCCGGTGCGGGCGCGGATGGTCTCGGCCGCCGCCTTGAAGGCTGCGGCGTCGTACGCCTGCTTGCCGTCGAACATCCCAGCGATCGCCTTTGCCGCCGCGGCCATTTCCTTCATCGAGGCCTGGCGAGCCTCGATGACCGCATCACGACCCGAATGGGCGGCGGCGAGCACGACAGAGACGCAGGCAAGCGACAGGACCGCTATGATAGCTGCTCGTCTCATCGTTGGCACATAAGGAGCTAGAGAATTCTTGTGACCAGACTGTCCAGTCGGGAGTTCTCGCGATAGGCCAATCGGACCACAACGGCACCTAAGACGCCAGTGATGGCACCGCCTATCACGTCGGTGAGATAGTGGGTGCCGATATAAATTCTCGACCAGCAGATCAGCAATGCCATGATGGAGAGGGCCAGCGTCCGGCGCGGCAGACCTTGCATTGCAAGAGCCGCAACAACCGCAAAGCTGGCTGTCGCGTGGTCGGAGGGAAACGACCAGTCGGCGCTGGGCGCAATCAGCAGATGCGTCACGCCGGCATCGTAGGGCCGCAGCCGGTGGACGAATAGCAAAATGAACTGATTGATCGCCAGACCGAGCAGGAACGCCAAGCCGGCGGACAAGGCAGCATGGCGCACATGGTAGCGGTCGGCCTTTGCCCACCATTGCAGGGCAACAGCCAGCACCATCAGCGGAACGCCGATTTGTGAGACGGCGATCATTGCCTTATCAAGAAAAGGGCTGATCCCGGCTGCCGCGTTGATCCAGTGGGTTAGGGCTGCATCCATCGTTTCTCGTTTCCGCTGTTGTCGATCGCAAGGTGAATTTTGTGAAAGCAGTAGACGAACGCCGCATCCATCAGATTTTCGAGCTCAGCATCTGGCTTAAAGGGGCGCATGCCCTGATCGAATGCGTGGGCGGGATCCTGCTTTATGTCGTCACCACCGACGCCATTGCCTCCTGGGTCAATACATTCACCCAAGAGGAATTGATCGAAGATCCGAACGATTTCATAGCTGGCTATCTGTCGCAGATGGCAAGCCACTTTTCCGTCGCCAGCAAGGAGTTTTATGCCTTCTACCTGCTTAGCCACGGCCTGATAAAACTGCTGCTCGTTGTCGGGCTTTTGAGAGGCAAGCTGTGGTCGTATCCGGCATCGCTTGCGGCGCTGGGCGCATTTATGTTCTATCAAGTCTACCGCTACTCCTACACCCATTCGTTCGGCCTGCTTGTCCTGACCGTATTCGATGCTGTCGTCATGGTGCTGATCTGGCATGAATGGAAGGTCGTGCGGCAGCACAAGCCGGCATGACAGCGAAGTTCGCACGTCAGCCGCTCCGATTTTCAATCCACCTCACTGGGCGACGCCTTGTCCTGCCAGCTCGTCGATGATCGGGCAATCCGGCCGCTCGTCGCCGTGGCAGTGACTGACCAGATGGTGGAGCAAGCCGCGCAATCCGACCAGTTCGGCGATCTTCCTGTCGATCTCCACCAGCTTGGCTTTCGCGATCGCCTTCACGTCGGCGCTGTCACGTTCCCTGTCCTGGTACAGCGAGAGCAACTGGCGGCATTCGTCGACCGAAAACCCCAGGCTTCGCGAGCGCTGCAGGAAGCGCAGCCGGTGAATATCGGCCGTCGAGTAATCGCGATAGCCATTGTCTGTCCGGGCCGGATGCAAGAGCCCGATGTCCTCGTAATAACGGATCGTCTTGGACGGCAGGCCGGATTTTTCGGATGCGATACCGATGTTCATGGCGGAAATCTCCTTTGTCAGAGGAAATAGACCTTCCAGTAGATGGAAGGTCAACATGATGTGGCGATTTTGGATGCCCGACGCAACCGCCCACCGGCTCCAACCGTTTGCCTGCCAACAGCACGTGCTGAACCTTCGGGAAGAAATCAGTTTTCGGAAACGTTTATCGAACAGCTCAATCCGGTGTTCGACATCGGTGTCAATAACCAAAGACCCTCCGGCGGCACACCGTGCATACGCCGAGGAGACAGAATATGTCCGTCAAAGCCTATATCAACCGGATCGCGACAGCGGTGCCGGAGCACGAGGTTCATCAATTCTACCTGCGTTTTGCGGCCTCGATGCTCGCGGCCGATCGCCGGAGGATCTTCGAACGCATGGCCGATCTTGCCGGCATCGAGCACCGCTATTCCTGCTTTGCGCCGGCGTCCGACCCCGAGGGACCGTCCGCCGACCTAGCGGGGACGTTCATCCGCGGTGCGTTTCCCGGAACGGCGATGAGAATGGCAATGTTCGACGATGCAGCACCTGTTCTGGCGCAAAAGGGCATCGACGGATTGCAGCTTGGCGACGACGCCTCCCGCATCACCCATTTGATCGTCACCACCTGCACCGGTTTTTCGGCGCCGGGCATCGATCTCGAACTGGTTGCCCGGTGTGGGCTGCCGGATAGTGTCGAACGCACGATGATCGGGTTCATGGGTTGCTACGCGGCAATCAACGGCCTCAAGCTGGCCCACCACATCGTTCGCTCCGACCCACAGGCCAAGGTCCTGCTGGTCAATATCGAGCTCTGCACGATGCATCTGCGCGAAACCACTGAACTCGAAAAACTGCTGTCGTTCTGCCTTTGGGGTGACGGCTGCGCGGCCGCGCTCGTGACCGCCGAGCCGGCCGGCATCGAGCTCGATAGCTTTCACTGTCTGGTGGCGAGGGAGCGGCGGGAGCTGATGCGCTGGAACATTCGCGACCACGGCTTCGAAATGGTTCTTTCCGGCCAGGTTCCGGCAGCCATTCATGAAGCGTTGCGGAGCAACCAGGCCGCCATCCTCGGCGGTCGATCGGCGGAAGACATCGACCTTTGGGCCGTGCACCCGGGTGGACGTTCGGTTCTCGACGCCGTCGAAAGGGCCCTGAAACTGGTGTCCACCGCGCTGGACCCATCGCGCGAGGTGTTGCGCCGGTATGGGAACATGTCGTCCGCGACCGTCATGTTCGTGATGAAGGAGATGTTGAAGGCGCCACCCGGCCTGCTCGGTTGCGGCATGTCGTTCGGACCAGGATTGACGGCGGAAACCATGCTCTTTCGAACGGTGTCATGAGCGGCCTGGAGCGTCGGCAGCTTGCGCCGGAAATCCTCGACGGACTTGCTGCCGACGATCCGCGAGCGCTTGTCGCGCGCCGTGACCTTCGTCGCATCAATATGCTGATGTTTCAGGCGCCGATCATGACGTCGTTGCTCAGGAGGTTCGTGCCAAAACCGCCACGCCGCATCCTGGAGATCGGCGCCGGCGATGGCTCCTTCATGCTGGCGGTGGCGCGGCGCATGGCCAGGCATTGGCCCGGGGTCGAACTGGTGATGCTCGACCGCGTCGACCTCGTCACCGCGCAATTGCGCGGTGATTTCGACAGGCTGGGATGGAAGGCCGAAGGCCTCACCGCCGATATCTTCGATTGGGCAGGAAAGATTGAGGGCGTGCGGTTCGACGCCATCACCGTCAATCTGTTTCTGCATCATCTCGACGATGCGCAGCTCGTGCGTCTGTTTTCGCTGATCCGGCCGAAAGCCCCGTTGCTCATCGCGACAGAGCCGCTGCGGGCGAAACTGGCGCTGGCCGCGACCCGTCTTCTCCCGGCAATCGGCGCCAACGACGTCACACGAAACGACGCGGCTCAGAGCGTGCGTGCCGGCTTTCGCGGCAGCGAGCTTTCGGGCCTCTGGCTTGCGGCCAACGGCAAACCGGTCGAGGAGCGGCGCGCCGGCCTGTTTTCCCACATCTTCGTCGGCGCCAGTGCCAGTGTCGAGCCATGACGCGATTGTCGACTCATGACGCGATCGTCATTGGTGCCGGCCCGGCGGGCACCTCCGTCGCGCTCACGCTGGCCCGGCGCGGGTGGGTCGTGGCCATTGTGGAAAAGAGTGCGTTTCCGCGCCGCAAAGTCTGCGGCGAATACATCTCGGCAAGCAATCTTGCGCTTCTCGACCGGCTCGAGATCGGCGATGCCTGGCGTGCCAAGGCGGGCCCCGAAATCCGCCGCGTCGGCCTGTTTTCCGGGGAGACCTGTGTCGAGGCGGCAATGCCACGTGCAGGAGCTGGGCCTCGTGGGAAAGACAGCTTCGGCCGGGCGCTCGGCCGGGACATTCTCGACTCTTTGCTTTTGCAAGCGGCGCGATCGGCGGGTGTCGAAATCTTTCAACCCTGCCGCGCCGTCGCCATCGAGCCGGACGGTGAGATGCGAAGGGTGCGAATTCAGGCCGGGGATGAAGCGGCGATATTGCGAGCGCCGGTGATTGTCGCCGCACACGGCTCGTGGGAACCGGGACCATTGCCCAGCCAACTCGCAAAGGCCAATCGGCCGTCGGACCTGCTCGGCTTCAAGGCGCATTTCACCGGGTCGTCGCTGGCGCCGGATTTGATGCCTCTGCTGGCCTTTCCCGGCGGCTATGGCGGCATGGTTTCGGCGGATCATGGCCGGTTGTCGATCTCGTGCTGCATCCGGCGCGACATGCTCGCGCGGCTGCGTAAACAATATGGCCCCAAACAACGGAGCCACGTGTCGGCCGCCGATGCGGTCTCCCGGCATCTCCTGAATTCATGCCGGGGCGTGCGGGACGCCCTGGAGCCGGCGCACCTCGACGGTCCGTGGCTTGCCGCAGGTCCGATCCGGCCGGGAATTCGCTCCTGCTACGAACAGGACATCTTCCGGGTCGGCAATGCAGCCGGAGAGTCTCATCCCGTTATCGCCGAGGGCATCTCGATGGCGCTTCAGTCCGGCTGGCTGCTGGCTAGCGAACTCGCATCCGCGCCAAGTGGCCAAGCGGGGCGCGAGGCCGCCGCCAGACGCTACGAGGCGGCCTGGAAAAGACTGTTTTCGACCCGGGTCTACGCTGCCGCTGCTATTGCCGGAATTGCCCTTCGCCCCGGCAGCGCCACCGCGATGGCGGCGATCGTCCGGAATTTCCCGCAGGCGCTGACATTGGGCGCGCAACTGAGCGGCAAGACCAAGCCGGTTCCCGGCTTTGCCTGACGAGCGGCGCGCATGAGGGCACGCCCAAAACAGGGTGACCATCCTGTTTTGGCTCGCAGGTGTTTTGGTGACAGACGTGCCATGTTCGGCCTAGGCTGGCCTCAAAGCCTGCGAGATCGAGACGGTCGAGGAACGGGACGCCCAGCAACAACATTAACGCCATCACATCGGGGCAGACCATGCAGCAAGCCATCACGTCGGACGGCCTTCGCCGGGTGGTGCTTGTCGTCGCACTGCTGAACCTGGGTTATTTCGGCATTGAATTCGCCGTCGCGCTGGCGATCGGCTCGGTGTCGCTGTTCGCCGACAGCGTCGATTTTCTGGAAGATGCCTCGGTCAATCTCCTCATACTGCTCGCCATGGGATGGTCGCTGCGTGCCCGCTCGCGGGTCGGCATGGCGCTGGCGCTTATCCTGCTGGTGCCGGGCCTGGCGACGCTGTGGACCGCGTGGGAAAAGTTCAACATGCCGGTGCCGCCGCAGCCAACGGCTCTGACGCTGGCGGGGTTGGGCGCTCTCGCGGTCAATCTGTCATGCGCCTACATGTTGGCGCGCTACCGCCATCACAGCGGCAGTCTTACCAGGGCGGCATTCCTCTCGGCCCGCAACGATGCGGTCGCCAATGTTGCGATCATACTGGCCGGATTGGTGACGGCCTTCCTGTGGCGCTCGGCGTGGCCGGATCTGATCGTCGGCCTGGGAATCGCGGCACTGAATGCAGACGCGGCGCGCGAGGTCTGGGAGGCAGCTCGGGAAGAGCACCGGGCCATTTCGTGAACTCCAAAACGCTCAGCGCGCTGCCGATTGCCACTCCGCCAATGCAGCAGTCAGCCGGAAACCTGCGCGATCTCTAATATAATCGCACCCTTTCAAAGCGGGCGGAGGGAGAACCGCTCATAAGTAAAAATCGGAGGAAAACCATGAACAGCATGAGCCTCACCACACTTGGACGAAGTCGACCGGGTCGAAGCGGTGAAACGATGAACCGCTCAAGACCACGCACGTCATCAAAAGGCCCGCGTCCCTGATGGAGGACGCGGGCCCGATTTTCGGCGGCATGCCCTAGGCAGGTATCAAGACGGCGATGCGGTGGATGCCGACCACCTTGCTGGTGTTGGCTGCCTCGTCGGTCTTGCCCTTGGAGCAGGTGTACACGTCACCTTCCTTGAGCTTGAATTCCTTGTCCGCCTTCTTGATCGTGAATTCACCGGCAGCAATGGTGCAGACCATGTCGTTGTCCATCACCATTTGAGGGGCGGCTGCTCCGGGCTGAAAGACTATATCGACAATTGAGATGCTCTTGTAGGCGGGGATATCGGAATTTCCGGTGCCGACCTCAACCACCCTGACGCCGGGGGCTATTTCCTTGCCTTCCTTCGGGCCATATTTCTTGACCTTTGCAGCTGCCGCCAGCGTGAACAAAGGCGTTACCGCGGCCGCCGTTACCCCAAGCGCGATTGCAGACCTGCGATTTATGGTTTTCATAGTATCCTCCCATTATATTGGCCACGCACCGATGCGCATGGCCGCAATATATTAGCACATATGCAGGTAATTGCAGCACGACGTTTCGGAGCTTCCGGGAGCGAGACCGCCCCTCGGTCGAATGCGACCGAATAGCAAACAATTCCATGCTATGCTGGCGAGCCATCAAACGGGCGACGGGGGATAGCAATGTTGGAAACGGACAAGGTGTTCGCTGGCTCAATTCCGGAAAACTACGACCGCTATATGGTGCCGTTGATTTTCGAGCCGTTCGCCGCAGATCTTGCACGGCGAGCAGCGTCCCTGTCGCCAAGCGCCGTTCTGGAAACCGCCGCAGGTACCGGGGTTGTCACCCGCGCATTGGCGCCAAAACTGTCCGCCGATGCAAGCTATGTCGTAACCGACCTCAACCAGCCGATGCTCGACTACGCCGCTTCGCGGCAAAGTCCCGACGATCGCATCAGATGGCGTCAGGCTGATGCTCTGGCGCTACCGTTCGAAAATGCGGCCTTCGATCTCGTTTGTTGTCAGTTCGGTGCGATGTTCTTTCCCAACCGCTCATCTGCCTACCGTGAAGCCCGGCGAGTCCTGAAGCCCGGAGGACATTTTCTATTCAGCGTATGGGATCGCATCGAAGAGAATGTATTTGCGGACGATGTGACGAATGCTCTGGCGAGGATTTTTCCGAACGATCCGCCGCGCTTTCTGGCACGCACGCCGCATGGCTACCACGATACGGCACTGATCCGTAGCGAGCTGGAGGACGCAGGTTTTTCCGGTGTGGTGATCGAGACGAGGGCCGAACAAAGCCGTGCCTCCTCGCCGCGCCTTCCGGCCGTTGCTTATTGCCAGGGCACTCTCCTTCGCAACGAAATCGAGGCCAGAGAGGCGGGGAAGCTGGACGCTGCAACCGACTATGCCGCAGCCGCCATTGCAGACAGGCATGGCAGCGGCAAGGTTGCTGCCAAAATTCAGGCTCACATAGTGGTGGCTGTGGTCTAGGTGTTGGATATCCCGCTCCGGCACTTGGCGACATTCAGCTGCTGCGCGGCAAACATCTTGCCGCTATCCCGAATTCTCAGACGTTAATCGCTCATTCGCCCGAGTGGCAGGTCGGCAAGTGCCGGGTCGATAATCGCCGGTCTGATCGATCGCCGCGGCTTGATGGCGGCGGCTGCCGGCTGCACGATTCTTGTCGACCAGGCTTTACTTTCGCAGCCGTCGCCGACCTGCCCCAGCAAGGTCTAGTCATTTCGCTTTCTTGACTCGGCCGACAAAAACGGGCAGCAAAGTCATCATTGGAGGGCAGTTTTGCCAACTATGCAGGTTTTGGAGGGCGTTTTTTGGTGTGACCGTCGCCCAATCGGCGGTCGGTAGAGGGATTGGTTAACCAACTTTGTCCATCTTTTGAATCAATCGGCAACAGACGCGAAGCGTGCTGGGGGCACCAGGCGAACTGTGAATGTCACGGCTGCGAAATCCGCTAGCCGGCATCGGCCGATTGAGAGTGGTTGAATGGCGTTTGTAAGTGCGAAAACCCGGGGTGACAGTCCTGCAACTGGATTGACTTCGATGAGGCCCGGCCTGCGCTGGGTCGCGGTTCCGGCCGTCGGCGCAGCCATTGCTTTATGGTCGGTGGCGACCTTGGCCGGCCTTTATTCGATGGGAACCTCGCTCACCGCCGCTTCCAACGGTCTCCCGCAAAGCCTGCTCGCGCCGCGCACCATCGCGCTCGCCGATCCTCGCCGCAGCCTTGCAAAGGCGCAGGCCCCGACATGGGCCGCGACAAACGCAGCGCTGTCGGCCCGGCTGCTGCAGCATGGATGCGATGCCAATTGCCTGCGGTCGGCGTCGAACTTCGTTCACCAGGGAAAATCGGCGCGTCTCAAGCGAACCGCCGTGCCGCCTGTCGCCGCCGCATCGCGGCATCCAAGCTTCGACGACGTGGTGGCCAAAGCGGGGCTGTCGCCGCAGAAGCTTGCCGCCGCCTCTGCCCGCGCCGGCTCACCCGTCATGCTCGCAAGCCTGCCGGCCGACGCCCGGTTCGCCGAGCCGGTACGCATACCCGACCCGAACGGCCCGGCATCCGTGCGCTTCGGGCCGGCGGTGGCGGAGATCGAACGTTCGTCGCGCCTAGCGCTGGCGCTGGCGAATACATTGCCGGAGCAGATGATCGACGTGCTCCCGGCAGCCGTCGCGGCAAGCGAGCCCGCGGCTTCGCAGGAGCCGCAAGAACCCGAGATCCAGCTGGTCTCGCTGCCGCCGCAGGACGACATGCCCGACAGCGTTCCGCTGCCGACCCTGCGTCCGCAGGCGAACATCGATGAGCCGGCGCCCCAGGCTCAAGCCTCGAAAGACCGGACGTCAAAGGATCAAGCATCAAAGGCCCAGGCAGCAAAAACGGAGCCGCCACAGAAATCCAAGGCCCAGGCATCCAGGGCGAGCAAGGTCCAGACGGCCGACGCTCCGCCGGTCGAGACGCTACCCGGCAGCCTGTCGCCTCGCAATTCGTCACAAGCGGCAGTGCCGGCCGTGTCGGGCAAGCCGGGCAAACGGTCGAAGACGCAGGGCGGCGACATGCTGGCCTATGCCAAGCCCGACATGCCTTCCGGCGGACTCGGCGGAGCCTTCAGGAACCTGTTCACCACGCCCAACATGGGCAGCGGCGTCGCCGTCTACGACATCTCGGCCAAGACCGTCTATATGCCCGACGGCTCGCGGCTGGAGGCACATTCGGGACTGGGCGCGATGGTCGACCAGCCGCGCTACGTTCACAAGAAGAATGTCGGTCCGACGCCGCCCGACACCTACAATCTGACGCTGCGGGAATCGCGCTTCCATGGCGTCGAGGCCCTGCGTCTCACCCCTGCCAGCGGCAGCAACAAATATGGCCGCGACGGCCTGCTCGCCCACACCTACATGCTGCGCGGCGGGCGCGCCGAATCCAATGGCTGCGTCGTCTTCAAGGACTATGCCCGCTTCCTCGCCGCCTACAAGAAAGGCAAGATCAAGCGCCTTGTCGTCGTGCCGCGCCTGTCGAAGCCGCTGACACGCGTCGCCCAAGAGGGGCGAGGGGCTTAGGTCGTTCGCGGCAGTCCTTCATGGCTTCGTCATCCCAGGGCGGAGCGAACGCGAAGCGGAGCGCAGACCCTGGGATCCATGCCGTTACGTCAGCCGAAGAATGCAACGACGCAGATTGAAAGCCGTTCTGTAGCGATCCCTTTCACCTCCTGTCCTTCCCGCATCAAAAAGTCCCGCCCGTTGCACCGCGGAGAGGTCACGGCATGGATCCCAGGGTCTTCGCGACGTCGCTTCGCGCCTGCTCCGCCCTAGGATGACGAAGCTGGGGAGGTTTGGCCAATCTCGAGGTTTTCATTCCCGGCCGAGGATATTATGACTGACCCGCAGGGGCGGCTCGAGCTTCAAACAATCACGAGGACATCATGACAATACGCGCTGTCGTCTGGGGCGAGAATATTCATGAGCGGACCAACGAGGTGGTCGCCGGCATCTATCCCGAGGGCATGCATGCGACGATCGCCAATGCACTGAAGCTCGACCCGGAGATTTCGGTATCGTGGGCGACGCTGGAGCAGAAGGAGCATGGGCTGCCGGCCGACCGTCTGGCCGAGACCGACGTCTTGCTGTGGTGGGGACACAAGGACCATGGCGCCGTCGCCGACGAAGTGGTCGAGCGCGTGGCGCGCCGCGTCTGGGAAGGCATGGGGCTGATCGTTCTCCATTCCGGCCATTTCTCGAAGATCTTCAAGAAGCTGATGGGCACGCCGTGCACGCTGAAATGGCGCGAGGCGGGCGAGCGCGAACGGCTCTGGGTGACCAGCGCAAGCCACCCGATCGCTGCCGGGATCGGCGAGTATTTCGAGCTCGAGAACGAGGAGATGTATGGCGAGCAGTTCGCCGTGCCGGAGCCGCTCGAGACCGTGTTCATCTCCTGGTTCCAGGGCGGCGAAGTGTTCCGGTCGGGGCTGACCTATCGCCGCGGCGCCGGCAACATTTTCTATTTCAGGCCCGGCCACGAGACCTATCCGACCTATCACGACGCCAACGTCCACCAGGTGCTGCGCAATGCGGTGAGATGGGCGCACAACCCCCAAGGCTCCAATCCGGCCATCCTCGATGCGCCGAACGTGCCGGTGGAAAAGGCGCTCGAGCCGATCGTCGAGCGTGGCGGAAAGCTTCATTCCGCCGGCGAAGCCGGCTTCCGCTAGATGACAAATCCATGATCGAACAAGAAGATAAAGCCCTGTCCTAAGGATAAGAATCATGCGTCTGTTGATACTCGGTACCGGCTGGATGGCGGAGGAGCATGCCAGGCAGTTCGGCAAGATCGAGGGCGTCGAACTGATTGGCGCCGTCGATCTCGACCGTACGCGTGTCGACAAGTTTTCGGACATCTATGGCATCCCCAACCGCTTCGCGTCGCTGGACGAGGCGCTGGCATGGGGCAAGTTCGATGCGGTGGCGAACGTGACGCCCGATCGCATCCACCATCCGACCACCATGATGCTGATCGCGGCGGGCAAGCCGGTGCTTTGCGAAAAGCCGCTGGCCGAAAACTTCGAGAAGGCCAGTGAGATGGCCGATGCCGCCGAGCGAGCCGGCATCATCAACATGGTCAACCTGACCTATCGCAATGTCGCGCCGCTGCAGAGAGCGCGCGCCATGGTGCTGGCCGGCGACATCGGCACGGTCAGGCATGTCGAGGCCTCCTATCTGCAGAGCTGGCTGGTGTCCAAATTCTGGGGCGACTGGCGCACCGATTCGAAATGGCTGTGGCGCCTGTCGCGCGGCCACGGCTCCAATGGCGTGCTGGGCGACGTCGGCATCCACATCCTCGATTTCGCCAGCTATGGCGCCGCACTCGACATCGACCATGTGTTCTGCCGCCTGCGATCCTTCGACAAGGCGCCCGAAAACCGGATCGGCGAGTACGAGCTCGACGCCAACGACAGTTTCACCATGGCGCTGGATTTCAGCAATGGCGCTTTCGGTGTCGTTCATGCCAGCCGCTGGGCGACGGGCCATCTCAACGAACTCCGCCTGCGCATCTACGGCGACAAGGGTGGCATCGAAGTCGTGCACAATCTGACCAGCTCGGAGCTGAAAGCCTGCATCGGCGAGGACATCGAGAACGCCAAATGGCAGGTTCTGGACGCCGGAACGGTGGCGACCAACTACCAGCGCTTCGTCGATGCGGTGCGCAACGGCGTTCAGGCCGAGCCGTCGTTCCGCCATGCTGCTGAATTGCAGAAGGTGCTCGACCTCGCCGTGGTGTCGGATGAGAAGAGGGCAGAGCTCAGGGCCCATGCCGAAACCCGTTGATGTCAAAGATCGAGAAGAGTGCTGTGCAACCCTTCGAAGACCGAATGATTGGCAAGTCGGTCCGCTCCATTGAAAGGAGAGAACCGGGTTTGGGATCTCCGTTCTTTTCTCCGACGGAACTGGGCTTACCGTTCATACAGAGGTGTCGCTGCGCATGAGTTGTTCGTCTACCAAGACACAGACGACACCTTTGTCATCGAGAACTAACAGGCTTTCCGCCCTATGCGGCTACTGCACGTTGCGTCCGCAGCCGAAGCGCTGACGGGCCAGTTTTATGATGTAGCCAGCATCCATGTCGCCGTTTTCCACATGCAGCCCAAAAGGATCTCTAAGTTCGCTCCTTAAAGCTAAAATTTCGATCAGCGCAGCGCGAGCCGACAACTGCTCCGGATCGTCTGGATCACAGAATATCGCAACCAATTGGCAGCCCAGTTCATCGTCTCTGAAGCCGTTCAAATAGATGGGCGCGAGATGGATAGCAGCCATCCGACTGTTGCTCCATCCGATATCGGTCGGCGACATGATCAGTTCGCGTATAAGCGATCGAAAGCGATCAATAAGGCGGAGATAACGGCACAGCGCTGTCAATGCAGTTTCGCCTTGCACGTCTCGTTCCGGCCCGTGGAGATAGCTCTCGATTAGCGCAGCATCGGACACGCTTCCACATAAGCCCACAATGTACAGAGCTGACCCCACGTCGCCTCGACGCTTCAGCAGGATGGCGCGCGCGAACTCCAGCTCTTCTGCCGTGACCCCACCTTTGGCGACGCCTTGCGCTCGATTTCGAATATCGTCGATGTCCATGGCGAAGCGTAATAGCACACTAGATGTCTTAGAAATCGCACCGTCCGCTTCCCATCCATCTCGGCCACTGGCGGCAGCCAGCTGATGAGTTGGAGCCTAGCTAGGTCTTTGGAGTGATTACGGTCGGCAACGGGGTTGATCGCTCCCCCCTTTGATCACGCTTCCTGAACTTGCTTTGATATTCACGTCTTTGCTTCGCGACTTCGTACAAGACGATCCCCGAGCTTGTCCCGAGGTTAAGGCTTTCGATCATTCCGAACATCGGAACGCAGACGCACATGTCGCTTCTTTCGACGGCAAGATCGCTGATACCCATCGCTTCGCTGCCGAACCAGACCGCGAGTTTGCTGTGAGTGGTGTAGTCGCCTTCGTGAAGGAAAATGCTGGCCTTGCCTTTCACGTGCGGCGACGTGACGATCGATTTGAATCCTTTTCTTTCGAGATGGCCGAAGCACTCATCGGTGCTGTCGAAGCGTCTTACGAACGTCCATTTCACGGCAGAGACAGAGGTCTTCGAAACCGATTTCCGATCGCGCAAATCCTGCCAATCGTCGGGCAGAGATCGGCGAGGATCGACGACATAAACCTTCTCGACACCCAAGGCGTTCACATTCCGGATCACCGTTCCAATATTCTTCACATCAGTCGGATTCTCAAGCACGGCAATCAGGTTCTTGCAGCGAAACTGTTTGATTTCGTCGGCCCGCCTGCGGACTGACTTCTTTGATTCGGCTCTTTCTTGCATGGCCATCCTGGACGTTTCTCTCACGATGAATGCCTAACTTCCTAAACCGATGCAACCCGGAGACGCCAACCTTGTTCGTGGAACGCGCAGCACCGTCCACTTCCCACCCGTCCCGGCCATGGGCGGCAGCGAACTGACTGAGTTGACCCTAATGCCGCAGGATCTTGCTCAGAAAAGCGCGGCTGCGGTCGGTCTTCGGGTTGGAGAAGAACTCATCCGGCGTGCCGCTTTCGACAATGGCGCCGGCGTCCATGAACACGACGCGCTGGGCGACCTTGCGGGCAAAGCCCATCTCGTGCGTCACCACCATCATCGTCATGCCTTCCTCGGCCACCGCGACCATGACGTCGAGCACTTCCGAGATCATCTCGGGATCGAGCGCCGAGGTCGGCTCGTCGAACAGCATGATCTTGGGGCGCATGCCGAGGCAGCGGGCGATCGCCACGCGCTGCTGCTGGCCGCCTGAGAGCTGCGCCGGATAGGCGTCGATCTTGTCGGCAAGACCGACCTTGGCGAGCAATTCGCGCCCGGCCATTTCGGCCTCGGCGCGCGGGATCTTGCGGACATGGATCGGCGCCAGCGTGACGTTCTCGAGCGCCGTCTTGTGCGGATAGAGGTTGAACGACTGGAAGACGAAGCCGATCTCGGTGCGCAGCCGCGTCATGTTGGTGGCGGGGTCGCCGAGGCGCTGGCCGTCGACCGTCAGGTCGCCGTCGCGGATCGTCTCCAGGCCGTTGATGCAGCGGATCAGGGTGCTCTTGCCCGAGCCGCTCGGGCCGCAGACGACGACCACTTCGCGCGGCTCGACGCTCAACGTGATATCCCTGAGCACGTTGAGCTGGCCGAACCATTTGTTGACGCCGCGAAATTCGATCATGCCAGTGCCATTTTTGCTAAGGTTCGACATCACAACTGCACCTCGCCATGCGCCGCGCCCATGTGTTGCTCCAGCCGGCGGGCCAGCATGATCAGGGGGTAGCAGACGATGAAGTAACCGAGCCCGACGAGGAAGAAGACCAGCAGGCCGTTGGGTACACGCTGCACCACCAGCCAGCCGACGCGGGTGAGGTCGGTGAGCCCGATGGCCGAAACGACGGAGGAATCCTTGATCAGCAGCACATATTGCCCGACCAGCGGCGGCAGCACGATGCGCATCGCCTGCGGCAGCACCACCTGGCGCATGCGCTGCCAGCGCGACAGGCCGGACGCAAGTGCTGCCTCGACCTGGCCGGTCGGCACCGAGCGGATGCCGGCGACGACGATCTCGCAGATGAAGCAGGCGGCCAGGTTGGTCAGCGCAATGATGCCGGCGGTGAAGGCGTCGAGCTCGATGCCGAGTTCCGGCAGGATGAAGAAGATCAGGAAGATCTGCACCAGGAACGGCGTGCCACGGATCAGGTCGACCCAGGCACCGATCGCGCCGCTGATCAGCCGGTTGCCGCCGGTGCGCAGGATGCCGAGGCCGAAGCCGAGCAGCGTGCCCAGCACCAGGCTGATCAGCGACAGCACCACGGTCATGCCGAGGCCGCGCAAGGCGAGGGGATAGCTGCCGGCGATGCTTTGCAGCTGCTGCCAGATCATGTCCGTGCCCCCGCGAGGCCGAGCCAGCGCCCGGAGAGCGCCGCCAGCCCCTTCAGCCCGTAATAGAGCAGGAGGTAGAAGGCGGCGATGGTGATGAAACCTTCCGCCGGCATGAAGCGGTCGGAGGCGAGCAATTGTCCGGCACGCGTCAGTTCGGCAACCGAGATCAGCGACAGCAGGGCGGAATCCTTGACCAGCACGATTGCCTGGCCGAGCAGCGGCGGGATCGTCACCTTGAACGCCTGCGGCAGGATGACGAGACGCATACGCTGGACATAGGTCATGCCCGAAGCGACGCCGGCCTCGACCTGGCCGCGCGGGATCGACAGGATGCCGGCACGGATGATCTCGGCGACATAGGCGCCGCTGTTCAGCGATAAAGCGAGGATGCCGACGACGAACTCGGGCAGGATAAAGCCGAGCCGCGGCAGGCCGAAATAGAGGAAATAGAGCTGCGCCAGTAAGGGCGTGGTGCGCACCGCGTCGATATAGGCCTTGGCCGGGACGCGGAACAGCCGGCCGCGCTGCAAATTCATCGCGGCTAGCACGATGCCGACGGCGAGCGCGCCGGCAAAGGAGAGCGCAGACAGCCACACGGTCGTGACGAGGCCCTGCCCGAACAGGGGCAGATATTCGACGATGGTGCGGAAGCTGAAGTTTTCGAGCATGGTGAGTAGGCAGTAGTGAGTAGGCAGTAGTGAGTAGTGAAGGTGTCCGGAATGGCCATCAGCCACTCCATGCTCCCTATTTCTACTTCCTACTCCCTACTCCCTATCCGTTAGTGGTCTTTCTTCCAGGCGTCGGAATTCACCCAGTAATCGAGGTTCTTTTGCAGGCGGCCGTCGAGGCTGACCTGGTCGAGGAACAGGTTCATCCAGACCAGCAGGTCCTGCTCGTCATAGCGCGTGGCGAAGGCCAGCGGCTCCTTCGACAGCATATCCGGCATGATGTTGAAGCTGCCGGCTGGGTACGCGGTCGACTGGCCCTTGACCGCCGAGACGTCGTTGACGCCGCAATCGGCCTGGCCGTTGTTGACGGCGTCGAGCAGCAGCGGGCCGCCGCCCTTGTAGCTCTTGATGTCGGCATCGGGGAAGGCGGCCTTGGCTTCCTTCTCGCCGGTGGCGCCGAGCAGCACCGCGATCTTGGTGCCTTTGGCCTTGCAGTCCTCGGTGGATTTGAAGGCGGTCCCAGCCTTGGTGAAGACGGTGCTGCCCGTGTACATGTAGGGCTTGGTAAAGGCGACCTTCATGCCGCGCGCCAGCGTCGGCGTCATGTCGGCGACCAGAAGATCGGCCTTGCCCGACAGCAGCGCCGGGATCAGGCCGTCCCAGTCGAAGTCGAGGAAGGTGATCTTGACGCCCATTTCCTTGGCCATCAATTCGGCGAGTTCGACCGAACTGCCGGTGCGTTCGCCGGCGGCACCCACCAGCGAAAAGGGCGGGCCTTGCGTCTGCACCGCAACGCGCAACTCACCGCGCTTGGTAATCTCGTCGAGGGTTCCGGCACTGGCGGCAGCGGTGAGGCCGGCGAGCGCAAGTCCGGCGATGAAAAGCTTGGCAATCTTCATTTGGGCATTCCTCCTTGTTGTCGTTTGTTGTTCCACTTGTTGTTTCACCCCATCGGGTGCTTTTTGAGCGGCAGCGCCGTTGCCGGCGGCAACCACCGTTCGAAAATCTTCAATCCCAGCTCACCGTTTCGGCGACCTTGATGCCGCGCCTGGCCAGCTCGTCGAGGAAGCGGCCATCGGGCACATGCAGCAGTGGGTTGAGCAGGCCGGGCGTGGCGATCTCGCGCCGTGCCAGCATCTGCGCCACGATGCTGGCGGGATAGCCGACGCCAAGGCTCATGCCGAACAGGCCGGAGGCGAGGTCGCGTTCGATGACCAGCTCCGAGGTCACCGTCTTGCGGCGGCCGCCTTCGCTGCCGACAAAGACATTGCGCATCACGCAAAGGTCCTTCTCGTCGGCGCCATATTGCAGTTGCGGGCCAAGCAGCCGGCCGAGGAATTCGCGTGGGCTGACACCGGTGCCGGATACCTTTTCCTCGGACAGGAAGCCGAGCTGCTTCAGCGGCGCCCAGAACGCCGACCAGCCAAGCCAGCGCAGCGAATATCGGCCGGAGCGCTGCAGCCCCTTTGCGGCGGCAAGCATGCCGGCATAATGCGGCGCGTCGCCATTGGGGAAGGCTTCCAGCCTGCCCAGCCCCGCCACCTCGATCTCGTGGATGAAGCGATTGTCGTGCTGGCGGGCGGCCGGCACATCGACCCGTTCGCCATTCTCGACCAGCACACTGTCGCGGTTCTGGCTGACCAGAACCATGTCGAAATTCCAGCTCACCTTGTAGCGCAGCGGCTCGACCACCGCTTTCGGCTCGGGAATGCCGCCGCAGTAGGAATCGATCGCGGTGATGGTGTCGAACTGGCTTGCGGCGCGCGCGTAGAGCACAAGGTCGATGCCGGGGTCGAGCCCGCATTCGGTGACGATCGAGACGCCGGCCTTTTCGGCCTCCGGCGCGAGATCGGCGATGGCCTTGCCGTAATTGGTGGTGACCAGCGGCGTGCGCGTCGCGATCGCCGCCTGCACCGCCTCGCGCATCAGCGGTTGCGGCAACAGGTCGATGACCGCGTCGACGTCCTTCATCACATCGGCCAATGCTGGGCCGATCGCGTCCTCCGGCACGACGAAACGCACCCGGGCAAGGTCGGTCAGGCCGCCAAGCCGCGCAGCGCCGTCGGTTGCGGTGTCGACACAGACCACTTGCTCGACGCCGTCACTGGCAACGAGATCGGCGATCGCCGCCCGGCCTTGCAGGCCGAGGCCGCCGAGAACCGCGATCTTCATGCCATTTCCTTCCGCGGCTCGTCCGACCAGCAGCCTTCCGGCAGGCTGACCCATTTGTTGCAGGAGGCCATGACGACGAAGGTCTCGCTGCGCACGACTTCGCCCGGCTCACCGGCGCCGGGGATCAGCTCGCTGGTGACGCGGTAGAGATCGGCGACATCACCGGCCACAGTCACGTCGACGATGATGTCGAAGCGTCCGGTGACGACGGCTGCCGAGTTCACGAAAGGCAGTTCGGAGATGCGCTGCGCCAGTTCCCGGGCGCGGCCGCGTCCCTGCGCATTGATGCCGACGATCGCCGAGATCAGCTCGGGGCGTTCGGTGAGGTTGAGCAGCCCGACGATCTTGAGCAGGTTGCGGTCGAGCAGGTTGCGCAGCCGCATGCGCACCGTCGGCACCGAGATCGCCATCTTCTCGGCGAGGCGGTTGACGCCAAGCTGCGCGTCCTGCGACAGCAGCTTGACCAGTCGCCGGTCGGTCTGATCGAGATGTTCGCGCAAACGCTCAGGCTTTCATAAAGGGAAATAAACGGTCGGATTTTCTTTCGGATATGAAAATACGTTATGAGAGATTTTTAACAATGGCAAGAGGCATGTCGTGCGCGGTGCCCCTATGCCTGTCGGCAGTTTCGTCGAGGACGCCACATTTTGTTCTTGCTTTGTGCCGGCAGCTATGCTATTAATTTGGATATGGTGCCAATTTGGCTCCAACGACCCATCCTCCCGAGGCGGGTTTTTGTTTCCGGATCTTTTGAAGGTTCAGCGCCGCCGGTCTAAGGTTGGCGAGACAGCGTGGTTCCGCGGAGCGCAGCCGCAGTTCATGCCTTCACGTGACGGGCGGAAAGGCTCATCCGCGAAATGGCCAAAATCGGCTTTTCAACAAAACTGTAGCTGGCCAGGGAGACGGCAATGCAGGCGGTGACAATAACCATGCCAGCAAGCCATGGTGATACGCTGACGCTTGCAACGACAGGAGCGGTCGCAAGCAGCACGATAGGATGCGTCAGATAGAGAGAGTAGGAGGCATCGCCCAACCTTGCCAGCAGGCGAGGAGCAAAAAGCCGGAAGTAGTTTTCCAGGCTGATGCAACCGGCGACAAGGATCAAGGCCGGGATTCCCTGAGCAAGGGTTCGCGGCAAGTTGAAGCCAAGTACCATCACCAGCATGGAC
This sequence comes from Mesorhizobium sp. M0904, assembly GCF_040319475.1. Taxonomy (NCBI): domain Bacteria; kingdom Pseudomonadati; phylum Pseudomonadota; class Alphaproteobacteria; order Hyphomicrobiales; family Phyllobacteriaceae; genus Mesorhizobium; species Mesorhizobium sp. M0904. The sequence continues at coordinate 154,454 of NZ_JAMYOC010000002.1, read as the reverse complement.
ACGATGGCGAACACGAGCGCCGAGACACCCAGGACGGTAGGCAAACGCGCCAGTCTGCCGACCAGGTGGCCGAGCGCCATGCCGGCAAGGAACTCAAACAGGATTGGCGTGGTATAGAAAAACAGCACAGTGTCGGCGGCGGGTTTGAAGACGATGCGCGCCGCTACGGCGATTGCAAAGACAACGCCGACCATGGCCATTTGCGTCAGCGTGCCGACACGCATAGTCGCCGCGAACAGAATGTAAAACAGGATTTCCAGATTGAGCGTCCAACCCACGCCCAGCACCGGTTGGACATAGCCTGTGACCGTATCGAGATAGGGTATGAAAAGCAGGCTATTGGTGATCTGCTCAAGAGACACTGCACGATCGGCAAACAACCAAAGTGCGGCGACCATGAGGAAGGTCATAACCCAATAGAACGGAACGACGCGCGTGAACCGCTGCATCAAAAAAGCACGGTGGTCTGAGCGTCTGTTCTCCGTCGAGAGAACCATGACAAAACCACTGATGACGAAAAACAAGTCGACGCCACTGTTCAGAACGGGAATACGCAGGTCGAGCATGCCCAGTGCGCCCGGAAGATGATAGGTAACAACCATGAGGGCTGCCAGCCCCCGCAGGATCTGTATCGATGTATACTGTTGAATCCGGCGCGGCGCGGCGTGATCATTCTGCGGAATGATTTTCATAAAAATGGTCCCCGGTGCGGGAGAGCACTAACATACGGGGTCGTTGATGTGCTGATTAATTGCTGGTTTAATTAATATGTAAAGTTTTAGATAGATTTTACTGACATTAGCGTGCTGCCACGCTTGAGTTCGCCGACTTAGACCTGCCTATTTGCCAAAACTTGCTATCTCCCCCCTGAAGAGGGGGATCGGCGGCCATCGACGCTTTCCCCGTGCTAACGACTGGTCTCGAAGATAGCGACGGCTGCCGCTGTCAGCGCAGCGTTACCGGGTGCTACTGTTCCATCAGGAAGCTCCTTGCCGTCTTCCAGTCCGACGCGCGTCGACCAACGGCGTTCCGCCGCCCGGTGCACGAAAGGCCAGACCGTGGCGTCGGCGCCGTGCAGCAGGATTGCCCGGCGCATTCCGGCGCCGTCGAGCACGGCGGCGATATCGTCGCTGATCTCAAGCGCAGCGTCCGGCTCCTGCTCGGAGATTTCGATCAGGATGCGCAGCACGCGGTTGCCATGGTCGAGGCTCACCAGGCGTTCGGCGTCGGCTACGGAGGCAAGCCCCGCCTCGATGCCAATGCCGCGCTGGCGCAGACGGCCCATGACTGCCGGTGCTGCATTCTCGCTGAGATTGACCGAGGCATAGTCGGGCAGCTCGCTCCAGCGGGCGATCGCGGCAAGCGTGCGCTCGTCGTCGCTCTCGATCCAGGCGCCGGTGGAGACGCCGATCAGCGTTCCCGGGCAGGCGCGGCGCAGCGCCAGCACGGTCGGGTCCATTGCGTTAGGGGCAAGGCTTTCGCGGCCATCGAGCCCGCGTGCATGGACATGCAACTCGGCCGCACCTGCGGCCACGCAGGCCGTGCCGTCTCGCGCAATGGCTTCGGGATCAAGCGGCAGTCGGGGGTGGAAATCGGCGCTGCGCGCGCCATTGATGCAGGTCTGGACGATCATGAGGTGGTGGTCCCGTTGAGTGGAACAAGTTTAGCCCATGACCACGAAATCGGAAATTGAATGACGTCCCGTCCCGCAAGGCTCACCCGGCAAGAAACGGGTGGTCTGCGCGGGCCGCTTCACCCATTTCAATTGACAGAGAAGCCACAGGAGGCGAAGCCATGACCATCCATTCGATAGGCGCGAAAGCGGCGGTGAAATCGGCGGAGGTGCGCGTTGCCGGATATGATTGGCGGACGCTGGCCGATGAGCTGAGCGGCTATGGCTGCGCGGTGATGGAAAAGCTGCTGACGCCGCAGGAGTGCCGGCATATCGCCGGGCTCTATCCGGACGAGAGCCATTTCCGCAGCCATGTGCACATGGCGCGGCATGGTTTCGGCAAGGGCGAGTACCGCTATTTCCGCTATCCCTTGCCCGACTTGATCGGCGGCTTGCGCACCGCGCTCTATCCGCGCCTGGCCGCGGTTGCCAACGACTGGAACGCGCGCATGGGTATCGCGCAGCGCTATCCCGACGAACACGCGGCGTTCCTCGAGCAATGCCACGAGCAGGGCCAGACGCGGCCGACGCCGCTCCTGCTGCAATATGTCCCCGGCGACTTCAACTGCCTGCACCAGGATCTCTACGGCGATCTTGCCTTCCCGCTGCAGGTGGCGATCCTATTGTCGGAACCAGGCAAGGATTTCACCGGCGGCGAGTTCGTGCTGACCGAGCAGCGTCCGCGCATGCAGAGCCGCGTCGAGGTGGTGCCGCTGCGCCAGGGCGATGCGGTCGCCTTCGCGGTCCACAATCGTCCGGTCCAGGGCAGCAAGGGCAATTACCGCGTCAACCTCAGGCATGGCGTCAGCCGGCTACGCTCCGGCATGCGCCACACTGTGGGCATCATCTTCCACGACGCCAAGTAACCGAGCCGCCGGTCCAGGCCGCCGGCGATTACCGGGAAAAATCGCTGCGCACGATGCCGTGGCGCTGGAGCTTGTCGTAGAAAGTCTTGCGCGGAATCCCCAGCGCTTCGATCGTGCGCCTGACATCGCCGTCGTTGCGGCCAAGCGTCTCGCGGATGATGTCGGCCTCGTAGCGCTCCAGCCGCTCCGGCAGCTTCATGGCGGCGTTCGATTGGGTCGGGGCAGGGGGTTGCGTCTCGGCGCCTTCCTCCAATCCAAGCACGAACCGCTCGGCGAAATGCGCCAGCTCGCGCACATTTCCCGGCCAGTCATGGTCGCTCAGATGGCGATGCACCGTCGCTGGAACTGCCGGCACAGGGCGGTGGAAGCGGGCGGCGGCGCGCTCCGCAAAATAGAAAAACAGCAGGGCGACATCGTCGCGGCGCTCGCGCAGCGGCGGGATCGAGATCGTCACCACGTTGAGCCGGTAATAGAGATCCTCGCGGAAAGCGCCGCGCTGGCGCGGATCGCCGAGGTCGACCTTGGCGGCGGCGACGACGCGCAGATCCACCGGCCGCACCTCGTTGGTGCCGAGCGGCGTGACCTCGCGCATCTCCAGCACGCGCAGCATCTGCACCTGTGTCGAGACCGGCATGCTTTCGATCTCGTCGAGGAACAGCGTGCCGCCGCTGGCGTGCTCGATGCGGCCGATCCGTTTCTTCTGCGCGCCGGTGAAGGCGCCGGCCTCATGGCCGAACAACTCGCTCTCGATGACGGTCTCCGGCAGCGTGCCGCAATTCAGCGCGACGAAATTGCCCTTGGCGCGGCGGCTCCAGCGATGCAGAAGACTTGCCACCACCTCCTTGCCGGAGCCGGTCTCGCCGGTCACCAGCACGTCGACGTCGGTATCGGCGATCTGGCGCAGCGTACGGCGCAGCCTGTCCATCGCCGGCGTCTGGCCGATCAGCGGCAGGCTGTCCTGCGCCTCTCCGGCCGCCTCGCGCAAGGCCCGGTTCTCCATTACCAGGCGGCGCTTTTCCGCTGCGCGGCGCACGCTCTGCACCAGCCGGTCGGCGGCGAAGGGCTTGGTGATGAAGTCGTAGGCGCCGTCCTTGATCGCCTTGACGGCCATGGCGATGTCGCCATGGCCGGTGACGAGGATGACGGGAATGTCGGCATCCAGCCGCAGGATGCGATTGAAAAGCTGCAAGCCGTCGATCTGAGGCATGCGGATATCCGACACCACGACGCCGGCAAAACCGGCGTCGAGCGTGGCCAGCGCCTCGGCCGCCACCGCAAAGGCCGAGACCGAGAAGCCGGCAAGCTCCAGCGTCTGCGCGGTGGCCTTGAGGAGATCGCGATCGTCATCGATCAGGACCACCGGTGCGGAATTGTCGTTCGTCATGATGGCTTACGCTGCTTTCTGGAGATGAATGGTGAAGCGGGTGCCGCTGTCGCCGCTCGAAACCTCGATGCGTCCGCCATAGTCGGCGACGATGTCCTTGGAGATGACGAGGCCGAGGCCAAGGCCTTTTTCCTTGGAGGTGTTGAACGGCGTGAACAGCGATTTGAGGATCGCCGGCGGAATGCCGGGCCCGTTGTCGGATACGCTGATCGTCACGCCGTCCGCGGTCTCTTCGACCGAGACCTGCACATGAGCGTCGTCGCGGCCGTCGAGCGCCTCCAGCGCGTTCTGGAAGAGATTGATCAGCACCTGTTCGAGCCGCACCCGATTGCCCATGACCTTGAGGCTCGGCAGCGGCAGGTCGACGACCAATGCGTCGAGCCGGCCGGCAAAGCGGCTTCTCAACAGCATGACGGCGCCTTCGATGACGCCGCGCAATTCGACGGGCTCGGCGGCGGTGCGGCCCTTGCGGGCAAATGCCTTCAACTCCTCGGTGATTGAGCCGATGCGTTCGGTAAGGGCTGCAATGGCGCCGAGATTTTCCTCAGCCGGCCCGGTCTGCTTGCGGTCGAGGAAGGTGCGGGCGTTGTCGGCATAGGCACGGATGGTGGCGACCGGCTGGTTGATCTCGTGGGCGACGCCGGCGGCGACCTGGCCGAGGATGGCGAGGCGGTTGGCCTGGACCAGGTCCTGCTGCACCACCTGGAGCTTTGCCTCCGTGTTGCGGTGGCCGGTGATCTCGGCCTGCAACCGGTCGCGGGCTCGGCTCAGATCCTCGGTGCGTTCGACAACGCGGCGTTCGAGTTCGGTGCGCGCCGCCTGTTCGGCGGCAATCCGCATCTGCGCCGACTGCCGGCGCCACAACAGATACGCGGCCAGGCCGAGCAGCGGCACGACGACACCCAGTGCCAGAAGCCGCATTTCGCGGACGGCGGCGGCGATCGGCGCTTCAGCCGGGATCAGATATTCGAGCCGCCAGGGGGTCGAAGGAACCGGCGTCGAAAGGCTGAGATACTGCGCGTCGCTGCCGCCGGGCGTCACCGCGTGGACGATCGACACATCCGGGCTGAGCGCCTGCGCGTGCATGATCGGCAACGGCACAAGCGGCGCGTCGCCGAACTGTTGGCTGTCGCGAATTGCGGCTTGCTTGGGTGCGGCCAGCGGCGCGGTTGTCATGAAGCGCCAGGACGGCACGCTGGTGATCAGTACGACGCCGTTCTCGTCGCTGACATAGGCCGGGCGGTTGGCCTCGCGCCAGTCGGCTTCGAGCTGGTCGAACTCCATCTTGACGACGACGACGCCGAGCGGTGCGGCGGCATCGCCGACGCGCCGCGAAATGTAGAGGCCGGGACGCTTGCTGACATTGCCGAGCGCAAAATATTCGGCGGTTCCGGCCTGCATCGCGCCGGAGAAATAATCGCGAAAACGGTAGTCGTTGCCGACGAAGCTGATCGGCTCGCGCCAGTTGCTGGAGGCGATCGCCAGTCCGTCGGCGCCGATCACATAGAGCACCGACGCCTTGGTGCCGGAGACCAGCCCCTCGAGCTTGCGGTTCAGCACATCTATTGCCGCGGCGTTTTTCTGCGTCAGCGCATCACGCACTTGCTGGTCCGCGGACAACAGCAGGGGCAGGGCGCGCGGGCTTTCGAGCACGGCGCGCAGCAGCGCGACCTTCAGATTGGCGTCGGTACGCCCCTGCGCCGCCAGGGTCCCGATCTCGGCGGTACGGCCGTAAAGGCCGGCGCCGTAGAGCGCTGCCGTGACGATCAAAAGCGCGACGGCCGCAAACAGCAGCCAGGCTCGGCGCGCCCGCCTGGCGAGTTGCTCGGGCGTCGAAGACAAGGCACCGGCGGGGCGTTGCAGCATCGCCCATTTGTGCATGAACTCGCACAAAACACAATTCGACCTATGCGGAGAGTCGCACTTGACCATGCGTCCGGCAGTGCGGCCGTTTGTGAATGCTCAACAAAATCAATGATGAATAACTCTTCTGCGTATCTGGCACGGCTGTTGCAAACACGAATTCGGCAGTCGCGAGGCTGCTGGTCAAAACAACTGCCCCGGGGAGTCGAGCTTTCGATCGGGGCGCCATGGAGGACGTCATGCAGACAGCAATCGCTGCCGCCGAGCCGCGCGGCAAACTTCCCTTATACCGGCATCTTTATGTGCAGGTGCTCGCGGCGATCGCCGCCGGCGTGCTGCTCGGCCATTTCTATCCCGAAACCGGCGAGGCGATGAAGCCGTTCGGCGACGCCTTCATCAAGCTGGTGAAGATGGTGATCGCGCCGGTGATCTTCCTGACCGTGGCGACCGGTATCGCCGGTGTTTCCGACCTGCAGAAGGTCGGCCGCGTCGCCGGCAAGGCGATGATCTATTTCCTGGTGTTCTCGACGCTGGCGCTGGTCGTCGGCCTGGTCGTCTCCAATGTCGTCCAGCCCGGCGCCGGCATGCACATCAATCCGGCCACGCTCGATACCGCCAAGGTGACGGCCTATGCCGAGAAGGCGCACGACACGACCATCGTCGGCTTCCTCATGAACATCATCCCCGACACCATCACCGGCGCCTTCGCGCAAGGCGACATTTTGCAGGTGCTGTTCTTCTCGGTGCTGTTCGGTGTCGCCCTGGCGCTGGTCGGCGATCGCGGCCGTCCGGTCGTCGATTTCCTGCAGGCGCTGACCACGCCGATCTTCCGCCTCGTCGCCATCCTGATGAAGGCCGCGCCGATCGGCGCGTTTGGCGCCATGGCCTTCACCATCGGCAAATACGGCATCGGCTCGATCGCCAACCTGGCCATGCTGATCGGCACATTCTACCTGACCGCGTTGCTGTTCGTGCTGGTGGTGCTCGGCGCGGTTGCCCGCTACAACGGCTTCTCGATCCTGGCGCTGATCCGCTACATCAAAGAGGAGCTGCTGCTGGTGCTCGGCACCTCGTCCTCGGAAGCGGCATTGCCGGGCCTCATGGCCAAGATGGAGCGCGCCGGCTGCAACCGCTCGGTGGTCGGCCTGGTCATCCCGACCGGCTATTCCTTCAATCTGGACGGCACCAACATCTATATGACGCTGGCCGCGCTGTTCATCGCACAGGCGACCGACACGCCACTCACCTACGGCGACCAGATCCTGCTGCTCGCCGTCGCCATGCTGAGCTCCAAGGGTGCCGCCGGCATCACCGGCGCCGGCTTCATCACCCTGGCGGCGACGCTTTCGGTCGTCCCCACCGTGCCGGTCGCCGGCATGGCGCTGATCCTCGGCGTCGACCGCTTCATGTCGGAATGCCGGGCGCTGACCAACTTCATCGGCAATGCGGTGGCGACGGTCGTGGTGGCACGCTGGGAAGGAGAACTCGATCAGACGAAGTTCGCCGCCGCCATGGCCGGCGACTTACCGGAGGAAGTCGACCTGTCGCTGCCGGGTTTGCAGGCCGCCTGACTGTTTAGGCCACATGACCATAAGCCCCGGAGGCGGTTCGCCGGCTCCGGGGCAAAAGCGCCGGCGGTCGCGGCATGCCGCCTGAAACGCAACCTGAAGTGGCCCTGTTTTCGACGCGGGGCTTGTTCCAGCCGCATTTGCAGGCCACTATCCGCCATGTCTTCAGGGCACCCGTCCGCTTCGCTCCCGACCTGATCGCGAGGCGAGACATTTCCGTCGGGCTCGGCTGCGACATCACCTTGGCCGAACGTCGGAGCTTTTGCTGCCGCCGACCCTCTGCGCATGGCAGCAGCCCTTGAAGGCAATGGCGGCCTCAATACGAAGTCGCAAAGCGAAACGTGACCGTCTCCTCGTGGAAAGCGCAAGCTTTCTCCTCCGGGGAACTCGTCGCGCGTCAAGAGGGGCGCTTGAAGAAGGGCGAGCCCATGAGGGCTTTTGCCGAACCAAAGCAAGATGCGAGGTCAAACGCGATGCAGTCTGTCCAAAACCGGCTTCCGGTATCCATCATCATCCCGAACTACAACTATGCGCGGTTCCTTAAACGCAGCATCGACAGCGCTCTCGAGCAGGACTACGCGGATGTCGAGGTCATCGTCGTCGACGATGCATCGCAGGACAATTCCACGACGATCATGGAATCGTATCACGACGAGATCCTCGCATGCCCGCGAGCGCAAAATGGCGGACACGCGGCGGCATTCAACACCGGCTTCGCTGCGAGCTCGGGCAAGATCGTCCTGTTCCTCGACGCCGACGATTATCTTTATCCAACCGCCGTCTCCACCATTGTCGACACCTGGGACGAGGCAACCGCTCAGGTCCAGTCCAGACTGCATATCGTCGACGAGGGGCAACGCATCAAGGATGTCTTTCCGCCGCCCGAACTGCCTTTCGACAGCGGCGACGTCATGCCGAAACTCCTGCACAAGGGTCGCTACCAGACCACCGTGACCAGCGGGCTCGCCTGTGACCGCGCAACGCTCGAATCGATCATGCCGATACCGGAGCCGGAGTTCCGCCAGGGCGCCGACGGCTATCTGGCAACGCTGGCGCCGATGTACGGGCACGTCCAGTCCATCGACGAATGCCTCGGCGCCTACCGGATCCACGGCGCCAATCATTCGGTCTTCGGTGAAAAGCTCGCCGAGCGGGCACGCTGGCGGGTGACCCACGATTTCCGCCGCATGCAGGCGCTGTCGGACCAGGCCTCCGGGATCGGCCTGACCATCGTGCCGTCGGATGCTGTCCGCCACGATCCGGTCCACCTGGAAGAGCGGCTGGCGTCGCTTTGCGCGGACCGAGACCGACACCCCGTGGCCGACGATTCCCGGCTGGCGCTCGGGGCGGCCGGCGCCGTCGCCAGCCTTGAAATGACCGCATCGCTGCGGCGGCGCGCCATCCTTGCCGCCTGGTTCCTGTCGGTCGGGGTGCTGCCGCGGAAAATGGCGACCGCAGTCCTGTCGTGGAAGCTTGATGCGTCGTCGAGACCGGCATTTTTGAGCCGCCTGTCCAAGAGAATCCGCCAGGCGATGGGTTAGCGGATAATGCCGTGACATCGGTCCGCCAGGTATTCGGCTGGCCCGGCCCAGCGTCCAGCGGGCGTATTATTGCCTTCGATGGGCTCGGACCATTCCGTAAATCATTTGCTTACACCTGCTTGACCCGTGTAAGCGATATGCTTACATGCTGCATGATCAAGTCGTTCGAGCACAAGGCGCTGGCGGACCTCTTTCAAACCGGAAAGACCGGAAAGATCGACGCCAAGATGCATAAGCGCATCCTTGTCCGGCTTGACCGTTTGGAAGTCACGGCAAGACCTGACGACATGGACCTGCCCGGCTTCGACTTCCACGCATTAAAGGGCTTCAGCCCGACCCGCTACACGGTGCATGTCAACGGGCCGTGGTGCATCACATTTGAATTCGACGCCAATGATGCTGTCCGCGTCGATTTCGAACAGTACCATTGAGACGGCTTAGATTGGAGAAATCGATTATGAGCGTGTATGAGCCGATGCATCCGATGGAGCGCTGCCCATCCCACCCCGGGGCGTTGCTCGACGACATTATCCCGGCAACCGGCAAGACCAAGGTGGAAATCGCCAATCTGCTCGGAATCTCGCGCCAGCAGCTTTACGACATCATCCGCGAAAAGAAGCCGGTGTCGCCGGCTGTTGCGGCGCGCCTTGGAAAGATGTTCGGCGACGGCGCCGCGATCTGGCTCAGGATGCAGGCCGCTTACGATGCGTGGCACGCGGAGCGCGAGGTCGACGTCAGCGCCATTCCAAGGCTGCATGCTGCCTGAGATGCAATAGATCGGCCGAACCACCGAGGCTCTCATAAATCGATCACGGTCCCGCCTGCCTGGACCGGTCCTGCGGTTCGACGGCTCGCTCGACCAGGACATGCGCCTCCCGCGCGGCCTCGATGAACGCGTCCCTGGCGGCTTCGGTCCAGCGATCGTCGCTCATGGCGCGGCGGCATGTGCGCAGTGCCAAGCCGTGTTTGGCGCTGCCGGCGTCGCGCCAGTGGGCTTCCAGCAATTCGACAGCCTGCCGTGCATTGGAAATGTTGCGGATATCTCCCACGATGCCGACCGCAACCGCAACCGGCTTGGAAAACCATCCTTGGTTCATGGCGAAGCCTTCGACGTGTTGAACTACCTATAACGAAAATCGTAGCGCAAGGTTTCATTTGCGCCAGTCACCACGGCGTGAGGCGCGTCTACTGCGCCGCGCGCAGCCTGACCACGACGCTGCGCGCCACAAGCACCAGCACGGTGATGACGATCAGGATCACCGAGAGCGCTGCGATCGCCGGGTCGATGTTGTCGCGCAGGCCCATCCACATTAGCCGCGGCAGCGTGATGGCGTTGACCGAGGTGATGAACAGGGTGACGCCGATCTCTTCCCAGGACAGCACGAAGGAGAGCAGTGCTGCGGTGACGATGCCGAACTTGATATTGGGCATGATGATGCGGGTGGCGCGCTCCCATACGGTCGCGCCGAGGCCGCGGGCGGCGAGGTCGATGCGGCGGTCGAGCTGGCTGAGCGACACCAGGATCAGCACCGTGGCGAAGGGCACCGTCATCACCGCATGCGCCATCGCGACACCCAGCCAGGTGTCATAGCCGAAGAACGACGAGAACCCCGAGATCGAGGTCAGCAGGAAATAGAGCGTGATTGCCGACACCACCGGCGGCACTACCATCGGCAGCAGCACGAAGCCGACGAGAGCGGCGGTGAAGCGCGGCTGGAACATCCAGACGCCGAGGCTGAAGCCCAGCGCCAGCACCGTGGAAAAGGCGCTGCTGACTATGCCGATCCTGATCGAGAGCAGGATCGCATTGATCCAGCGCGGATCCTCGATCAGCGCCTGGTAATGGCGCAGCGACAGTTCGCCCGACGGCATCGCCAGCATGCGGCTCGGCGTCAGCGACACCGGGATCACGGCGAGCAACGGCAACAGCAGGAATAGCGCGACCAGGGCGGCGAGGATCAGCGAGACGGGACCGGGGCGGTAGGTCGGCATCGCGCTACACCAACTGCTTCGGCCTGATATAGCGGAAAAGCAGCGCCATCAGCGCGCCGACGAACAGCACCAGCACCACGCTGATCGCCGCACCCAGGCCCCAGTCCGGGCTCTGGAAGATGCGGAGATAGATCAGCTCGGCGATCATCACGCTGCGGCCGCCGCCGAGAATCGCCGGCGTGACGAAGAAGCCGAGCGAAAAGACGAAGACGATCAGCGCCGAGCCGATGATGCCGGAGCGGGTCATCGGCACGAACACCGACCAGAAGGTGCGCATGCGGCTGGAGCCGAGGCCGCGCGCCGCCAGCAGCACACGGTCGTCGAGGCTTCGCATCGAAGAGGCCAGTGGAAACACCGCGAAGGGGATGAGGAAATGCGTCATGCCGACGATAACGCCGAACTCGTTGCGCACCAGAGCCAGCGGCTCCGAGATGAAGCCGACCGCCTGCAGCCAAGTGTTGATCAGGCCGCGATTGGACAAAAGCGCCACCCAGCCGAAGGCGCGCGTCAGCACCGAGATCCAGAACGGCACCAGGATGCAGAACTCGGCCACGACGCGCTGCACCGGCGTGCCGCGCACCCAGACAACGGTAATGGCGTAGGCGGCGGCAACCGAAACGATGGTGACGATCGCGGCGATGCGCAGTGTGCGGATGAAGACCGACTGCACCAGCTGATCCGTGAGCAGCGCATTGTACTGCCCCAGCCCCGGCGTAGGCAGGGTGAAGCTCCATTTGACCACGCCGAGGAATGGCCAGGCGTAAGCCAGCACAAGAAAGAGGAGCAGCGGCGCCATCAGCAGCGCCGCGCCCATCCTGTCGGAGAGGTGTGCTCTCATCTCGCCCCTGGCTATCCCGGCTTGTCAGGCGGAGATGATCTTCGTGTATTCGTCGAGTGCTGCCCCGTAGTTCTTGGCGTACCAATCCATGTCGAGCGGGATCTGCTTTTTCATGTTCTCGGGATCGACGGGGTTGATTCGCTTCTTGTCGGCGGGGATCAGCGCGTCGGCGGCCGGGTTGGCCGGACCTTGGCCGAGCTTGTCGAACATGATGAGTTCCTTCTCCGGGTCCTGGGTGCTGGCGATGAACTTCATCGCCGCGTCCTTGCCGCCGGGATTGCCCTTGAGCACGGCGAGCGCGCCGGGCGAGATCAGGCCCTGGTCCCAGATGAACTTGATCTTGCCGCCGGAATCCTGCTCGATGAGCGAAGCCCGGGTCGACCAGACGATCGCCATCGAGGCCTCGCCATTGAGCAGCACGCTCTGGCTTTCGGCGCCGCCACCCCAATAGGCTACGACGTTCTCCTTGAAGGCAGCGATCTTGTCATGCGCGCGCTTGAGGTCGAGCGGATAGAGCGAGGCCGGCGCGATGCCGTCGGCAAGCAGTGCCGCTTCCCAGCTCGACACGCCCCATTTGTAGAGCGAGCGCTTGCCGGGGAATTTTGCCACGTCGAAGAAGTCGGCCATGCCGGTCGGTGCCTGACTGCCGTATTTCTCGGCATCGTAGGCGATGACATAGGAGAAGAAATAGGTCGAGGCCGCGTATTCCCAGCCGAATCCCGGCCGCATCTTCTTCTTGTCGACGATCGAATAATCGATCGGCTCGAGCATGCCTTGCGCGCCGAGCGTGATGGCCGAGAACGGATCGACGTCGACCAGGTCCCAGGTCGGCGCGCCGCTCTTGAACTGCGCCGCGATCGCGCCTTCGGTCGGGCCGGAGCCGTCCATCTTGACGGTGATGCCGGTCTCCTTGGTGAAGGCTTGGCCATAAGCTGCGTCGTAGGCGGTGATGGCGTCGCCGCCCCAGTTGACCAGCACCAGTTCCTTAGCCGCGGCAAAGGCGCCGGTCGAGCGTAGCAGCATCGGCGTGCCGGCCAGCACCAGTGCGGCCAGTTGCGTGAACTGCCGGCGCGAAATCTCGCCGCGCACTGCCCTGGCGGACAGCGCCTCGATGGAATTTTTCTTGGTTTGATTTGTCATGTCAGTTCCCCTTTTTTGTTGTTGGTGTTTCCTGAAAGTCAGCTTGGCGAATTCGCCACGCCGATCGTCATTGTCCTCCGTCCGGAAGGAGGAAGCCTTTCTCCGCCGGCCAAGTCAGCCACACGGAATTGCCCTTGCTGAGCGCGGAAGCGGCAACCTCGTTCGGCACCGAGACCGTGACCTTGGCGCCTTGGTGCGTCGTCAGATCGAGCCGCGTCGCAGCGCCGAGATAGGTCGAGGCGACGGCAGTCGCGGCAATACCGTTCTCGCCCGCTGCCGCCTCGCGTGCGATCGACATGTATTCGGGCCGGATCGCCAGGATGGCGTCGCCACGGACCTTCTCGGCCTTGCAGCGCATGCTGATCGCGCGGTCTTCGCAGAGGCCGGTCGAGCCATTGTCGGCCGGGCGCACGCCCTTCAACGGCAGCATGTTGATCTCACCCAGGAACTCGGCGACGAAGCGGTTGTCGGGCCGGTCGTAGACCTCGTCGGGCGCGCCGACCTGCAGCAATTTGCCATGGTTGAAGATGGCGACGCGAGACGACAAAGCCAGCGCCTCGCTCTGGTCATGGGTGACGAAGACGAAGGTGGTGCCGGTCTCCTGGTGCAGCCGCTTCATCTCGGCCTGCATCTGGCCGCGCAGGCCCTTGTCGAGCGCCGAAAACGGCTCGTCAAGCAAAAGCACGCCCGGCTCGAAGACCAGCGCCCGCGCCAGCGCCACCCGCTGCTGCTGCCCACCGGACAATTGCGACGGCAGTTTCTTTTCGTGGCCCTTGAGCCCGACGCGCTCGATCATTTCGCCGACGCGGCGCTTGATCTCGGCCGCCGATTTCTTGCGTACCTTGAGTGGGAAGGCGATATTGGCCTCGACCGACATATGCGGGAACAGTGCGTAGCCTTGGAAAACCATGCCGGCGGCGCGCTGCTCGGCCGGCCGCTCGGTGATATCGACGCCGTCGCTGTAAAGGCGACCGTCGGTCGGCTGAATGAAGCCGGCAAGGATCATCAGGAAGGTGGTCTTGCCGGAACCGGAGGGGCCGAGCAGGGTAAGGAACTCACCACGGCCGATATCGAGCGTCAGATCGTCCAGCGCACGGAACGAGCCGAAGCTCTTGCCGATCCCGATTGCCTTGATCTCTGCGGCCCGGCCGGGTTGCTGCATCCTGCCCTTTCCTTAGCGTAGGCGAAATCGTAGGCAGGGCGGCGGCTTACCGCAACCGAATAGTTTTCGCCTGATCGGCAAATTTGATTCATCTATGCGCCAATCTTGGGGAGATTTCGCCGAAGGCGACGGAGGGGGGCGTCTCGCGTGAAGCGCCAACTTCCTCTTTCTTCGAAAATCAGACCGGGCCGAGCCCAGCCAAGCGACCCCCTCTGGCCGCTTCGCGGCCATCTCCCCCTCAAGGGGGGAGATTAACGCTGGTTCTCCGACAGCTTCGACCTCAGCCACCGCCCAAACGCCTCCAGCACCGGATGCGCCGCCTTGGCATGTTCCGAGACCAGAAAATACGAGCGCGGGGAATTGATCGCTATGTCGAAGGGGCGCACCAGCCGGCCTTCGCTCAGTGCCCGGCCGCTGGTCAGTTCGTCGCCCATGGCGATGCCCTGGCCGGCGATCGCCGCCGAAAAGACCAGGTTCATGTCGGAAAAGAAGATGCCGCCTTCCGGGTCGGGGTTCTCGACCTTGGACAGCGCCAGCCAACGCGCCCAGTCCTCGGTGTCACCGAGATGCAGGAGATTGGCGCGCAGCACGTCTGCCGGCTTGGAGAAGCCGCCGATCTTGTTGAGCAGCGTCGGGCTGCACAGCGGCGTGAACGAGATTTCGCACAACAGCTCGACCGCGCGGTTCGGCCAGTTGCCGACGCCAAAGGCGATGAAGGCGTCGGCCTCGGCATTGCTGACGTCATCGAGGCGGCGCGGCGTCAGGATGCGGAGCGCGACATCTGGATACATCTGCCGGAATTCGCCAATGTGAGTGCACAGGAAAAGCGAGGCGAAGCCAGGGGTGCAACTGACGCTGAACGAACCGCCGACGCCGGTGCCGGCATGGCGCGTCACCGCGTCACCCAACACCGTCAGCGCCTTGCGCACGTCGCTGGCATAGCGCTGGCCACGCGGCGTGAGCGCCACGCCCTTGCCGATGCGTTCGAGCAGATCGAAGCCGAGATCGCGTTCGAGCAGGCGCAATTGATGGCTCACCGCACTGCGGGTCAGATGCAGTTCGTCGGCGGCGCGCCAGACGCTGCCGTGGCGGGCAAAACTGTCGAGGGCGCGCAGCGCCTGCGTCGAGGGAATTCTCAAGAGGTGAACCGAATTTGCATGAGCCGGGAAAACATATCACTTTTTGGTGGGGCGCTTCACTGCTTTCTTTCCGCCATGGAGAAACCGGTGACCTCGGCACAAGCGACCGCGCTTGCCTGTCTGGACGACATCCAGCCGTCCCTGTCGGCGTGGACGCGGACCATCTTCGACTTCGGCGAGACCGCCTGGCGCGAATACCAGTCGGCCGCCTGGTATGTGGAGCAGTTGAAGCACGAAGGCTTTTCGGTCGAGGAAGGCTCCGGCGGTATGCCAACGGCCTTCTGCGCCCATTGGATCAACGGGACCGGCCCGACGATCGGCATGTACGCCGAATACGACGCGGTGCCGGGCAATTGCCAGGACGCGGCAACGGTGAAGCGACCGCGTCCCGGCCTCGGCGAACAGGCGGGCGGCCACACCGATCCGCATTCCGGCCTCGGCATTGCCAGCCTCGGCGGCCTTTTGGCGACCAAGGCAGCAATGCAGCGCCACGGCATATCAGGCACGCTGCGCTTCACCGGCGAGCCGGCGGAGAAGGTGCGCGGGTCAAAGCCGATCCATGCGGCGAAGGGCTATTACGATGGGCTGGCGGGTATGATCTCCTTCCATCCTTTCTACATGCTGCCGCTCTGCAACACGGCGCGCTGGGACACGCATTGCGGTGCGGCCTATGCGATGATCCACCGCTTCATCTGCGACGAGCCGGAACATTGGGCGAGGGCAGCGGGCACCGCAGCACCCATCCCGCAGGCGCATTCGGCGGTCAGGGCGCCCGGCGCCAACGACGCGCTCATGATGATGTACATGGCGTCCAAGGCGCTGCGCGATTCCATGCTGCCGCATCAGGGCGGCTGGTCGATCAGCGAGGCGATCCTGACGGCGGGCCAGGCGACCGCCGACAATCTGCCGGCCGGGCTGGCCGAGATCCAGTACATGATCCGCGTGCCGACGCTTGCTATGGCCGAGCAGGTCACCGCCATGCTCGACCGCAATGCGGAAGCCGCAGCCAGGATAAGCGGCTGCCGCCATGAGCGGCACTGGGTGTCGAAGTCGCGGCCGGGGCTGGCCAATCACGTCATGGCCGGCATTGCCTTCGACGCGCTGGCGGCAGTCGGGCCGCCGCGCTGGGACGAGACGGCCAAGGCGATCGCCCGCGAAATCCAGGTCAATGCCGGCGGCGAGGCGAGCGACGAACCGTTCATCGCCGAGCTGGAGCGGCTGATTGCGCCGCAGGATGCAGAGGCGCTGCTGCGTCGCGACCTGCCGCCATCGCAGCTCAATTCGACCTCCGACGACTACACGGACATGTCGTGGCATACGCCAACGGCGCGGTTCTATGTCGCCCGCCCGGCACTGCGCTCGGAGAATGGTCACGCCTATCCGGGCTGGGCGATGAATGCGCTGGGCGGCATTTCTGCCACCATCGACCCAATGGTCATCTGCGCCGCAAAGACCATTGCGCTCGCGGCACTTCGCTTGTTGGAAGACGAGGCTGCGCGCGACGCGGCGATGGACGAATTCGTCGCCCGAACCGGCGGTGGCATCGGCGGCTCGAACTGGATCGCCCCGCTCTGCGACTACGATCCGCCGATCGGATTTCGCTGGCCGGAATACATCACCACCCCGCGCGGACGGGATTGGTGGATACCAAGCAACCAAGCCGCATGATCAACCAGCCGCCCCCATCACGAGGAGAGACCCATGACCGTCCATGACCGCATCGTCGCCGAGCCGTTTTCGCTGCAGCGCCGCAACCCGGCGGGCGGCACCAAGCCGTTGACCGCCTGGGGCTTCGCCAACGAGACCGACGTGCTGACCGACGTGCTGCTCGGCTCGCCGAATTTCCTGCGTCATCTCTCGACCAGCTCGCTGTCGCGAAAACATCTGCGCGAGGCGCCTTGCAACCTCCAGATCGCGCAGGCACAGCACAAGGACCTGGCCGCCGCCTATGAGCATTTCGGCGTCAACATCCACTGGCACGAGCCGACGCCGGAGCTGCCGATGCAGGTCTATTCGCGCGATTCCAGCGTCATGACGCCCTACGGCGCCATCATCACCGCGATGGCCCAGTGGTGGCGGCGCGGCGAGAACTACGCGGCGATCCGCACCTATGAGAAGCTCGGCATCCCGATCTACGACATGGTCACCGCCGGCACCTTCGAAGGCGGCGACTTCAATGTCATCGAGGATGGCGTGGTGCTGATCGGCTGCGGCGGCGCCCGCACGCAGGAGGAGGGCGCGCGCCAGGTGCAGGCCTGGTTCGACAAGGAGGGCTGGGAGACCCGCATCGCCTTCATCGACGAATATTACGTCCATATCGACCTGATGGTGGTGCCGATTGCGGAAAAGCTGACGGCCGTCTGCCTTGCCTGTACGGAGCCCGGCATCGTCGACTGGCTGAAGGGCAAGGGCCACGAGATTATCGACGTGCCGTTCCAGGACACGATGGCGCTCGGCTGCAACTTCATGTCGCTGGGCAAGGACAGGGTGATCGCGCCGACTTCGAGCCAGACGCTGATCGGCCAGCTCAAAGCGCGCGGCTTCGAGGTGGCCGCCATCGACATGAGCGAAATCTCGAAGACCGGCGGCGGCATCCACTGCATGGCACAGGCATTGAAGCGCGAGCCTGCGTGAGGCGGCACGCGCCTACAGCACGACGAGCTTTCCCTTGCGCAGACGCCGGGCGCAGCAATAGGCCAGGTCGGCGGCGACCATGTCTTCCATCGCAATGCCCATCGCCTTGTAGGTGGTGATCTGCTGATCCGAAACGCGGCCCGGCGCGCGGTCGAGTAGCATGGCGCCAAGCTCGGTGCCGAAATCCGGGTCGAAGCCGGCAAGCTCGCAGGAACCGACCGGGGTCGGTTTGAATGCATCCTTGGTTTCGACAAAAAGACTGGATTTGGCGATGAGCTCGATCGGCATTTCACCGCGGGGCGGCGCCACCCCGACCGACGAGACATGCGTGCCCGGCTGGACCCAGCCTGCGTCGATCACCGGCTGATAGGAGTGGGTCGCCAGGCACACCACGTCGGAACTGCGCACTGCCGCCTCGAGGTCGGCGACCGCCACCACCGACGGGTGCAGCCGGGCAAGCGCTGCCGCATCGTCGAAGCTCTTCGAAGCGACGCGGATTTCGGTAAAGTCCCGCACCAGCGGCAACAAATGGAGATGCTGGTTGGCCTGCACGCCGGCGCCGACCACTGTCGCTATCCTGGCATCCCGGCGGGCAAGCGCGCGCACCGACAGCACAGCGGAGCCGGAGGTTCGCACCGCCGTTATGAAAGTGCCGTCCATGATGCAGACCGGCAGGCCGGACAGCGGATCGAACAGGCTGATGGTGGCGAGGTGGCTGGGCAGGTTCTTGGCCAAGTTGCCTTCGAAGACATTGACGATCTTGACGGTCAGGTTCATGCCTTCCATCCAGGCCGGCATGGCGAGGCTGTAGCCGGCTCCGGGGATGTCGAGCTGTGGCCGGGGTGGATTGACAACCTTACCTTGTGACAGCGCCTTGAAGCCGTCTTCCAGAACATCGAGAAGCTGGCTGAGGTCGATGCACGCCATCACGTCGGCTTCGCTCAGCACCAGGATCTCGGTCGCTCCCTTGCTGATTTCCGCCGCACTCTTGCCGGCTGGACTGAACGCTTCCTTGGTCATCCTGCACTCCCTTTGTTCGTCGAAATCGGCTCACCCCGTTTGCTTCGCGTGGGTGAGGGAAGTGCAAGCTATTGCGAGGTTTCATGTGATGAAATACGTTGATTTTGGCATCTCTGCGTGAAATCAACACATAAATCCCTGAGATAGAGTGGATTGTGAAATGGACGACCTCGACCAGATAGACCGCAGCTTGCTCCGGCTGCTGCAGGAGGACGGGCGCCGAACGACGCTTGATCTGGCCGGGCGTATCGGGCTGTCGCCGACCGGAACCAGCCAGCGGGTGAAGCGCCTGTTCCGCGACGGGTTCATCACCGCGGTCAGAGCCGTGCTCGATCCGCGCAAGGTCGGCCGGGGAACGCTGGTGTTCATAGAGGTCCGGCTTGACCACACGGCGCCGCATGTCTTTGACCGTTTTGCCGAAGCCGTGGCGAAAGCCCCGGAGGTTCTGGAGTGCCATATGGTGGTTGGCGGCTTCGACTATCTGGTCAAGGCGCGGATCGCCGATATGGCGGTGTTCCAGGACTTCCTGCAGCGGGTCATCCTGCCGCTGCCGGGTGTGCGCGAAACGCACACTTTCGCCTCCATCGCCGATGTCAAGCAGAACGCCCTCTTGCCCGTGTGATCAGGTAGAGGAGGAACACTGTTCAGGGCGGCTTGCATCGCATCCTCGCCATCTTATCGGTCCCCCTTGGCCGCTCTCCCTTTGCCCGCCTTCCGGTGCAGGATGTCGGAGACCGGCGCTAGCCTTGCGCAGTCAGCAGGTTCGCGTCGCGCGCGAGCCGCCACTCACCGTCTGCCTCCTTGCGCAGCAGCGTCAGTGCATATCCCGATCGATGGACCGGCTCGCCATTCGGCGGAGTCGCCGTCATGTCGATGCGGCTGCGGATGAAGGCCCAATTGCCGAGAAGCTGTAATTCCACGATATCGCTGGTGCCGTCGATATGAACGCCGGCCGTCTCCCGCGCGGCTGCCGCGAAGATCTCCTTGTCGAAGGGTTCCCGGCCGGGAACCATGAAGATCGCGTCGTCCGTCATCAAGCTGAGCACGGTCGCAATGTCACCACGCTTGCTCGCATCCATCCACGTCTCGACCAGCCTTCGGATTGCTTTTTCGTCGCCCGTCATCCGTTACCTCCTTGGCATCTAGCGGTCATCGATAGCGCACGGCGCTCCTCCCTTGCTGAGAAACATAGGGCTTGGATCCCCGTCGTCATCGATTGCGGTGTTCCTCGATGTCACGCTGCGGGGGCATGGTCCGTAAAACGGCAGGTCCGCGCCCTGCATATCTATCGCCAGCCGCCCGAGGCGGTGATGCGCTCGCCGGTCAGCCATGACGCTTCGTCGGAAGCGAGGAACACCGCGACGCGGGCGACGTCGTCGGGCAGGCCGAAGCGGCCGAGCGGGGTCATGGCGACGATCTGTTTTTCGAAGTCGCTGCCGACGATGCCGATACGCTCGAGGCCTTCGGTGTCGACGCCGCCGGGCGCAATGGCGTTGACGCGGATATTGCGGGCGCCGAGTTCCCGCGACATCGACAGCGTGATCGTGTCCACCGCTCCCTTGGTGGCGGCATAGACGAGCGAGTTCGGCTGCGGATTGCGGCTGGCGACCGAGCTTATGTTGATGATGCTGCCGCCGCTCGGGCCAAAATGGCTCACTGCTGCTTGCGTGGTCAGAATGATGCCCAGCACATTGGTGTCGAACTCACGGTGGAACTCGGCCTCCGTCACCGCTTCCAGCGGCTCGAATGCGAAGACGCCGGCATTGTTGACCAATATGTCGAGCCCGCCGAACTCTGACTTCGCCGCCTCGAACAGGCGGCGCACGTCGGCCGATTGCGATACGTCGCCCTGGACGGCGACGGCGCGGCCGCCACGGTCCTCGATCTCCGCGACGACGCGGTCGGCGCCTTCCCGTGACGAGGCGTAGTTGACGACCACCGCGGCACCGGCCGTGGCAAGACCCTTGGCAATGGCGGCGCCGATACCCTTGGACGCGCCGGTGACGATGGCGACCTTGCCGTTCAGCTTGCTCATCAATCTCTCCTTTGTCGACGATGAGCGGTATTTAATGGTGATCAAAAAGCGTATTAGGATCATTATGATCCATTCTTTCGTGCCTGGAATTCCGGAATGACGACCATCCTCGAAAAGACCGCCGGTCTCGTCGCCTTCGTCCGAACCGTCGATGCCGGCTCATTCCATGCCGCCAGCCGGCTGGTCGGCTCGAGCCCATCGGCGGTGTCGAAAAGCGTGGCACGGCTCGAGCGGCGGCTCGGGGTCAGGCTGATCCAGCGCTCGACGCGTCAGCTCGGGCTCACCAGCGAAGGCCTCGCCTACTACGAGCGGGTGGCGCCGCTGCTCAGGGCGCTGGACGATGCGGAAGACATCGTCCAGGTGGCCGATATGGCGCGCGGCCTGCTGCGCGTTACAGCGCCGGTCGAGCTCGGGCGCGGCCTGATCGCGACATGGGCGCAGGCGTTCCTTGCGCAGCATGGCGAAGTGAAAGTCGAGCTCAGCGTCACCGACCGTCACGCCGATCTGATCCGCGAAGGCTATGACGTTGCCGTGCGCATGGGGGCGCTGTCGGACACGGGGCTGGTTGCCCGCAAGATCGCCAATCTGCCGATCGTGCTGGTGGCCTCGCCGGCGTATGTCGAGCGGCGCGGCCGTCCGGCATCGGTCGAGGATCTGGCGAACCATGACTTCATCCGCTACCAGATGGCCGGCCGGCCCTATCCGGTCACCTTTGCCGACGGTACGATGATCCTCCCGGATGGGCGGCTCGATACCGATGATGGCGGCGCCATCCGCAATGCAGCACTTGCCGGTGCTGGAATAGCGCATCTGATGCGGTTTGCGGTGCAGGGCGATCTCGACGCGGGCCGCTTGGTCCGCATCCTGCCCGAGGTGGCGATGCCGACCATGCCGGTGCACATCGTCCATGCCTACGGGCGGCAGCTACCGGTCCGGGCGCGGCTCTTCGTCGACTTCCTGGCGAGCCAGATGGCGGCGCTGACGCGATAGGGCAGACGCGGTCTGACGCAAGCACCCAGGTTTGCAGAGACCAACCGTGCCGGCCGGTGCGAACCACCTTTACCGGAAGCTAGAAAGTGATCTTCACTGAATCGGCGCTGCGGCTGGCCGGGCCGTGGTGGACGGCCTCGATGTTGTTGCCGTCGGGATCGAGCAGGAAGGCGGCGTAATAGCCGGGATGGTAGGATCGCTCGCCCGGCGCACCATTGTCGGTGCCGCCGGCCTCAAGCCCGGCCTTGTAGAAGGCATCGACCATCGCACGGTCCTTTGCCTGGAAGGCAAGGTGATGGCGCCCGGTCAGCTTTCCCAGGGCCGCCGGGCTGTCGGGGCTGGAAATGAACAGTTCGTCGGCCCAGAAATAATCCTCGCCGGCGCCACCGATCGGTATGCCGAGCACGTTGAGAACTGCCTCGTAGAAGCGGCGGCTGGCCTTGAGATCCCTGACCACCAGCTGGAGGTGGTCGATGAGACGGCCGCGATGAAGTTCCATGCCCGATAGCTCCTGATGGCCAGGCTGGAAATCTAGCTCGGGACGATGCACGGTCAATGCATTGGAGCAGTTGAGCGGCGCAATTTCCTGACTGGATAAAAAATGCAACCGGATTGTCGGATTCAAAACATCTCCAACGTCCTTCGGACGCAAGCGGCTCGGCGAAGCTCGAAAAGGTCGTGCCGTATCAACGCTTCCGGCATGGGAGAAAATTGAAATGAGCCTTCCCTATCGTTGGGTTATCGTCGCGGCTGGCGCGCTGATGACCTGTGTCGCTCTCGGGGCGATGTTCTCACTGGCGATCTTCCTCGAACCGATGGCGCTCGACACACAATGGTCGCGCGCCGGCATATCGAGCGCGATGACGCTGAACTTCCTGGTAATGGGGCTCGGCGGCTTCGCCTGGGGCGCCATTTACGACCGCTTCGGCGCCCGCATCGTCGTCATGACCGGCGCCGTGCTGCTCGGCCTGGCGCTGGTGCTGGCCAGCCGCACCGGTTCGCTGCTCGTTTTCCAGTTGGCCTACGGCGTGCTCGTCGGCCTCGCGGCAAGTGCCTTCTTCGCGCCGATGATCGCGCTCACCTCCGCCTGGTTCGACACGAACCGCAGCCTCGCCGTCTCGCTGGTCTCGGCCGGCATGGGCGTGGCGCCAATGACCATCTCGCCCTTCGCGCGCTGGCTGATTTCGGCCTACGACTGGCGCACCGCGATGTTCGACATCGGCATAACCGCGTGGGTGCTGCTACTGCCGGCCGCGCTTCTGGTGCGCCGGCCGCCCAAACCCGCTGCCGAAGGCGCTGCCCCAAGCGTTGCCGCCGAGGGTGCCGGCATGACGGTTCCGCAGGCGCTGCGCTCGCCGCAATTCATCGTGTTGGGACTGACCTTCTTTGCCTGCTGCGCGGCCCATTCCGGGCCGATCTTCCATATGGTGAGCTATGCGATGCTGTGCGGCATCGCGCCGATGGCGGCGGTCAGCATCTACAGCATCGAGGGCCTGGCAGGGCTGGGTGGCCGGCTGCTTTACGGCGTGCTCGCCGACCGGCTGGGCGTCAAGCCGGTGCTGATCACCGGGCTGGCTATACAGGCCGTGGTCATCGCAGCCTATCTTGCGGTCAGCGAGCTTGGTCAATTCTACACGCTCGCCGTCATCTTCGGCGCCACCTATGGCGGCGTCATGCCGCTCTATGCGGTGCTGGCGCGCGAATATTTTGGCCAGCGCATCCTCGGCACCGTGTTCGGTGCCGTAACCATGCTGTCCAGCCTTGGCATGGCTTTCGGCCCGCTCGCCGGCGGCATGGTGTTCGATGCCTATGCCAGCTATTCTTGGCTGTTCATCGGCTCGGCCCTTGTCGGGCTTGGTGCGATGGCGATTGCGATCGCCTTCCCGCCGCTGCCGCGCAGGGAGTTGCAACCGGCTTAAAGCAGGATCGACGAAAAAGGGCGGCCGCTTGGATGGCAAGCGGCCGCGATCCTGGCAGTGGTTGTTCGGCATTATGAAACGCGAATTGCTATGCCCGCAGAGGCACTACTTCGGCGCCATCAAGCGTGTAGCGCGCATAGCGGAAATCGCGAATTCTCGCCAATCTGTCGCCCGCCCATTCCAGCAGGATAAAGTATTTTGGCCCTCCGGCCGGGTCATCCCGATCGATCACAAGAATGGCTGGGTGCCGATCGACCTGGCCTGGAAGCAGTTGCCAATCGTGGATACCCGCGTAATTGTGGAAGTATCGGCCCACTTTCGCGCGGCCGCTCGCCCGGAGCCGGTTGACGAGGTCAAGCCGCACGTCTTCGGCCAACATGTCGCGGATCGCATCGAAGTCGCGGGCGTTGAACCGATCTACGTAGGCTGCCAGACGCGCCCGCTCGGGCTCGGTCAACACCGGCACAGGCCGATCGTCAGGCTGGCCGGCGACCTCGCGCAGGCGCAGACGGCCGCGATGCAGAGCGGCTTTCACCGCCGGAACGCTGCTGTCGATAATGTTGCCGATCTCTTCGATCGTATAGCCGAGCACATCCATGAGGATGACGCTGCTACGCTGCGCCGCGGGCAGCCGCATGAAGGTCTGCAGGCTTGCGGCTGCAGTGTGACGACCCTCGGCCGACATACCGGGGTCAGGTATCATGTCGATATCGTCGACGGCATGCGCGGCATCCGCCCTGGCGCGACGGCGCAGGTGGTCGAGCGCGGCATTGTGCGCGATGCGGAACAGCCAGCCCTCGACATTGGCTATCGGCCCGCTCCCGGGGAACGCCTCGAGCGCCTTGACCGTAGCTTCCTGAACGACATCCTCGGCATCGATCACCGAACCGGTCATGCGGGCGCAGTAACGGTGCAGTTTCGGCCGCAATTCGCCGAGCAGCCGGTCAAATGGCTCCCGTCCTTCTGGCGTGCCGATTGCGGATCCGGTCATCGCACAAGCGTCGATTTCATGCGTATCTCCCAGGCAGGGCGCCCGCCATCGCGGGCAGCGTCCTATAGACGCTCGACGATGGCAAAAGGATTCGGTCGAAAAAAACTTTCTTTAGCTGGAATCCTTTGGTGGTGCCTCCGCGTCACTGGATCACGGGCCCGCGAGACTGGCGGGCCATCTGTTCAAGCCGGAGGCGTCATAATCATGAGCAAGCAAAGTGCGGGGTCAACGAAGGTCTGGGTTCTCGCCCTCACGTCGATAGGCTCCTTGATGGTCGTTCTCGATGCGATGGTCGTGGCGACCGCATTGAGCACGATGCGGGTCGAACTCGATGCCTCGCTGGAGACGCTGCAATGGACGATGAACGCCTACAATTTGAGTTTTGCCGTCCTGCTTATGACCGGGGCGGCGCTCGGTGACAGGTTCGGCCGCCGCCGCATCTTCATCGCCGGATTGGCGCTGTTCGTCGCAGCGTCGGTTGCCTGCGCGCTCGCTGGAAATGCCGGATTGCTGATTGCGGCCCGCGCGGTTCAGGGCGCGGGTGCCGCAATGGTCATGCCGCTGGCCATGGCGCTGCTGAGCGTCGCTTTTCCTCCGGAGGAACGAGGCAAGGCGCTGGGTATCTTCAGCAGCATCACCGGCCTGGCGCTGATCATCGGTCCGATGGCCGGCGGTGCGATCTCCGAAGGCCTCTCCTGGCACTGGATCTTCTGGCTCAATGTTCCGGTCGGCATCGTTCTCATCCCGCTGGTGCTGCGTCGGATTCCGGAGAGTCACGGGCCGGGCACGGCAATCGATGTCCTCGGCGTCGTCCTGGTAACTGCGGCGGCATTTGGAGTGGTCTGGGGTCTGATGCGCGGCAACATCGTGGGCTGGAGCAGCTCTGAAGTGCTGTCGGCGCTGACGGCCGGGCTGCTTCTCGCCATCGCATTCGTCCTTTGGCAGTTGCGTACCCGTGAGCCCATGCTGCCTTTGCGGTTTTTCCGGGCGCGCGCATTCTCCTCGGGCGTAGGTGCGAACTTCCTGCTCTGCGCCGCCATGTACGGCCTCGTATTCCTGTTGCCGCAGTTTCTGCAGTTTTCCCAGAGCCGTGGGCCGCTCGGCGCCGGCATGGGATTGCTGCCCTGGACCGCCACGCTTTTTGTGGTCGCACCGATCGCCGGCAGCCTGATCAACCGCGTCGGTGAGCGCTGGCTTGTGGTGGCCGGATTGATCCTGCAAGCGGCCGGAATGGCCTGGCTGGCGCAGATCGCAGCACCTGATTTGCCCTACATCCAGCTCGTCGCGCCGCTGATCATTACCGGCGCAGGCGTATCGATGGCCATGCCTGCCGCGCAGAACGCGGTGCTCAATGCGGTTGCGCGGCCGGAGGTCGGCAAGGCTGCCGGCACGTTCAACACGTTCCGCTTTCTTGGCGGCGTATCTGGGATCGCGATCGCCGGTGCGGTGTTCGCCGGGACCGGAAGCTTCGCGTCCACCGATGCGTTCAGTGATGGCTTCACCTCGGCAATCGACGTCTCCGCTCTGCTCTCGCTCGCCGGTGCGCTCGTCGGAATGGGGCTGCCGGAGCGTCGCACAGTGGCGCTCGCGAACGCGAGCAAGGAGGCGTAACCCGGAGGCGGGAAGCTTGCGCGTGAGTGGGTCCCGCGAAGCAGCCCCTCCTTCAACACGCCTTCCTATTGGCCCGGCGGATGCGAGGGTGCCGCTCGCTATGAGGTCCCACAGCTGGTCGGCGCTCAGGTGCCTGGGGGATCCATCATAGGCCACGCGTCCGAGGCTGAGGACCACGATCCTGTCGGCCAGCGCCCGCACCGTGGAGAGATCATGCGCGACGAGGATGACGCCGGTGCTGCCGGCGGCGATCGAGCGGACGAGCTTCGCGGCGGCGGCGAGCATGTTGCATCGCAGCACCCCTGCCGCCGAAATTGGTCGGCCAAGGCAGGGTGTGAAAATCGTCAAAAATGGACAATTCGGGCTGGTTCCTGCTGTTTCTTGTGCTTTATTAGTAGCGTCTCACGTTCCTGTTTCAAATGTGTCAACTTTTTGTGTTGCGTTGCACAATGGTGGCCCTATTCTGGGTGAGGGGGGCGCTACCGATTGGAAATGCGCCGTGAACGACGCCGCCATGTTGACCGATTGGCAGTTTCGCCGTCCCGCCGGCGTACGCCGCTAATGGGAAATGCGCGCGACACCCAATTGGACGCGCTGAGGGCCATCGCCGTGACGATGGTGCTGTACGCCCACTTCTTCGCGGCCGGAGGATCCTCGTTCTGGGGCCATATTGGCGTGCGCCTGTTTTTCGTGCTGAGCGGCTTTCTGATCACGCGACTGCTGCTGGAAGCCAGAGCGGCCGCCGAATTCGAAACCGGACCGGCGCTGAAATCCTTCTATATCAGGCGGGCGCTGCGGATATTCCCGCCTTATTTCGCCGTGCTGGGTTTCGTCTGGCTGGTGGACCTGGAGCAGTCCAGAGGGTCGCTGGCCTGGCATGCGCTCTATCTGTCGAACTTCTGGTACGCATCGCAGAATGAATGGACGCCCTGGCTGCTCTGCCATTTCTGGAGCCTGAGCATCGAGGAGCAGTTCTACATCGCCTGGCCGCTGATCATCCTGCTGGCGCCGCGCCGGCGCCTGGAATCGATCTGCATCGGCGTTATCGCGCTGTCGCTGGCCTATCGCTTTTATTGGCCGATCGCGGGAACGCCCAGCCTGGCGCGCGACCTGCTGCCGCCGGCGTCTATGGATGCACTGGCGTCAGGCGCGCTGCTCGCCGCCTACCGGTCAAGAGCTGCTGGCTTGCCGCAATGGCTTCGAGTTGGCTGGCCGGGGCTCGCTGCGGCGTTTTTCGTTCTGCAGTGGTTTGCGCCGACGCCTGCAAATCCGGTGCAGGAATGGGGCCTCTGGCTGCTGTTGCAGATCCTGCCTGTCGCGCCGCTGGTGGTCATCGTTGCAAGCTGTTCGAGGGGCATTGGCGGGCGCGCCGGAAAACTTCTCGAACTGCCGCCGCTGCTCGGTTTTGGCCGCATCAGCTACGGCGTCTATCTCTACCATCCCATAGTGCTGGCGCTGGTCGTCAAATCACAGCCGTGGATCCCGCTCAACGTCTCGGAGCAAGGGCCTGGGCGGTTCCTGGTGGCGGGAACGGCAACGCTCATGCTGGCCTCGGCTTCGTGGCTGCTTTTCGAAAAGCCGCTCAACAGCCTCAAGCGCCACTTCCCCTATGTTGCTCGAAGAGTCCCAGGCGCCGCCCCGGCAGGCATCGACGTGGGCAATGCCGGATGGCTTACGGCCGGAGCATATCTGGGTGGACCGCCTGATGGCCCCTCACGCTTGCCACGCAAGCTGCAACGAACCGATCGGGGCTGATCATGGCTGCTCCCTTAGTCTCCGTTCTGCTGCCGATCTACAATGCGGGACCTTATCTGGCAGCTGCGCTGGGCAGCATCCTGCGCCAGGATTACAAGCATCTTGAGGTCATCGCCATCGATGACGGCTCGACCGACAACTCGCTGCAGATCCTGCGGAAATACCGCCAGGCCGACAGCCGCATCTCGATCGTCTCACGCGAAAACCGCGGCCTGATCGCAACGCTGAACGAAGGCTTGGCCATGGCCCGCGGCGATCTGGTCGCCAGGATGGATGCCGACGACATCGCCTATCCCCAACGCCTGTCGCGGCAGGTAGCACTGTTCGACCAGCAGCCTGACCTCGCTCTGTGCGGCGCAAGCTTCGATACCTTGCTCGGCAACCGCATCGTTAGGGGGTCGCCCGATCCGATATTCCACGACAATAGCCTGCGCATATTGTCGATGTTCTTCACGATCTTCATGCATTCAACGGTCGTTTATAACCGGAAGGTCATCGAAGACGGCGTTCTACATTATGACGAGAGCTATAAGCACGCCGAGGATTTCGACCTGTTCAGGCGACTGACCGACCGCTACCCGGCGGCCATGATCCCCGAAAGCCTGATCGCTTATCGAATCCATAACGACAGCGTGACCAACCGGCACAAGCGCGAAATGCGCAGGACGCATTTGAAGATCGTCGCCGAGAACCTCGAGCGCGAAGGACTCGCACAAGAGACGCAAGACCTCCGCGCCATCGGTGAGGTCCTGTCGATGGAGACGATTCGCCGTGCCGCCGAATGGATCCTCGCGCTGGAAGAAAGGATAGCCGCGCTTCCGGCCGAGACGAGGCCGAGCTACCAGGCCGGCACGCTGAACCTGTTCTTTTTCCTCTATCAGCTGATAGCGGGAGAAAGGCAGCCGCTGCTGATGCATGAATTCCTGACACGGACGGCGAAATGGAAGCTCATCCGGCGCCGCGAGCAGTACGTGTTTCGCACCGGTGCTTTCGCGCCGCGCTTCAGTCTCGCCTCGATGTCGGTCACCAGGCAGGTGGATGCCCTGTCGCGGTATCTGCAGTCCGTGCCGGCCGCGGCGGTGTTGCCTTCGAACCAGTTGAGCTAGCAACCCATGTTCGTCAAATCGCACCAGCTCCAGCAACGCGGCCGCTCGATGATGCCGGCGGCCATGTCGCCGCGGCCGCAGCAAGGACCGGTGCCGGCGGTCAGCTTCATTGTCTGCACCCGCGACCGTGTCGCCGTACTCGAGCCCTGCATCAGCTCGATCCAGGCCGCGTGTCGTGCCCATGCCGACTTTGCCGCCGAGCTGGTGGTTGTCGACAACGGCTCGACCGACAGCACGGCCAAACGCCTGGCCAGCATCGCCGAACTGTCGGACATCCCGTTCACTGCCATTTGCGAGCCGCGACCCGGATTGGCGGCCGCGCGCAACGCCGGGCTGGAGCGGGCGCGGGGCCGCGTCCTGGTCTTCGTCGATGATGATTGCGCGGTCCACAAGGATTATCTGCGCGATCTGCAGCGGCACTATGCGGCCGGCGAACGGGTCATCCGCGGTGGCCGCGTCGAGCTTGGCGATCCCCGCGACCTGCCGTTCACCATCAAGCGGTCACCGGTGCGCGCGCGGCTCACGCCGGATGTCCATCCTGGTGGCTTCGTGCTCGGCTGCAATATGACGATGCACCGCGATGTTGCCGCCCGAATCGGGCGTTTCGACGAACGCTTCGGCGCCGGCGGCCCGCTGCGCTCCGCGGAAGATACGGACTATCTCGTCCGGGCCGTGCTGCTCGGCATTCCGGTCGAATACGTGCCCGACATGACCATCTATCACCATCACGGCCGGCGCGACCGCAAGGCCATCGAAAAGCTGCATCGCGATTACAGCATGGGCAATGGCGGGCTTTGCCTGAAGCATATCCGCCACGCGCCGTGGCTGCTTCGGCATTTCTACTGGTCGATGAGGGCAGCCTTGCGCGAACTAAGGAAAGGCCCGCTGTTCGATCGTGAACTCAAGCTGTCGCACTGGCCGATCATCGGCATGAATCTGCTCGGCGCGGCCAAGTTCGCGGTGCTTTTGCTGGCGAGATCGCCAAAGACAACGGAAATGCGACAGGAGCAGCAGGCAAATGCCGAAGCGAGGTGATCCGTCATCATGCGACTGATGCCGCCCTGCCTGCCGATGCTGCGCCGCGCGCTCGGGCAAAAGCAGTTGCGCCTGCTTCCGGCCGTCGTGGTGCTCGGGCTGCTCAGCGCCGCGCTCGAAGGCTTCGGCATCGGCCTGATCATCCCGTTGCTGAACATAATCATGGGGCAGGGGCAGACCGGCATGGCTGGTTTTTCCGCCGTCTTCCAGCATGTCGGAGCGAGCCTGAGCGAGCGCGACCGACTGATCGCCATATCGGTCGCCATCCTCGGCTCGATCGTTCTGAAAAATCTGTTCGCCTACGCCAACACGCTGCTGACCACCTTCATCTACGGCAAGGCCAGCCATTCGATCCGCAGCGCGCTGTCGGAGCAGCTGCTTAGGGTAGGCTACCCGTTCTTCCTGCAGCAAAGCCCTGGACGGCTGCTCAACATCATCTCCAACGAATCCTGGCGGGCCTCGGATGCCATCCAGATCACGCTGGGTGCAATCGTCAACGCATCGGCCGCGATCATCCTCCTCACCTTCCTGCTGCTCCTGTCGTGGCAGATGACGTTGCTGGTCACGCTGGGCCTGGCGCTGGTGCAGGTCGCGCACGCCATGCTGTCCGCCAATCTGAAGGCGCCGAGCCGCAGCGTCGCCTCCCGCAACAGTCAGCTCGCATCACAGATGCTGCATCTGGTGCATGCCGGGCGGCTGATCCGCATCTTCGGCCAGGAGCAACGCGAGAAGGCGGCATTCGACCAGGCATCGGATGCGGTGCGCCGGGCGGCGTTCGTGCTTTTGACGCGTCAGGGAGCGTTGCCGCCGCTGACCGAGGTTCTGCACGCCATGCTGTTCCTGGCGGTGGTGATCGGCGCCTGGTTCGCCAATGTTTCCTTCCCGCTGATCGTCGCCTTCGTCATCCTGCTCTACAGGCTGCAGCCCTATATGCGGTCTTTGCAAATGGCCTGGACACAGCTGCAGGGCCTGAGCGGATCGCTGGAAGAGGTGACGTGGATGCTGGACCCATCCGACAAGCCCGCGCCGCCGCAAGGCAGCGCAGCGTTCCCCGGGCTCAGCCAAGGCATCAAGTTCGAGGACGTCACCTTTACCTATTCCGGCTCGGAGCAGCGCGCGGTGGTGCTGCATGCGGCGAGTTTCGATATCCGCAGCGGCCGCTCGACCGCGCTGATCGGCCGGTCGGGCGCCGGCAAGACGACGATCGTCAACCTTTTGTGCCGCTTCGTCGAACCGGATAGCGGTAGGATCCTCGTCGATGGATCGCCGCTGGACCGCATCGACCCCAGCCAGTGGCGAAAGCACATTGCGCTTGCCAGCCAGGAACTGGAACTGGTCGACGGCACGATTTTCGAAAACATTGTCTACGGCCAGGACGCGGCCTCATCCGACGATGCCGAGCGCGCGGCAAAACTGGCCGAGGCGCATGGCTTCATCGAGCAACTGCCGCAAGGCTACAGGACCGTCGTCGGCTACCGCGGCGTCAATCTCTCGGCGGGACAGCGGCAGCGGATCGCACTGGCCAGGGCCCTGGTGCGCGATCCCGATATCCTGATCCTCGACGAAGCCACCAATGCGGTAGACGGACTGTCGGAGGCGGCGATCGTCGAGACGCTGAAGTCGCGCGCCGGCCGCCGCACCACCATCGTCATCAGCCATCATCGCAGCACCATCTCGTTCTGCGACGACGTGGTGATCCTGAGCCACGGCCGCGTGAAAAAGCAGGCGCCGTTCGCCGCGCTGGCGACGCTCAGTATGGACGAGCTTTACCAGCACGAGGCGCTGGAGGGCTGAGGCCTCGATCCTGCTGCGCGCATTCTGGCCGTCGTGCCGGGTGCAAAGCCAAGCATCTCAGGGGCGAGGAGCCCTCCGCCATGCCTCTCTGCAGGATTTCTGGGATGATGAGTGATCCCGAGCTTACCCCGCTTTCGATCTGGACCATACAGAACCAAGGGTCCGCCTGCCAAATCCAGCAATGGCGAGCGGACCCCAATCAGCGCATGAAGGGACTGATTCTGCGCCGATGTCTCCTCGAGGAGGTGACGCCATCAACTGAAGACGGGCGCAGTTGTTCCCGAAGTTGCCTGTGCACGGGACCATTGCGCAGGCAGGTCAGACTTAGGTCCCTGCGAACGGGCATCGCTGGCTGTGAGTGAAGATCGGATCGGCTCGGTGGTAGCGAAACTTCGTCCGGAGATAGATGCAGCCATCGGGTTCCGGGGCATGCGGCTCGGCGCTGATCATGGGCGTCGATCGACCCCCGCACGGCTGATGCGGAGGGCGCTTGCATTCCTGCGGAATGCGCATCCAATCCGGCGCCAACTGAACTTGTCCAGGCGGTACAGGGCTCAGCGGTCGTCAAGCTGTTGCTAATATGCAGCACAGGCAGTGCTCTATGAACAGCGTCGCTTGGAACCGCTACCTCCGGCCAACCGTTGGTGTCACAATGACAAAATAAAAAAGTGAGGCTGACGATGGACCCGCGGCAAAACAACACGTTGGAGATCTGGTGTCTTGCAGCCGTTCCGCTGTCACTGCTCCTTACGGTGTTATTAGCCGGATTTATTCTTTAGTCGAACCCAACGAGGCCGGCTTGGCCTTCGTGCGAGCGTCGCTTGGCAATCAGCGGCAAGATGGCGTCCGGCTATTTTTTGGGAGCCGTTACCAACTGGATTTGTCGCTCGCCGGGGGCGCTGTTGCGCGCAACCACGACCCGATCGCGACCCTCACCCTTGGCCTCGTAGAGCGCATGATCCGCGGCATTTGTGAGTTCGGCCCAGCCCGCTCCGTGGTCGGGGTAAGCGGCCACCCCGAACGAAACGGTAACAGTGCCCAGCGTCCTGCCTCGATGCGCCAGGTGAAGCTGTCTGATTGCCTGGCGCAGCGCCTCCGCCCGCTCAGCACCCTCTTCAAGCGAGCACCCCGGCATCACAAGGGCGAATTCCTCGCCGCCATAGCGCGATACGACATCGCTATCCCTGGCATGCTCGATCAAGGTGGCGGCAACTTGCTTCAACACCAGGTCACCGGCCTCGTGGCCGAACGTATCGTTGAACTGTTTGAAATGATCGACGTCAAGCATCATGACGACCAATGGCTGACCCGAGCGCTCCATTCGGCGCAGTTCACGGCTGCTGGTCTCCTCGAGATACCGTCTGTTGAACAGACCGGTATTCGGATCGCGGATCGATTGCTGCCGCAGCGTCTCGCGCAGGCGCAGATTCGCCAGCGCCAATGCCAGCGTGTCGACGACGCCGCGCAGGATCTGCTGCCTTTCAGCCAGCCATTGCGGTTTGTCCGCCGCATTCGGTTCACACAAATGCAAGATGCCCAGTGTTTCGCCTTGCGCCGCCAGCGGCATGCAGACGTAACCCTTGCCGCCATTCTCGGTGATATGGGCGCAACGCGGCGACAACATGCCCGGGCCGGCGACATGCTCCTGGCCGCGCCGCAACGCCCAGCAGTCTTCCGGCGCAAATTGGCCAGCGCTCGACCGGACGGCGCCCCAATGCGCTACCTCTTCCACCAGGTTACGCGAGGCGCTGGTCAGGTGGACGGTTCCGCTTAAGCCGCCGAGGAACTCGGCCATGGCGGTGCCGACCACTGAAAACGCTTCAGGAAACGTAACGCAGGCCTGCAGCAGCTCCCCCAGCTTCACCAGACGGGACGTTGTTTCCGACTTCTCGTGCAATTCGCGGTTCAGCCCCGCCAGCTGATCGGCACGCTCGTTCACAACGCTCTCCGCGCGGCGCAGTTCGCTGATGTCGTTGAGCGTGAGGACGAGGCTTCCGTCCGACTTGCTGAGCGGACTGCAGCTCGCGATCACCGGCAAATGCGAGCCGTCCAATTTGGTCAAGCGCACTTCGCCCTGGTGTTGGCGGCCCGAGGTCAAGGCCAGCTCGATGGGAGACGTCCCGGCGGCGAATTCGTCGCCTTTCGGATCACGTATCGTCATGACCGAGCGCCACTCCTGGCCGACGATCTTGTTGGCGCGCCGCCCGATCATCGAGACCGCCGCGGGATTGACGCTGGCAATCCGGCCATCACCGTCGAGGACGGCAATGCCTTCAGCCGCCGTCTCGACGATATCCTCGATGTGGGCCCGCGCCGATTCCAGCTCGGCGGCCATCATGTTGAAGCCGTGCGCCAGCTGCCCGAACTCATCTTTGCCGGTGTAGCTTACACGCGTCATGGCGTTGCCTTTGGCCAGCGATTCCATGCCTCCCATCATGCCAGAAAGGCCGGTACCGAAACGACGCAGCAGTACAGCGGCGAATCCCGCCGCAACCAGCATGGCGGCTGTCGCGCTGAGGCCAACCAACCAAAGCATGTTGCTGGTGCGCCGTTCGGCATCGCCTAGCAACGGGTCGTATTCCAGGAGCACGGCACCGATGATCGTGTCCTCGGGATGTTCGATCGGAACGACCAGCATGTCGTTGGCCTCATGAGCATCCTCAAACCTGCGGGAGATGCCATCTTTCAGAGTCTGGCCGACTTCATCGCCGGCGTCGTGATCGAACTTGTCGCCGACCTTGTGGTCCTCGTCGGAAGCGTGGGCCAGAAGGACCTTGTTGCGATCGACGATCAGGAAATCCCTGCGCGAACCATGGTGCTGATGCTCCAAAAACTCCCGGAGCGCGTCGGGTCGGTCGAACAGCGACGGCACCCCGTCGGATGACCTGAACACGATCGTGTTGGCCAGTTCGCGCGCGACATTGGTCGCTTCGGTCAACCCCAACGCCCTGATCGCCGCCATCTGCGTGAAAATCGCAACGCCGCCGACCACCCCGATCAAAGCCGCGGCGGCCATCATACTGAGAAGGATCTGGCTTTTGATGCGCACGTCACAGGCCCACTGAGAACGACAGCATCATAGATGCCCGATCAAGCCAGCATTTCATTTCCCGCCTTTTATTACCAAATGCTTATCAACGTCCTAACAATTAGCCTGCCCGAAGGCCGGGTTTCGATCGGGTCGGTACGCGGCGCTTGCCCACCGGACCGGTGCGAGGCTGCACATCTGACCTCGCACAGCCCCGGTACGTTTCTTACACAATCTCTGATTGGTGGACTCGCCCGACGCCATCGACGTTAATTTTGCGTTAGCGACAGGAGGGGGGAGATCGCTAAAGGGAGGAAGAAAATGAAAGAAAACTACGATCTGACGATCGACTACGACGACGACGAGCCTTACGACAACAAACCCTACGATCTGGTCACATTCGCGAGAAAGCACGGGCTCAACATGCGAGCCGCCGAGCTTCTCCTTTTCGCCAAGGGTCCGTCCCGAGCGGCCTGCGATGCCGCGGCCAGGGCTTTTCTCGCGGCAGTCGCCGCACAAGCTATGAGACAATCGGCGCGGTAGGTCTCACAAAACCATTGCTGACACGGCCTGCCGTGTCAGCAACCCGACGGACAGCGCTGGAAATTCCGGGCCGTTTCCAACAAGATGCCTGAGCATCCGGGAACGGCCTGAAATGTGCAATCTTTACAATATCACGACCAGCCAGGAGGCCATTCGCCAGTGGACCCGCGCCTTGCGCGATATCCTCGGCAATCTCGAACCCTCCATCGACATCTATCCCAACCAGCCAGGCCCGGTGGTGCGCAATGCGCCGGACGGCGAACGCGAATTAGCCAATCTGCTGTGGGGCATGCCGACGCCACTGGAGCGGGTCAAGGGCAAGGCCGACTACGGCACCACCAACATCCGCAATCCGCAATACGGCCACTGGCAGCAATATCTCGGCATCGAGAACCGCTGCGTGGTGCCCGTCACCAGCTTCGCCGAGCCCAGCCCGACGCCCGGCGACAAGGACCCCGAGACCGGCATTCAGCGCAACTTCTGGTTTGCACTCGGCGAGGACCGCACGCTGTTCTTCTTTGCCGGCCTGTGGACGCGCTGGCAGGGCATTCGCAAGGTCAAGGACGGCCCCGCCGAGCACCAGGTCTATGGCTTCATGACGACCAGGCCCAACGCGCTGATCGCGCCGATCCACGACAAGGCAATGCCGGTGATCCTGACCACGCCGGAAGAAACCGAGGCTTGGCTCAGCGCGCCATGGTCGGAGGCAAGACATCTGCAGCGCACGGCGCCCGATGACGCGCTGGTGATCGTCGACAAGCCGGCGACGCAGATCAAGTTTCCGCAGCAGGCGCCGGCGCAAGGCTCATTGTTTTAGCGCTTGAATTTCTGCAGCACCCAGATGTAGCCCTTGGGCGGATGATCCTGGTCGATGAACTGCGTCTTCACCGTCGTGTCCTTGCGGCTGCATCGCTTGCACCTGAACCTGATCGCTTCCAGCGGTTTGTTCCAGCCCACCACCTGGGCCACGTCATTCGCCCTGAAGCGCCCGACGTGGTAGCAGTGGCCGCACTCCACGATAAGCAGCATGTTGGCCTTGGCGGCACGCCCAACGCTGTCCATCGGCCCGGCCATGGCTCATTTCCGGGTCGAGTAATCCTCGGGGAGGGGAAGCAGGCCAAACTCCGCCATCCGATAATCGGGCTCCTTCTCCGCTACGCTGGCCAGCACCTCGTGCAATTTCTCGACAAGCCCGCAAAGCTGCCAGAACAGCTCGCCATGCGCCTTCAGATGCAGCTGCGACGACAGCACCGTCCGGCGCAGGCTCAAAGCGTCCCTGATGATCGCCTCCGCATCCCTCGCCGACAGCCTGTCGAACCGGCTTTTTCGTCTGCCCATCGCGGCTCTCCTCGATTTGTGAGCAACCGCCCCACCTACTGACAAATAGGAAGGCATTCCTCGCAGAGTCAATTCGCTCTTGACACTTTTGTTCCCGTTTTGTTCAATTTGAACAGAAACTATCGGAGGCATCGCCATGGATTACATCGTGACGCTGGACAGCCGCCAGGAGGCAGCGCTGCAGGCCATCGCCGACAGGTTCATTGCATTGCATAAGGGCGATGCGGTGAAGGCGCTGAAGGAGATGATCGTGCTGAATGGGCATCTGCAGGAGCGGTTGGATGCGGTGGAGAGCCGGCGCCGAGCGATGCGCTAAGAGTGGAGTTGCCAATGTCCAGGAGTGAAGGGCGTTGGACGGTTTCGGTGTCCACCGAGGGTTCCTGGATGGGCGGACGAGGCCTCGCGGCGAGAGCCGGCGAGCATGTTGCACAAATCCGTGATGGCTGGGGAGCTGGCTGCAGCCTGACTGGATGGTCGCAGCGCTGAGATGGCAGGCACTGCGCGCAGAACAGCCGCATCACCTAGTGCCGAGATGAAAAGACAGGCGATCTGTGGCAAAGTCCGCTTCATGGAAATCGATGAGATTCTCGGCCGTTTTGAAAAAGGGCTTGGGCTGTTCTTGGACGAACAAGCACAGCTGCTAGAACTTGACGTCAACGAACGCGCTATCGGCACGGTACTCGCGCATCTCTATCTACGACCACTTTTTCCGGATCACCGCGTTGACGCCGAGTACAATCGCGTAGGGCTTGATGGCAGCGCGAAGCGACTGAACCTTCCGGCTGAATGCGGTGGTGAAAATAAACGCGTCTTTCCTGACATTGTGGTGCACAGGCGGGGAGCTAATGAGGAGAATATACTTGTCGTTGAAATAAAGATGACGACGAACACGCAGGCCCGCCGATGCGATCTAGTCAAACTGGAAGCGTTTCGCGAACAACTGCACTATCAGGTCGGCGTATTTATCGATCTCCCTGCCGGTAAGGACGTGGGTAAGAAAGACGTCGCCTTCACATGGTTCAGGTAACAAGCCTGTTGGTTCAGGCAACAAGGCTGTTTTAACCTCAATGTGCAGGCACTTGGACACCCAATTCTATTGCTAGATGTAGTGCCTAAACGGAAGCGGAGGAACCTCCCGGTCGCCCGTCGCCATGAGGACATCACCAATAGCGTCGGCAAAGCGCATCGTGACGGGATATCCATCCGCAAAAACCGCGGTGTTAAAGTTCATTTTCGTTAGGGTCATTATATCGCGAAGAACCGTATCCAAGGGGACTTTCGATTGTCCGCATAGTTCCACCCTTAACGGATTGGGTGTCTCCCTTCCCTGATATGTGTTCAAAGCATTGACGAAGCCAGAGGTCCATATCAAACCAACCCTGTTAGTAAGTTTTTGATACGTTCCACGCCGAACCGGTAGGTCCCCGCTTCCAAAGAGCTTGTAATCGTTTGTTCGAGTTATTCGGACCCCGGTAATCTCCGACTTTCCTGCACATGCATCTGCAAAGCCGTTCAGCTCTTGGTCGGAAAAGCGGGTCCGCCCGTGAACAAAAATCTCTCTGGGAACGATACTGTGGATCGACTTGAACGCCTCAATCACCTTCGACATGAGCGTTTCGGCCGCAAACGAGGTTAGGTGAAACTGTTTCGTATCCGGAGAGTACCAAGGTCCTGGTGTTCCTTTGAAAACTATGCCTTCCCCAGAATCCAAAAATAGCTGAGCACCGCAACACGCATGCCGTTTATCCCCGAGTTCATCGTGTTTGAAGATCAGTCCGACGTAGCAAACGCCAGGCCTAGCGGTTGCAACCCGCCAAGGCCTCCCGCCAGCCTTAAAGAAGCTCGCTGTTCCAATGTTCCAAGCGACGTCCGATGGGGACTGCATCCGCCTTGTGAGTGAAGCCGTATTTGACTTCTGATCCACGTCTTCGTCGTCTTCCTCTGGTACGCCATCGATCGGATTCAATGACTGTTGGATCGACGACTCTCGAAATATCTGAGTGACAGATCCGCTTTTAAGAAGTCGCGA
The DNA here is from genome assembly GCF_040319475.1 of Mesorhizobium sp. M0904. Taxonomy (NCBI): domain Bacteria; kingdom Pseudomonadati; phylum Pseudomonadota; class Alphaproteobacteria; order Hyphomicrobiales; family Phyllobacteriaceae; genus Mesorhizobium; species Mesorhizobium sp. M0904. The sequence goes on along the minus strand of NZ_JAMYOC010000002.1, from coordinate 115,461 downwards.
TTTTAGTTGATGATGGAAATCGGCGTGATGCTCATAAATCTTCGCAGCCTGATTGTCCTCATCGAACAATGATGGTGCAACGCTGCTAAACCGGCGCGCGACTTTCTTGTTAACTGCCGATACGGGGGCGATAGAAATTGCACTCGGAACATGCGCATTTGGTCGACCATATAGATAGACCTCGTCTGGGATAACCACGAACCATATGTCGACGAGAGGATCGTCCTCTCGCGTTGCCTTCTCGATTCCGGCAACGAAGATATCCACGGCCTTGTACACGGCCTGATGACGATCCCTGATTCGGATGGTGTTCAACAAGTCGTTGCGAGAAATTGCTAAAGCGATCGCGGCCGATGGTGGCCATTGGGCTGCAAAAGCGGCTCCAAATCCCGGGAACGCGACTTCTCCCTTTGCGAGTTGCTCCGCTCTTAGCTGTACGGGTTTCTTGAACTTCGCACACCATTGCCGAAAGAGATCAAGGCCCTCGCTAGTCCCGACCACGCCGATCCGAATTTCCTTAGGATTCCGGTCAAACTTTACTGGACCAAATAGCGCTAGCCCCTTGCGAGGATCGAGCACCTTTTGGTCGAAGCCGACGTCAATCGGCGGCTCGTCGATCAGACCAATCATAGATGACAAACCAACGTCAGTAGATGTCAGCTTGCCAGTGACGACTATGCGTTCTGACGGAGAGACAGGAAGATCCCAAGTTTCGTTCCCGTCCGCAAGGAAATGCAAAATGGCCATCAGAAGATCGCGCCAACGGTCATTCCACCAATTTCTGCAGAAGCTTCGGCGAAGCGAGTGCTGTTTACTAATAGAATCAATGGGCCGCACGCCGTCCTCGGTAAAGATAACGTGCGGCTTCAAACGGAGCGAGTGATCTCCAATAACGACTTTCGCCTCTATCCCGAAGTGCCAATAGACTTTCTTTTTTTTGCTCGATCCCACTAAACTACGCTGCCTAGTCTTGCTGTTCGCGTCACGGAGTGAGACACGGTTGTTTGGGTTGAAGCCATTGCTAGGAAACCAACAAAGGTTGTTGTTGGCGAGAACGTAGGGCAAGAGGCCCTTCCGCCGACATGCCTCGTCCCAGGCAGAGCGAGTGAGTGACGTCAGGGCACGGGACAGATCGTGAGGATTGTCTCGTAAGATCTGGCCGATTTCCCTTGCAAGAACTGCTGACGTCACTATCTCGCCAGAGCGTGAAATTGAACCACGCAGCTTCGTTGCCTCTTCGATTTCGTGCAGGGTCGCGAATGAGAATGCCCCCCCAGGCCCGGAGGCCAAAGCGACGAACTCTGGCCCTTGAGTTGATGAGCCCAAGCGCGGGGCGTTATATTTTCTGAGGGCCTTAGGCCACGCCGAAATTCGAATTTGGTTGTGTATCAGCCTGTCCCATTGGGCTGGATTGGGACTCTGACCACGCTCCCCGAATGTTTCAGTCAGACGTCCCAAGTCGCTGGGTACACTTGCAAGGCTTCTTGGCACGTCTGCTGCCTCGAGAGCCGCAAAGATATCCCGGAGGGCAACGTTGAGGTCTCCACTTCCATCGATAATGTTCTTTCGAGCGATGTTTGCCCGAATGTCGCCAAAGGGCAGGTCATCAATGCGCACGGGGATGACAAAGCCATCCAACTTCATGCGTCTCTCCACCGAAACCGCGATATTAATCTCGTCGAGGACACCGGGCTTCTGGTGACCCTTCTCGGAAAGAAGGACGACGACCCTAGCTGCCCGATGTCGAATAATGTCCTCAATCGTGTCCCAGAAAAGCTCGCCGCCCACCAACCGAGTTATGTCAGTCCAAACCTTGTAACCCAGCAGGACAAGTCTGCTGGCGAACCATCGAGCTATATCGTTGTCTTGTGGATTGGCGTGACTAATAAATACGATGTCCCGCTTATGTTCACTGTGCAAAACCTCCTTTGATATTTGCCAGATGGCAATTCGCCAGCCTCGAGAATCTTGCGCCGGCAACTCGATCGCCACTGCTTCGATAAAAGGCTCCGTCATGTGTTCGGGATCGAGGAAAAAGAGAGCGGGGCCACTCAAACTAGTCGGCCTCACAACAAGATTCTCCATGATGTTTGGTATGAGGAGGCGAGGATTGAAGGCCGTATCGCGCGGTGACTTCGCGCCAAGGTATCCGGCAACGTCGAAGTACGTAATGCCCAGATTCTCAAACAGTGAAAAAACCGCCCTCCTAGACAGCTTTCCTTTGGTAAAATCGGGCACCTGCCGGAGATCAAAAATGTATCTCGGCCTAGCCTCGTGAAGCAGATTCAGAAGAGTCGATGGCTCCATCTCGGAAACTTCAATGAAGCCGAGCGTTTGTCCGTCCGCATCGGAGAATAGGGAATGTTGGCTGCCCGTTCCGTCCCAACTCGGCGTTCGAGATTGCGGCGCCGGCCGATCCGTCGGCTCGACGAGCCGCAGGTACGGTAGCTCTCTTCGCTCTGCGGTCAATCTAAAAGCCCTTCGTAAGCGTTACCTCAAACTCGGCATAACTGGATTTGGAGATGTCATAGGGTGATCCCCATTCGGGCGGTGAAATTTGCATTGATCCTGTAAACTTGTCCTTGAGTTCTCGGTCCTTCTGAAAGGCTCGCCGATACATCCGCGGGGCTACGCCTGTGAAGGGTCGAAAGAGCACTTTGCCACCGCCCTCGCTTGGCGGCTCCCACTTCCCATCAGCATTGTCATTTTGAATCGAATCGCTGTGGAGACTGAATGCCTTGCTCTTCGGATAGGGCTCAATGAACTGAACCTCGTCAACGCCTGCAGATACAATGTGCCGAGCGCAATAGTGGCAAGGGAATGTTGTAACGAACAGGCGGCAACCGACTGTGCTCGCTCCTTTTCTGCCCGCTGCCAGCAGTGCATCCATTTCGGCGTGTACCGCCCGACTAAATTCGAGCAACTCGCCTATCCGACCGGAGCGCAACCTCTGGACCACCGAAGCTTTGTCGCTTTCATTCTTCATTTCTTTAGCAATGTCTTCAAATATTGCCCCCGCTATCGCCTGCTGCTCACGAGTATTACTGCAATATTTATTTCCCATGAAGCATCGGTCATCAACCGATTCGTTGCCAAAATTTTCGCCGTAAACACCTCCGCCAGCCTTTGGGACCTCATTTGATCCAGTTGCGACCACGTTGCCTTTTGCGTCAAGCAAAGCCGCACCCACTTGCCGAGAAAGGCAAGCGCTTCGCATCGCAGCACCAGATGCCTCGAACATGGCGGTTTCATCGATTTTAGGTCGCTCGATTTCATCATGGCTGACGAGCTTAATTAGGCGCGTTAGACCAGCCACGATATCCCAATGCGGATTAGCCTTCCGGTGGTCTTTGTCGAGATATCGGGCTGCGGTGTTGTCCAGAAAGTAATCAGAGAGATGGAATGCGTCGGACACACGTTGCCCATGTTTCTGTCCGGCGTTGGCATCGCGATCCATAAATGCCTCCGCTGCATCGAGGCCAGCGTCACGATACTTCTGGCTTAGCCGTTCCTTCCTCACTGTTTGCTCACAGACAACCCCCACCAGCACAAAGCCATCACCATAGAGATGGCGAAGCAAATTAACTTCAGCAGGATGCCGGATCGAGTCTACGATGAACGCTCTGGGATTTCCGTCGGGAATGACCGGTTCATTGTCGATAGGAGTGACGCCTTGGAATTCAGCTCGACGCGTTCTGATCTCTACGATCGCTCCCCGTGCTACCGCAGCGTGGTCTCGTTTCGTTTCCCGCATCTTGTCGCCGAGGTCTTGAAATCGTTCGACTTCGGCAATGGTGAAGTGGCCAGATCCAGGATATGATTCGCCTTGGCTGTCCGCCCAGCTCTCGATGACTTTTCTGGCCTTTACAATTTCGCATTGATACTTCTTCCCATTGCGATCTTGGCCCAGCAGAACGCTTTTAAGCGTTTCCGCAATGGTACTTGTACCGGAGCCGACGTGCCCGACTATCCCAAAGACGAGTTCTTGAGATGCATACTGTCTGGCAAGCTCTTCCGAACCTAAAGCGTCACTTGCAATGTCCGCAGTCGGACGAGCCTTTATCGCAGCTTTCCCCATGACTTCCCCCCAACAAAGCGCATAAGCACACTATTGCCCATTACTCGACAACGACGAATCCCAGCCCACGCGTCAAGCGACAATACTACATTGTTTCCAGAATAGTCGGGATTATTTCGAAATCTCCCGTGCGCCCTCACCCCACCATCCTGCCCACGACTCCGCCAGGTGCTGCCCTCCCGCGCCTCAACACAGGTGGCCCCGCGGCATTTTCTCTCCGCCGTCCGGGAGGTCGAGCACATAGATGGGATTGCAGATGCCCGGCACGCGCGCACAAGGCGCCGCTCAGCCCTGCCTACTCGCACTGCCTGCGCGGGCCGCCGGAGTAAGGCTGATAGCTGTTGTCTTCCGGCCGGTAGGAGCGGTAGGGCTGGAGCAATATTGCCGGTGGTGGGGCGAAAGCTAGGCGGCGCCGGCTTCCTGCGACGGAACGTAGCCATCCATTGGCAACGTGTCGCTCGCCTCGACATAGCTGGCGCCATCGTCGGGAGGCTGTGCGGCGCAGTCGGCAGCGCCGGCATCGGAATAGGAATTCAGGTTCCGCCAGGCATGCCGCGCGACTGGCTGGCGGGCACCGGCCACCAACGCCCCTCAATGCCTCTTGAAATATTGCACCTCCCGTTCGTGCTTCTCGGCGGCCTCGCGGGTATCGAAGGTGCCGAGATTGCGGCGCTTGCCGGTCTTTTCGTCCTTCTTGCGCGAATAGAGGCGGTATTTTCCGTCTTTGAGTTTTCTGATCATCTGTCACTCCCCGAGCCGCTGCTTCCCCTTGAGGTTGCGCGAGGCTTGTTCGATCGCCGCCCTGTCGTTGCCCAGCCTGTCGATCAGCTCCTGCGCCTGTTCGCCCGATATGCCGGTGCGCACCGCCAGGGCCTCCACCGTCAAGACGTCGGAGCTTGCGACATCGCGGGTTTCCGGCAGGGCATCGCCTGCCGTCAGTGGCAGGGCTGCCTCCCTGTCGATCTCGGCCTCGGCCCGGTGCCAGTGCCGCTCGGGATCGCCATGGATCCCGCCTTCGCGTTCCCAGATCTGGTATGCGCGCTCACGAATCTTGTCGTCCCGGTCGTCGCCCATGTTGATTTCTCCTTTGGGTATCGGATGAACGCCGCGCCAACCCGAACGATCCAAGAAATCTGCGTGATCGTTGGTCGCACAAGGCGCCATGCACTGCGGCCGCCGGCCCGCCCCCGCTACTCGCACTGCCTCCGCGGCCCCCCAGAATACGGCTGATAGCTATTGTCTTCCGGTCGGTACGAGCGGTAGCGGCCGAAGCAGTATTGCACGTGATCGGATGAGAGCTCGGCGTCGCCGGTTTCGTCCGGCCGCGGGTAGCCCTCCACCGACGACGTATCGCTCGCCTCGACGTAGCTGCCGTCATCGGTGATGTCGAGATAGGGCGAGATGCAGGGGCGCTGTTGTCCGCTGTAGGAGGTGTAGCGGTTGTCGCCTGGCCGGTAGGAGCGGTAGCGGCTGGTACACCATTCGACATGAGCGGCGGGCAGCGCCCGCTGCTCTTCCACCGCCGGCTTGATGGAGCCGGTGGTGTCGGGTGTCGAAGCTGCGGCGGTGTCGGCGGGTCTCGCGGTGCGATCAGCTTCCGAGGTGCGAACGGGAACCGGGCGGGCCGGGAGGCGCTCGAGGCGCTGCGAGGCCGGGTTTACCGGGCGCGGATCCTTGGCCCACAGTTCGGCGACGCTGGAGGCCGGGGCGGCCGGCCGCACCGGCTTGGCTATCAATAGCCAGGTGGCGAAGGCGAGACCGCTGGCGAATACGGCGAGCGTCAGGACGAAGCCGCCAAAGATTGCGAACAAAGCTTTCATGCCGCGCTCCTTTGCCTCCCGGTTAAGGAAATGCGGGGGCGGGGAATCCGGTTCCAGGAAAGAGCGCGGGGCAGGGGCACTCAAAGGAAGGCCTTCTCCGTCTCGGCTTCGCCGAGACACCTCTCCCCGCTTCGCGGGGCGAGGAATCCAAGCCCTCTTAGGCGGCTTTCAGTGCAGGCCGAACTCGCGCAGCAGTTCTTCGCGGTAGCGTACGAAGCGGCTTTCGCTGCGCTCGCGCGGGCGGGGCAGGTCGATGTCGATCAGCCGCGCCGCGCCGCCTTTCTCCCTGGGCAGGATCAGCACCCTGTCGGCGAGGTAGATCGCTTCCTCGAGGTCGTGCGTCACCATTACCATGGTGACGTTCTCCTCGCTCCAGATGCGCGCCAGTTCCTCCTGCATGCCGATCTTGGTCATCGCGTCGAGCGCGCCTAGCGGCTCGTCAAGCAGCAGGATTTTGGGCTGCACGGTCAGGGCGCGGGCGATACCGACGCGCTGCGCCATGCCGCCCGACAGCTGCCTTGGAAACGCATCGCCGAATTCGGCGAGGCCGACGAGCGCGATGTAGAAGCGCGCCCGTTCCTCGGCCTCAGCCTTCGGCACGCCGCGCACTTCGAGGCCGAAGGCGACGTTGCCGAGCACCGTCAGCCAGGGCAGCAGGCGCGGTTCCTGGAAAATCACCGCGCGCTCGGCGCCGACGCCGTGCACCGGCTTGCCGTCGATGGCGACGCCGCCGCTGTCGGCCGCCTCCAGTCCGGCCAGGATGCGCAGCAGCGTTGTCTTGCCCGATCCGCTGGCGCCGACGATGACCAGGCATTCACCCGAGCGGATGTCGAGATTGAGGGTCCTCAGCACGGCAAGCGAACGCCCGCCGATGCTGAACGATTTGGACAGGTCGCGTATGCTGACCTCACCGCCGCTTGTGCCGCTCATCGCGCTCATCTCCCAGCTGATTGCCTTGCCGGTTGGCCTTGTCAGTTGGTCTTGGTTTCGCCGGGCCGGTAGAGGATATCTGCTGCCTTCAGCTTACCCTTTGGCAGGCGGCCGTCGCGCTCGAGCACGCTGACCCAGAAGTCGATGTCGCGGTCCGTCGCCTTGGCCCCCTGGCGCAGCCCGAAGCCGGTCCAGTAGCGCGCCAGCTCGCCGTTCTCGCCGCGCTTGTCGAGGATGTTTGCCAGCACCTTGCGCGCTTCGTCGGGGTTCTGCAGGGACCAGTCGGAGGCGCGCGCCGACTGCTCGACGAAATTGCGGGCGGCGTCGGGATGCGCGGCGATGAAGTCGCGCCTGAGCACGACGAAGCCGCCGGCCAGCTCGCCCAGCACGTCGGTGTCGTTGAACACGCCGCGCACGCCGCCATTGTCGACCAGCGCCCCGGCAAACGTCGCCTGCCAGTATCCGAGCGCCGCGATGTCGACCTGGCGGGAGCGCAAGGTCTGCTCGAGCTGCGGTCCGGGTACGACAACGAGATTGGCGGCGTCCGGAGACAGGCCGACGCTGTGCAGCGCCTCGCGCACGGTGTAGTCGAGATGGGCGCCGAGCGTGTTGACGGCGATGGTCTTGCCGGCAATGTCGGCGATCGATTTGATCGGGCTGTCGTCGAGCACGTAGAAGACGCTGCGCACCTTGCTGTTGATGCCGTTGCTCGGATAGACGGCGACGAAGTCGTTGCCGCCGGAGATCGAATTGATCACGGCGGCGGTTGCGGCCGAGCCGATATCGACGCTGCCGGAGGCGAGCGCAAACAATGATTCCGGGCCGCCGCCGGAATAGCCGACATTCTCGATCTCGATACCGAGGCCTTTGAAATAGCCGAGCTCGCCGGCCAGCTCATGCGGAGAGATGCTGCCGCGGCTGGCGAGGGAGCGGAACTTGACGGGTGCGGCTTCGGCAAAGGCGAAGCGCGGCAGGCCGGCGGCGAGAAGGCCGGCGGCGAAGGGCGCGCCGGCAAGCAGGGAACGACGGGTGATTTTCATGGTCCGGGTCTTTCCTGATTTGAGTTCTGGCCTGGTTGAGACTGGTAAAGGCGGGTGGTCAGTCGACGGCATTGCTCCAGCGGCAGAGCCGCCGCTGCAGGCTGACCAACGCCTGGTTGGCGATCAGGCCGAGGCTGGCGAGGATGATGATTGCCGCAAACATCAGCGGGATCTGGAAGTTGTACTGCGCGTTCATCACCTGGAAGCCGATGCCCTTGTTGGCGCCGATCATTTCGGACGCGATCAACAGCAGCAGCGCCGTGGTGGCGCTGAGCCTCAGCCCAACGAAGATCGAGGGCACGGCGCCGGGCAGCACGACGCGACGGAAGACGGTGAGCTGCCTGGCACCATAGACGCGCGCCATCTCCAGCAGTTTCGGATCGACTTGCTTGACGCCGCCGATGGTGTTGAGCAGCAGCGGAAACAGCGTCGCCCAGAAGATGACGAACACCTTGGAGGCTTCGCCGAGCCCAAGCAGCAGGATGAACACCGGATAGAGCGCCAGCGCCGAGGTCTGGCGGAAGACCTGCAGGATGGGATCGAGCGCGGTCTCGACCGCGCGCACCTGGCCCATGAACAGGCCAAGCGGGATGGCGACCAGCACGGCGGCCGCGAAGGCGAGACCGGCGCGCTGCAGGCTGATGGCGATGTCGCCGAGCAGAGTGCCGCCGGCCAGTCCCTTCCAAAGTGCCGCGACAATCATGTCGATCGGCGGCAGCACGGCCGCGTTGACCCAGCCGGCGCTGCTCGACACTTGCCACATTGCGAGGAAAGCGATGAGGACGCCGTAGCGCGACAGGAAGCGAATTCCCGCCCGGCCGCCGAGGCGCAGGAAATCCGTGCCGAGGCTTGTCGTGCTGTCACGCGTGCCGAGGCTGGCGGCCTGTCCGATGTGCTGCAAGGTCATCGTCGTGCCTCTCGCTTCGAGGGTAGTGGGCTTCGTGGAATTATTCGGCGGCCAGCACGGCCGAGCGCGCGGCGGTCCACGGGTTTTCCGGCCGCCTGAGGCCGAGGTTCTCGCGCAGGGTCCTGCCTTCATAGGCGGTGCGGAACAGGCCGCGGCGCTGCAGTTCGGGGATCACCAGCTCGACGAAGTCGTCGAGCCCGCCGGGCAGCCAGGGCGGCAGGATGTTGAAGCCGTCGGCGGCTTCGTTGCCGAACCATTCCTCCAGCTGGTCGGCGACCTGCGTGGCGCTGCCGATGACGGTGTAATGGCCGCGGGCCGTCGCCACCCATTGATAGAGCTGGCGGATGGTGAAGTTGTGCTCGTCGGCAATCTGGCGGATCAGCGCCTGGCGGCTCTTCATGCCTTCGGTTTCCTTGCTTGGCGGCAGCGGGCCGTCGAGCGGATAGCCCCTGATGTCGAGCGTCTGGCCGGCCAGCCCGTTGAGCAGGGCGACGCCGTCTTCGGGCAGGATGAGATCGTTCAGCTGCTGGTATTTGGCGCGCGCTTCTTCTTCGGTGCGGCCGACGAAGGGCGCTACACCCGGCATGATCAGCACCTGCTCGGGATCGCGGCCGGCGGCCGTCACACGTGTTTTGATGTCGCGATAGAATTCCTGCGCCGACGCCAGGTTCTGATGGGCGGTGAAGATGACTTCCGCCGATTGGGCGGCGAGCTTGCGACCGTCTTCGGATTGTCCCGCCTGCACCACCACCGGGTGCCCCTGCACCGGGCGCGGCACATTGAGCGGACCCTTGACGCTGAAATGCGCGCCCTTGTGGTCGATGTCGTGGAGCTTGTCCTTGTCGTAGAAGCGCCCCGATTTCTTGTCGCGGATGAAGGCGTCGTCCTCCCAGCTGTCCCACAGCGCCTTGACCGTCTCGACGTGCTCATGCGCGCGGGCATAGCGCTCGGCATGGGCAGGCTGCGTATCGCGATTGAAATTGCGCGCGGTTTCGTCGCCGGCCGAGGTCACGACATTCCAGCCGGCGCGGCCATTCGACAGATGATCGAGCGAGGCAAATTTGCGGGCGAGCGTGTAGGGCTCCTCGTAGGTGGTCGAGGCGGTGGCGATGAAGCCGAGATGCGTGGTGAGCGGCGCCAGCGCTGCAAACAGCGTGACCGGCTCGAAGCCGGCGATCTTGGCGTTGCCGCCTTCGCGGGCGCCGAGGCCGACCGTCAGATTGTCGGCGAGGAAATAGGCATCGAACAGGCCGCGCTCGGCGGTCAGGGCAAGCTGCTTGTGGAACTCGAAATTGGTGGCGCCGTCGGCCGGTGCGTCGGGATGGCGCCAGGCGGCGATATGCTGTCCGCCGCCGGGAAGGAAAGCGCCAAGTTTGATTTGCCTGGATTTGGTGGATCTGGTCATCGCGGCGTGCTCCTGGGTGGATCGGGGAGTGGATCTCGGGTCAGTGGTGCGTTCAGGCGGCAAGGCCGACGCCGTAGGGCACCCCGGTCACCCGGCATGCCTCGGCGACCGCTTGCCGGGTGCGGGCGTGGATGGCTTCCGACACCAGCACGCCATTGGCAAAATCCTTCTCGGAGGCGTAGATCGCGGTCGGCACGGTCAGCGCCTCGAAGAAGCCGAACAATGGCCGCAGCTGGTGCTCGACGATCAGCGAATGGCGTTCGCCGCCGCCGGTCGCGGCAAGGATGACCGGCTTGCCCCTCAGCGATGACGGGTCGAGCAGGTCGAAGAAGTGCTTGAAAAGCCCGGTATAGCTGCCTTTGAAGGTCGGCGAGCCGGCCACCAGGATGTCGGCGCCCAGCAGCCGTTCGACGATGTTGCGCGCCGCCGGGTCGAGGTCGCCGAGGCGCCTTGCCTGCGGCAGGGACGCGCCGAGATCCTCGATGTCGAAGACGGCTGCGGCCGCGCCGATGCTTTCGGCGGCCTGCCCGACAATGTGGCTGATGAACGCCTTGGTCTTCGATGGCCGGGTCAAATTGCCCGACAGCCCCACCACGAGCTTTTTCGACATTCCTGGCTCCCTGTCCAAATGATCTATGTTAGTCTAGAGAGTTTGTAGAATTAAAAGAGCGAGAAAATTTCAAAGGTAGCGCATTGAGCGAACGGAGTTTGCGGAACACCGGCCGTAGTTGGTTCATTCAATGCGGCGTACTGCGCCGGCGCAAGCGCATCGACCAGCGGCGCAAAGGCCTGCCAGCACCTTGTCCCTCGGGCTGCGGTGAATCAGGCCAATTTGATTCAAATCCGGCTGTGGATATTTGCTTTTGGGTAAATCGAGGCGGTCATCTTGCCGGCCGGCGGGCAACAGGGAGAAGCCGATGACAAGCGACTTTGCCGCCGCACACCTCCATCTTGAACGAGCCAGCCATTATTTGAGCGGCGAGGACGAGACGAGCCGCACGGCTCGTGCGGCTGTGGATCTTCTGATCGATTCAATTGTCGCGGTGCAATACAAACGGCCGATGGGCGACGTAGTGGAATTTCCAGGACCGGCAAAGCTGGGACAATCCGTAAGCGGGACGGGTTAGCTCAACTGGCGGCGTCCCTTTGTCCTGCCTGATCACATGAACCAGGTTGCCACCAGGCCGATCGTCGCCGAGAAGATGGCGGCGGTCGTTGCCCAACCGAGTATGTTGGTGCTGCGGCTGTTCACCTGGTCGCCCATGATCCTGCGGCTGTTCGTCATCAGCATGATGAGCAGCAGCAAGGGCGGCGTCGAGAAGCCCTGAACTATGCCGGACCAGACCAGCGCCTTCATCGGATTGAAGCCGAGGAAGTTGAGGCCGGCGGCGATTGCCGTAAAAAATCCGATGGCGAGATAAAATTTGGGCGCCTCTCGAGCCCGGGCGTGCAGGCTGTTTTTCCAGCCGATGGCTTGTGCCACGTCATAGGCAGCGCCGGTAGTCATGACAGGAACCGCTAGGAAACCGACGCCGATCACGCCTGCGGCGAACAGGACGCTTGCGGCCTGGCCGGCTAGCGGGCGCAGCGCCTCCGCCGCTTGCGCTGCCGTGTCGATATCGTGGTGGCCCGCCTTGTAGAGCGTAGCACCCGTCGACAGGATAATGAAATACATGATGAGATTTGAAAACATCATGCCGATGAGGATGTCCCGGCGAGAGCGACGGAGTTCGCTGTCGGTAGCGCCCTTCCTTTGCCTGAGCGTCGTTCGCCCCTGGGCAATCTCCTCCTCGACCTCCTCATTGGACTGCCACGTGTAGAGATAGGCGGACAGCGTCGTGCCGATGATGGCGACCAGGATCGACAGGAACTCACGGTTGAATTCGATCCGCGGAAGCAGCGTTCCGCGCAGTACGGCCGCGGCGTCCGGCTTGGCCAGGATGGCGGCACCGACATAGGCGAGCAGCGCCAACGCCAGCCACCGAAAGATGTTGCGGATCAAAGTATAGGAGCCGAAGACCTGGAGGGCGAAGATAATGGCGGCGACGAACAGCACGATCAGCGGGATGGGAAGTGGTACGAACATGTTGATCGCGGCCGCCATTCCACCAAGATCCGCCGCTGCCTCGATGGTGTTGCCGACGAGCACACCCAACAGCACCGACCAGAGCAGCCACCGCGGATAGAAGTCCTTGATGACGTGGAACAATCCGCGCCCGGATACCTGACCAAGCTTCGACGACAGGTAGACGACCGCATACATCATCGGCAACGTCACCGGAGCCGTCCAAAGCAGGTCGGGTCCGAAGCGGGCGCCGGCGCTGGCATAGGTGCCTATCGCAGAACAATCGTCGTCGGCTGCCCCGGTTATCAGGCCGAGGCCGAGCGCTCGGCCTATGCCGCCATTCCTCTCCTCCGGTGAGTTGGAACGGTCAGAACCGGCCTGCCTCATTGCGATCGGACCGGGTTGGGATGGAAGGGCGTGGGCACGGCCTTCCATGCCACGATCGTAAGGATCGGTCGCGCCGCTGATCTCATTTTGCTTCCTCAACAACTTTGCCCAAACCCGGCGCGCCATGACTTGTTCCGTGGCCTGGCGGAGCAGAGGCTTGCCCCAGATCCTTCCCTCCGGGGGGTAAGCCTGAAAGTTCGGGTTGACCGCTTCTGAAGGCGAAGCGACTATCCGTGCGAGGTGAATTCCGCAGGAGGAAATACGATGGACGAGCCCGATCGGTGGCGCCACATGTCGAGTGCGCCAAGGGACGGCAGCAGAATCCTTGTCACGGTTCGGCCATCCGAACAGGGGCCGGCCGAAGTCGACATGGCTTTCTGGGCCCGGGCCGATCAGTTCGGCAGCGAAGGCTGGAGGGCTTCCGACTCTTCTCCGGGACGCATCGTCGAATATGCCGAACCGGAGCTGAAGTGCTGGATGCCGCTGCCGTCGGCCAATCTGAGCAAGGGTTCGATGCCGAGCCCCTGGGAGGAGGATGATGTCCCGCTGCTGGATGGCTCGGGGATCTGAGGTGAGCTGTCGCGGTCGCTACAGGACCGCGTTGGGCCCGAAGCTGCCGATCTCCCCCCTCGTGGGGGAGATGTCCGGCAGGACAGAGGGGGGCGCCGTAGAACGCCGACCTCGATCGCCAAAGAGCGTTGACAATGCCTCACACGCCATTGCCTCCACGACACCGCGCAAATGCCAAATCGATGCCCAAGGCCAGCACATTGGCATTGTGACTGGGCTCGCCGCTGCATCCTGAATGGGTGGCCAAAGCGCGAGTTCCGTGAGCGACGGATGGGCAGCAGAACCCTGGCAAGACCGGCGGGACAGCGCCCCCCTTGTAACTTGGAAACGACCACTTCTCTGTCCTGCCGGACATCTCCCCCACGAGGGGGGAGATTGGCTCTCATCTCGGCTTTTCGCTAGTCTCCAACGTTGCAAGAACGGCGCTCCCGTTGAAGCTGCCAATCTCCCCCGGGGGGAGATGCCAAGTGGTGCCAAAGAGGGCAGGACACAGGGGTCGCAAAGGAATGCCAACGCCGCGGTGATGCCCGCCTTCGTCAGAACAGGAATGCAGCGGTAGCGGGGTTCGGGCCGGTGCGGCCGTCGGGCGAATCCATGCCCCGAATTAGCTCGAGGTCCTTCGCTTCCAGCTCGAAATCGAAGACATCGAAATTGGCGGCGATGCGGTCCTGGTGGATCGACTTTGGAATGACGATCAAGCCTTCCTGAAGATGCCACCGGACGATCGTCTGCGCCACCGACTTGCCGTGTTTCCTGGCGATGCTTTCAAGCGTCGGATCGCTCAACAGCCGGCCGCTGCCCAGCGGGCTCCAGCTCTCGATGCGGATGTTGTGCCTGTCGTGGAATTCACGTTTGTCACGCTGCTGGAAGCGGGGGTGGAGCTCGATCTGGTTGACGGTCGGCGTGACGCCGGTCTCGCCGATGATCCGTTCGAGATGGTCCTGGTTGAAGTTCGAAACGCCGATCGACTTGATGCGGCCTGATTGCCTGAGTTCGATCAGCGTCTTCCAGGCCTCGACATATCTGTCCTGGCTGGGTACCGGCCAATGGATCAGGAACAGGTCGATCTGTTCGATGCCGAGCTTGCTCATCGTCCCGTCGAAGGCGCGCAAGGCGGCGTCGCGCTGATGGGCGCCGTTGCGCAGTTTCGAGGTGATGAACAACTCGCTTCTCGGCACGCCGGCCGAGCGGATCGCCTGCCCGACACCTTCTTCGTTCTGATAGCCTTCGGCGGTGTCGATCAGCCTGTAGCCGGCCTCGATTCCCCAGCGCACTACCTTGGCGGTGATGGCTGGATCGACCTGCCACACGCCGAGGCCGATTTGCGGAATGGCGGAGCCGTCGTTCAATCTGATTTGTTCAGGTCTTTTCAGGGTAATCTGTTCAGGCATGTTCAGGTCCTTCTGCATCGTTCCGCCCGGCGCAGGCTCTATCTAGTCTGAATGGCCGCCAAAGCCAGTCGATATCAGGAGAATGTGAGGAGACGGACGTGAAGCGCTGATCTTCCGCTTCGGGCCGACAGCTCTCTGTGACCCACGGACTCCAGGGAACTCCATTCAGGACGATCCCGCTGTCGCGGATTTCTGTGGTATTCTGTGGATTATTCGAGGAGGCGACTGCGTTGACCAACAGCTTGGAAGCCGAAGGAGCAAGAGACTGGTCGCCCCTGCTGGTCGCGGCAGAACAAGGCGATGCGGATGCGGTTCGATCGGAATTGGCGGCTGGCGCCGACATCAATCAGTCGGACGACGGCGGCTGGTCTGCACTTCACCTTTCAGCCCTCATGACCGCACAGCGGTGGTCGAGGTGCTGATCGAAGACCCGGAAATCGATGTGAATGCCAGAAACAAGTGGAAGAGCACGCCCTTGAGCCTTGCGTCGGCTAAGGGACATTACGCGTGTATCTCAGGCCTCGTGAGACACCCCCAAATAGAGATCAACGCGCGAGCTGACTACTACGGCAGAACGGCTCTTATCGAGGCGGCGAAGAACGGGCATCTCGAAGTCGTCAAGTTGCTCGTGGAGAATGGCGCGGAAGTAAATCTGACCGACAAGACGGGGAGAAACAACGCGCTCATCGAGGCTATCAAAGGGCGGCACTACGAGATCGCGGAATACCTGCTGGATTCTGGGAAAGTGAGCTTTATCAACAAAGAGATAAGGCTAAACGCCCTGATCTGGGCTGGCAGCTGCCACAACCCTCAGCTTATCGAAAAGCTGGAAGCCGCGATCCACAGTTTCTTCGAGGGCAAGTAAGGGCCTCGCCCTGACGGTCGCGGGGCCGTCCGTATCTCCCGTCACGTCGACGCGCTCGATGGCGCAAACGGCACCGCGGCGCTTCACATAATTATTCAACCAAATGGTTGACTATCTCAAAGCATGCATCTATATTCAACTACATGGTTGAATTACAAACACCTCAGATGGATGCGGTTTTTCACGCCCTTGGCGACGCCACGCGCCGGCACATGCTTCGCGATCTCGCCGATGGCGAGAAAACGGTAAGCCAGCTGGCGGAACCCTTCGCGATGTCGCTCGCGGCGGCCTCCAAGCACATCAAGGCGCTGGAGAACGCAGGGCTTATTCGTCGAGAGGTGAGGGGCCGCACGCATCTGTGCCGACTAGCCCCCGGACCGCTGGCCAGCGCCCATCAGTGGCTCAGCTTCTACGAGCGCTTCTGGACAGGTCGTCTCGATGTCCTCGAACGCCTTCTTCGCGAAGAGGACGCACGCAAAGCCCAGGATGAGCCCAGGAAATCGCCCAATCCGAAAGAAGGAGACGAGCAATGAACCAGATGAGAAGCATCGACGCCTATGGCGCGCTAAGCGAGCCCGCCACGTTCACTATCCAACGCCTTTTGCCCGGACCCATCGAGCGCGTCTGGGCCTATCTCACCGAGAGTGACCTGCGCCGGCAGTGGATGGCAGCGGGGCAGATGGAAATGAAGGCGGGCAGCTCGTTCGAATTGGTCTGGCGTAACGACGAGCTGACCGACCCGCCTGGCGAACGCCCCGCGAGCTTTCCCGAAGAGCATCGGATGGACGGCCGGATCACCGAACTCGATCCGCCGCGCAAGCTTTCCATCACCTGGGGAAATACCGGCGGCGTCTCCTTCTTGCTGGAGGCGAAGGGTAGCGATGTGCTGCTCACCGTCGTCCATCGCCGCCTGCCGGAACGTGCAATCCAGCTCAACATCACGGCCGGCTGGCACATACACCTCGACCTGCTGGCCGCCCGCCTGGCTGGCAAGACGCCGACCTCGTTCTGGGACGGCTGGAGCCGCCTGCGGGAAGAATACGATCGCCGCCTGCCGGCCTGATGTAACTCGCGGCGTCCATCCCTGAGGTCGCCGCCAGCAACACGAAGCAACGATGAAACGTGCTTGCATCCCGCAAGCCTGATGGAGGAAGTCATGCGCAAATTGATCGCTGGGATGAAAATCTCCGTCGACGGCAAGATGGAGGGGCCCGAGGGTTACGCCGATTGGGTCGACGCGTGGTCGGACGAATATGGCCTGACGCCGCAAATCGACGCCTGCCTGCTTGGCAGCGTCATGTATGCCGGCTACGAGCGCTACTGGAGCGCCATCCAGAACGAGCCCGACAAGCCGCTGCCGATGACCGGCAAATTGCCGAAGCCGGCCGAGCTCGAATGGCCCGATTCGCCGCGCAGACCCCGCATTATGTGCTGTCGAACACAATGACTTCGGCCGCCTGGCCAAAGACGCGCTTCGTGCGGAATTTCGAGGATATCGCTGCGCTTAAACAGAAGCCCGGCAAAGACATCTATCTTATGGGCGGCGCCCGAATTACCGCGAGCCTTATCGATGCCGGGCTGGTCGATGAGCTCAGGCTGATCGTCTATCCGCTGCTCGCCGGTGAAGGAAAGGCGCTGTTTGGGACGGCGAAAAATCGTCGTGGGCTCGAACTGCGCAAAGTGGAGCAGCTTTCGGACGGCCGCGTCAGGCTGGTCTACGGGATCGGCTAATGCAGCCACCCTTGGCGGATCTAGCGGGGCCGAAGCGGAGGCCGTCCCGTCAACAGCGGGACAAGCCGGCGCGAGGAGAGCGATGCTTCCTATGCGAAGAATGCATCCCGGCTGCCGGCCGGTCAGGCAACGATACCGCGGCAGGCCCAGGCGACATTCGCAAAGGATCTCGGGCCGTCGGGCCGGCCGGCCTCATAGGCGTCGCGCATGGCGGCGTCGACGCGCGCCCGCTCTTCTGGATCGAGCGTGGCCACATACTTGCCGAGCGGCCCTTCGCCGGCGGCTATCGGCGCCCAGTAATCGTCGAAGTTTTGATAGTCCATGCGGATCATCAGCTCGGTCTCCGTAACGTCGCGGAGACCCTGCTCGACAAAGGTCCGTTTCATTTCACCCGGCTGCATCATCGGCTGCGTGCAATAGCGGGCGCGCAGCTGGCGTCCGCCTTCGCTGAGCACCGCCACCGTGTCGATCATCATGCGCATCCCCGGCATGCCGCCGAGATGGTCCCATACCGTCGCCGCGACCACGCCGCCCGGCCGCACGACGCGGCGCATCTCGGCGACTGCCTTGCCGGCTTCGGGCACGAAATGGAGCACGAGCAGGGCCAGGGCACGGTCGAACGCGCCGTCCTCAAAGGGCAGGGCGCAGGCATCCGCCTGACGGATTTTTATCCGCGGATCGGAGTTGCGCCGGATTGCCTCCTCGACAAAAACGCCTGAAAAGTCGATCGCGGCGACCTCACGGAGGTCAGCGGCCTTGACGAGCGCGAAGGTCAGGCTGCCGGTGCCGCAACCGACGTCGAGGATCTTTTCGCCGTCTTTAAGGCCCGCAAAGTCGATGAACAGCGGCGCGAGCCTTTGGCTCCAGCGGCCCATGAGCTGCTCATAGCCGGCAGCATGGTGAACATTGAAACTTGAAGTCATCGAAGCCTCCTCCCAAAGCCGTATGCTAGACTTCGGCGGCCACTGACGAAAGCCATTTTTGGCGCGTGTTGGTTCGGTCACCCGGGCCGCGCGAAGACATCGCCAGCCGGATTTGATGGCGCCGGACAGCCAGCCTCCGTGGCCTTGACCACCTAATTGGCGGGCAACCCGCGGCGCTTCCATTCACTGCGCGGCACCGGATTTCCAACACGGAAGGCGAACGACACGACTTTCGTTGCGTCCGGATCGACCTCACAACGAAAGCTCAGATCGTACCACTGCCCGTTTGCGGGGAACGGCGCACTGGCGACGTTCATGACCGTGCCGGCCTTCAGCCGATACTCAAGCAAGCTGTCTGGGAAATAGGGGGGCGACGCGTGCACCAATTGCTGTGCGAGCTCCGTGTTGCAGAGCTGACCGATTCGTACGGCGCGCGGCACGTTTTTCATGGCGGTTGTCGCGATCGGATCATCGGTTGCTGCTTGCGAGAACAATCTTTTCGCTTCTTCAAGCTTCAACGGCTTTTGCACGTTAGCGACATCCGCTGGCTTGGGCTTCGGCGGCTGTGATGCGCCAGGCGGCGGAGCCTGGTCGTTCCCGTCGACCGCAGTCACGGCAGGTGGCTGTGCAAGATCCTGGTTATTGGGATCTTGCGGCGCTGGCGGTTGTTCCGAACCATCCTCCGCACTGTTGCCGTCCAGAGACTTGCGCGGACCGGCGTCCTTCTCACCGAATTGGAAGACAGGTCTCTGCGCGGCGACCTCACGGCTCGCCGTCGGCTCGACCTTTGCTTCCGGCGGCTTTTCCGTCTTGGGCGGTTCAGCGGGGGACGGAGGTTTGGTTTTTTCCGGCGGTTTGGGCGGCGGCACGATATCCACCGCAATGGCCTGCTCCTTCCCTGGCTGCGAGAGCGTTGCCGGCAGTCCGAACAACAAAAACGCGACGATCAGCAGATGCAGGGCAATCGAAGTGGGCAAGGCCCACCCGAATACCCGGCGCTGATCCCGTATGTCGTTTCTCATCGTGGCCGGTGTGTGGAATGAAATATTGGCGGCATCAAGCATCGATGCCGCCAGACGTCGAATAACCCGCTGCGAATCGAAAGTCGGCGGCTGCAATACGGCGCGTCATCCAATCGTGTGGCGTCTGCGTCCGCGCAGGGGGACCGGGCCAGCAGCACATGCAGCAAGTCGTTTCAGGCGGCTAGCAGGCACGCCCTGTCGGCACGGTGTCGCCGGTTGAAATCACAGGGAAACCGATAGCCCGCCGTCAACGGCCAGCACGTGCCCGTTGACGTAAGCGGCAGCGTCGGAGGCGAGAAACACCACGGCTCCGCCGAGTTCCTCAGGCTGGGCCCAGCGGCCCGCGGGGGTTCGTGCCTCGACCCATGTGGTGAAGGCCTCGTCGTGCATAAGTGCGGTGTTGAGCTCGGTGGCGAAATAGCCTGGGGCGATCGCGTTGACGGTGATGCCGTGGCGGCCCAGCTCAGCGGCAGTTGAGCGTGTCAGCCCATGTAGCCCCGCCTTTGCCGCCACATAGGCGTGAATGGTGGGACGGCCAAGGATCGCTGCGACCGATCCGGTGTTTATTATGCGCCCGAACTTGTTTGGCAGCATCAGGCGCACCGCGTCGCGCATCATGCGGAAGCAAGCCGACAGATTGACGGCAACCACGTGGTTGAAATCCTCGTCCTGCCATTCGACCAGCGGTTTACGATGCTGGATGCCGGCGTTGTTGACCAGAATGTCGAGGCGCCCGTGGCGTTCGACGATTCCTTCGAGCGACGCCCTTGAGATCGCCGCGTCGGTGACATCGAACGGCAGGGCTTCTGCACCGATCCTGTCCGCCGCGGCGGAAAGGGCGGCCACGTCGCGGGCATTGACGACCACCGTCGCGCCGTTCTCCGCAAGTGCCTTGGCCATGGCAAAACCAAGACCACGCGAGGCACCCGTGACCAATGCGACACGGCCCTTGAGCGAGAACAATTCCGGCATTGAGATCCCCTATGGAAAAGGGCGGGAGTTTCCTCCCGCCCAAAAGCACTATTTGGCGACGCAGGTGTCGGCTGTCTCCGGAGTGCAGACATCGAGGCCCGTGTAGGTCGGGTCGGCCGGCGGAGCCTTGCCGTCCTTCATGTCCTTCAGCGCCATCATCGTCTTGTAGCCCATCTCGAACGGCCGCTGGCCGACCTGGCCAAGCGAGAAACCTTCCTTCATCTGGTCGATCTGTACCGGAAGCGTGTCGGCGACGACAAGGGCCAGGGCCTTCGAGGCGATCTTGTCCTTGTACGGTGCGACGGCGGCGCGGTTGGCATCAGGGATGAACTGCGGGAAGCCACCGGTTGGGACAAACGCGTCGAGGTTCGGGTTTTTCGCCATGATATCCTCGAACTGTTGCACCGAAAGCGGGAAATCATCGTTGGTGTAGAGCGGACAGCCTTCAATTTCGGTCCAGCCGTTCTGGCCTGTCAGCCGATCTCCGGGCGAGGCCGCCGATTTGGTGCCCGAAAGCGTATCGCGAATGCCCTGCATGCGCTCGTTGTGGTTGGCCGCCGCGGCGCCGCCGGACTGGATGCAGATCGTGCCGCCTTTGGGCTTGATCTGCATGACAAGCTTGGCGAGGTTCACGCCGATCTCGTAATTGTGGGTGCCGATGTAGGCAACGCGCAGATCCTTGTTTTCGGGCAGGAGATCGGAGTCCCAGGTGAGAACCGGGATACCGGCCTCCTTGGCGGCCTGCAGCGCAACCGCCATCGCCGCGGCGTTCGAAGGCGACACGGCGATGCCGTCCACCTTCTTGGCCACGAGGTCCTGCACGATCTGCACCTGCTCGTCGCCGCCGCCATGTTCGCCGGGACCGATATACATGCACTCCACAGCGCCTTTGGATTCGGCCTCGGCCTTCTTGCAGCCGTCGCGTGCCTGGTCGAAGAAAGGATTGTTCATGTTCTTCGGCACCAGGGCGAAGGTGTATTTCGCCTGGGCGCCGGAAACGGCGAGCACCATTGCGCCAAGCGCGACGGCGGCCGTGAGCAGATGTTTTTTCATGTGACGTTCTCCTCCTTGGTGTGATGTCCCGCAAGCCTCCCGCCGGCGGGTTTCTAGCGGCGTTTTTTGGGCATCAAGACTGCCAGCGACGCGGCGAGAATCGATTTGCCGCCGGTTTGCATGCCCAAGAGAACCGCAAGAACGATGAAGGCGCCGACGAAGGCACCCTGCCAGTTTGAATCGATGCCGGCCATCAGCAGCGCGTTCCTGATCACCTCGAGGAAGGCGGAACCGATGATCGCACCGAAGGCCGTGCCGGCGCCGCCCATGAGGCTGGCGCCGCCAATGACTGTCGCGGCGATAACGCGCAGCTCATAGCCTTGGCCCATGGCATTGATGGCCGAGCCGTTATAGCCGAGGAGCAGGAGCGAGGCGAGCGCGGCGGTGAAAGCCGAGAAGACATAGGCCTGGAATTTGATCCAGTTGACCGGAACGCCGGTGAGCCGTGCCGCCTCCTCATTGCCGCCGATGGCGAAGAGATGCCGGGCCCAGGCAGTGAAGTTAAACACGAAGCCGACAATCAGGGCCAGGATCACCATGGTCCAGAATTGTGACGACAGTTCTGGTATCCAATGCGGTGCCCAGTCGTCCAGACCATGCCGCGGCCATTTCCACTGGCCGATTGCCTTTACGATCGGGGCATCGGGCCCGAACTGGTAGAGCATCTGGTTGGCCGAGAATACGACCGCCAGCGAGCGCGCGACGGACAGCATGCCGAGGGTGACCACAAAGGACGGCATCCCGACATAGGCGACAAAGAATCCATTGACCGCGCCACACGCCAGACCGGAGAAAAGGCCCATGGCGAAGGCGACGTACCAGGGATAATGCCAGGTGAGGAACAGGCCGGCGACGATGACCACGAGACCCATGACGGAGCCGACCGACAGATCTATACCGCCGGTGATGATGACGATCGTCATGCCAAGTGCCATGATGCCGAAAGGTGCGAAATTGCGCGTCACATTGGCGACGTTTTCAGAGGTGCCGAAGCTCGGCTCCATCGCAGTCATCAACATGACGAGCGCGATGAGCGCGATCGTCACCCAGAAGGGCTGACTTGAAATCACACGTTGGAGAACTGTTTTTTCCTTGGTCGGAACGAAATCCGACATGACCGGCCGGCCATGTTCTTCGACTGAGCCCTGAACGCCAACTGACTCCTGAACACTATTCGCCACGGATGGCCCCCGTTATCAGTCCAGTGATTTCCTCGGGCGACGTTTTGTCGGCTGGCTTGTCGGCAACTTTCGAGCCCCGCCTGAGGACGATAATACGATCTGCCACGGCGAACACATCAGGCATTCGGTGACTGATCAGCATGACGCCGACTCCTTGTGCTTTGAGGCGCCGGATCAGTTCGAGTACTTCCGCCACCTGGCGCACTGAGATGGCGGCCGTTGGTTCGTCCATCAGCACCAGCTTGGCATTTGAAAGTCGGGTCCGCGCGATGGCGACCGCCTGGCGCTGCCCACCCGACATCTTTCTGACGAGGTCGCGCGGCCGGGTTTCCGATTTGAGTTCCTTGAACAGCGCAGCCGAGCGATCGATCATCGCCTGCTTGTCAAGAATCCTGATCGGCCAGAAGCCTTTCTTGATCTCGCGCCCCAGAAAGACGTTCTGCGCGGCTGTCAAGTTATCGGCGAGCGCCAGGTCCTGATAAACAACTTCGATCCCTTTGGCGCGGGCCTGCACAGGCTGGTGGAAGTGGCACACCTCGCCCTCGACTACGATTTCGCCGTCGCTCGGAGGAAAATTCCCGGCCACGGTCTTGACTATCGTCGACTTGCCGGCGCCGTTATCCCCCATGAGACCAACGACTTCGCCTCGCTCCACCTGGAAGCTGACGTCGGTCAGGGCCTGGATAGCCCCGAAATTCTTGGAGACGTGGCGAACCTCAAGCACCGGCATCGCGGTCCTCCCGGGACAACATTTTGTCGGTCTTGTCCCTGGTCTATTCACAGCAGCTAATCAGCGAAACGTATTCAACACAATCATTTATTAGGTCAGGCCTCTCGGCAGTGACACGCGTCGTCTTAGGCCGTGACCTTGTGGCTGCTGCAGAACACCGAGGCGCTCGGCCGGTCCTTAAGACAATTACCAGGCGATTCTCAGGCTTGCGCCGCTTGATATTCGTTTCGGGTGAAATGAGTGGCATTTTGCGAGCGGTGCCAACGCCTCGGGTATGGAGCGCCGCAGAACACGGCTTTACGTCATTCAAACACACGAGGACAGTGGCCAAGCCTGTCCCTAGCCTGCGTCGGCCAGAGCGCACGTCAGGAGATGACCCCCGTATTCGGGGAGGCGAGGTCAAGTGTTGAAAGTCCGCTCCTTAACGGCGCTGCACGAGAGGGATATTCGGTCATGAATTTCAAAGGTTTGATCAAGCGTGCCGAGACTGTGGAGAGAGCGTTCAAGGAGCTCGAAACCGATTTGGCGGATGCGTTTAGCGAATGTCTCAACGTGGACGATCAGCCGCCGCTGAACGACGTCACTGTGCCGGATGATGAGACGGTATCGGATGAGAATCTCGGGGCAACGGATGACAGCTCGCAGATCGAGGCCAATGCGGACGCCTTCGAGACCGCACGACGGCTGTCCCCCCATACGCAAACCCGGCTGGCTGCCTTAAGCGCGGTCGATGGGCTCTTTCACGACGCGCAGGAGTATCTGGGGGAGATCAATGCGAAACTGTCGGAGATCGCGACCTCGCATCATCTGACGGGCGAATTTCTAAAACTGCTCCACGGCGACATTCTTCGCGCCAACGAATTGGAGCTGGCAAATACCGGCCTGACCGCGCAGCAAAGGGTGCTGTCCGAACAGCTCCACGATGCAACCAGAAAGCAGCGCGAGCGCGACAGCGCTATCGAGGCCCTGCAGCAGCACGAGGCGAGCCTGGTCGAGGACAAGGAAGCACTTCGCGGCGCGCTGGCTGCGGCAAGGCTGGAACTCGTCGTGGCAGGCAATGCGAGCGCAAAACGCGAGGCCGAGTTCGGCGAGCTTGTCAAAACACTCTCGGCCAGAGCCGTCGAGGCCAACAGACGCTCGCGCGAGAACGAAATGCTGCGGGAGAAACATGTCAGCCTGTCGATCGACCTCGACAAGGCGCTGAAACGGGAGGCCGAGGCCCGGCACAGGCTGGACGAACTCTCGACTGTCCATGCCAATGATGCCGCGCAGCTTTCGGAACTGCTGGCCGCGCTTGGCAAGAGCGAGAAAGAGGAGATGCGGCTGCAGAAATCGCTCGATATGGCGCAGGCGAAGCTATCGGAAATAACGGAAGCAGCCCGGCTCAGGGACGGTGACAGGGAAGCCGAGCTTGCACGCAGTGTCGCGGAGATGACCGGCCTGCGTTCTGAAATCGAGGACCTTCGATCGCGGCTGGAGGCCGCCTCCAACCAGAACAGCGAAGCCGCCAGCGAGATCGCCATGCTCAAGGCCCAGGCGAGCGACGCGGTGGCCGAAAGGCAAATTGTCGAGCAAAAATTGTCTGCTCTCATGAAAGAGAGCGAAAACGACAAGATGAACCTTTCCGCAATCAGCGCAAATTTTTCGCAGCTTTCTCTGCAACAGGCATCCGAACAGATACAGTTCGACGTCCAGAGGCAGGAATGCGAGGATCTGCGAGCCGAAGTCGCGTCGCTTCAAGCCCGGGTCAAGGAACTGTTGCCCTATGAGCGGCTCCACAAGGTCACCAACGCCAGACCGCGTGAAGACGGCGTGGTCGAGATCACCGCCGCGGTGGTGGAGAAGGCCCGCGCCGGCAGGCGGCGCCTCCGCCTGCGCGCTGCATCCTAGCTCAGGCGCGGCTGTCTGAATTTCGACTGGTGTGATGCGGACGTCCGTCAATGGATGGCGGGTCGAGCGTGAGGCTGGCCTTCCCTGCGTCGGCCTGCAATAGTGCACGCCGGTGAAGCGGAGGGGCTGAGCATGCGGCTGTTCACAAACCGGAATCACCTCCGGTGGAGGATGTTGGCCTTCATCGCAATCATGGTGCTTTTGCCGAACGCGGCGTCGGCCGATACCATCCCACCCGACAGGATCGCCGCAGCTCTGTCGAAGCTCGAATTGCTTGCCGAAGGCGTCGTCGCGGATGGTAGCGTGCCCGGTCTGGCCATCGGCGTCGTGCACGGCGACGAGGTGATCTTCCTCAAGGGGTTCGGGCATCGCGAAGCCGGAAAACCGGAGATCGTCGATGCCGACACGGTCTTCCAGATTGCCTCGCTCTCCAAGCCGGTCTCCGCCACCGTCGTGGCGGCGCTGGTCAGCGACGGGATCGCTTCGTGGGATTCCAAGATCGCCGACCTCGATCCGGCTTTCCGGCTCGCTCAGCCCTATCCGACCAGCGAACTCACGGTCCGCGACCTGTTTGCGCACCGCAGCGGGCTTCCCGGCACCGCCGGCGACGACCTCGAGGACATCGGCTATGACCGCGCGGAGATCCTGCGCCGCCTGCGGTTCGTGTCGCCGTCATCGAGCTTTCGTGCGGGCTATTCCTACAGCAATTTCGGACTGACCGAGGGGGCCGTCGCGGCCGCGAAGCCGACAGGCAAATCATGGGAAGAGGTCGCCGAAGAGAAGCTCTACCGTCCGCTTGGAATGGTCTCGACCAGCTCCCGTCATTCGGACTTCATCAAGCAAGCCAACCGCGCCGAGCTCCACGCCAAAATCGATGGCGCGTGGACCGCCAAGGTCCAGCGCTATCCGGATGCGCAGGCGCCAGCAGGCGGCGTCAGTTCCACCGCACGCGACCTCTCGCAATGGATGCGCCTTGTGCTCGGCAACGGGGCCTACGCCGGCAAGAGACTCATTGCCGCCGATGCGCTGGACCAGACACATATTCCCTTGATGGTTCGTGGCAAGAACCCCGTGTCCGGAGGCGAGGCCTTCTACGGCCTCGGCTGGAATGTCGAATTCGGCCGGCACGGGCCGATCTGGGGTCATGCGGGCGCCTTCAGTGCCGGCGCCCGCAGTCTGGTGATGCTCTTTCCCGAGGAGAAGCTTGGCGTCGTCGTCATCGCCAACGCCTTTCCGACAGGCGTGCCGGAGGGACTGTCCGACAGCTTCGCCGATCTCGTCTTCGACGGAACGCTGGGGAAGGATAAGGTAAAGGCTTGGAATGATATCTATGCAGGCATGTTCGGCCCGGTGATTGCGGCAGCCAAGGCTAGCTATGCCGCGCCGCCCTCTCCAGCAAGTCCGGCGGCGCCGGCCAGCGCCTATGCGGGCCGTTACTTCAACGACTTCATCGGCGATGCTATTGTGTCAGGCGAAGGAGACGCTCTTGTCCTCAAGGTCGGGCCTGCCGGTGCGCGGTCCTATTCACTGAAGCATTTCAACCGCGACCTCTTCGTGACCTTCCCCGATGCCGAGATGCCGGACAGGCCTTCGGCCGTCAGCTTTGCCCTCGGCCCCGACGGCAAGGCGTCGGCCATGACCGTCGAATTTCTCGACGACAATCATCTCGGCACGCTGCAACGCGTGGGGGATTAGCCGCCGCGGGGCGGGCGATGCTTGCCGGTTCAGGATGCCGGGCCGAACTGGAGCAATTTGAAGCAATCGCCGCTTCCCGACTTAAACTGCGTCAGGAAGCCTTTCGACCGATCGATCCATTCCTGGTGCGACTTGGCATCGGCTTCGATCTCATTGGCCGGTGCAAGCTTGACGAAGCTTTTGCCATTGCTGAAAAGCCAGCACGCACGGCCGAGAAACCGCCTGCTGCGCTGGCGCAGGAGGTCGGCATCATAAAACACGTCGAGCACCTCCTGCTTGATCTTCCGCTCCTTTTCGGGATTGGCGATCGCAACCTCGATAGGCTCGCCGCCGATCGCATCCTGCAGGTCCTTGTAATCAAGGGCGATCTGCGTGGTGGCATATTTGATGTCGCTCTCGTCCCGGACGATGTTGAACCATAGCGTTGGGTTGAGCTCGTTGACGACGAACGATGCTTCGAAATCGCGCGACAGATTCAGGATATCGAACCCTTGAACATCGACGTCGCGCTCGACTAGAAGGATCTGGGAAACCTGCTTGGCGAGCGCCGTTCCGTGGGCGCTGACAGCGGCGTTGTCACCGCCGTGTTCCGGACTGACATAGGCACCGCCATCATCCAGCAGCGCGTCGAATTCGCCGAGGGCCTCCACGACAGCGCTGCCGCGGGCAGCGCGCGCCGCCAGTTTGGCGAGAACCTGCTGGAGCTCCGCTTCGCGTTTTCGCTGGTCCTGATAATTCTGCTGGAAAAAGAAGATGAACAGGGACACGCCAATTCCGATCATGATCACGCCCAGCTGTGAAAAGATATTGCGATAATATTCCAGCAGCTTTTCACGATGGCGTACGTCGTCACGCACGCTGTGCGCTACGCGAAGATTGACGATCAGCGAAAGGACCAAGAGCCCGGCACCGACCAGGATCAGACCGCCGATCGGGAGGTAGCTATGCCGTGAGTTGAAGTCCATTCCTTTGCCGCGCCCCCGAAACCCCAGACAGCGCAGACTAATACCATTTCCGCCTCAACACCTACGATCATCCCCACCATTCGGCCACTGTTCTTACAGCCAGGACTACGCTCGCCATCCGCCTCGTTTCGTAGCGGTCTTCTCGCAGCGGATTCAGGCCGCGTGCTTGGAACCAATGACGGGCGAGACTGTTCAGCTATGACTTTGATACGGCGCCGACGTGCCCGGCCGGCTGGGCATGCGGCGATCTTGAGGAGTTCTCATCATGAAGATTTCGTCCAGATTTCGTTCAGTCGCGGTTGCCGTCATAACTGCGGCGGCAGTTAGCTTTACCAGTGTCGCACATGCCGACAGCGGTACGATCCGCTTCGCCATCTACAAGGCGGCCTTCTTCATCGGCGGCGCTGGAGGCGAGGGCACACTGACCTTCCATGGTCGCCGGTATCCCATCTCGGTCGGCGGCATCTCGGGCGGCCTCGCCTTCGGTGCCTCCAAGACCTATTTCAAAGGTACCGTGCGCCACATACGGCGCGCCCGGGATGTGACGGGGGTTTACGGCGCAGCGGGCGGTGGCGGCGCGCTCGGCAAAGGAGCCCAGGTGATCGTCATGACCAATGACAAGGGTGCCCAACTCGAACTCACAGGCAGGCAGGTAGGCCTGCAAGTCAATGCCGATCTCAGCGGTATGAGCATCTCGCTGAAATAAGAACAGTCACTGCATTCGTTATTCCTTGGATGGGCCGGATTTGGCCGCTCCAAACCGAAGCCCATCCATCAGCAGCGACACCAATCGGCGCGAGCGGTCGCGCCAGTCCTTGGTGTCCGGGGCCGAATAGATGCCGCCCAGCGCATGCAGCACATCGGAGGCATCGACGTCGCTGCGGATCGAGCCGTCGGCGACCGCGGCATCGATCAGCCGCCGCAAGGCGAGCGTCACCCTGCCCGAAACGTCGGAGAACAGGGTGGAGTTGGTCGTGAGCAGGATGCGCAGGCTTGTCGACAGCCCGCGCTTGGTGGCGATGTAGTCGACGAAGCGCTGCATCCATTGTTCAAGCGCCACGTCGGGCGCATGATCGTGGGCGAGTTCGTCGGCCGCCTGGCACAGCCCTTCCACTTCGCGCCGATAAACCACCTCGACCAGATGCTCGCGGGTTGGGAAATGCCGGTAGAGCGTGCCGATGCCGACGCCGGCCTGGCGCGCAATCTCCTCCAGCGAGGCGTCGACGCCATGCGCGGCAAAGGCCTTCGCCGCGACCTCGACCAGCGCGTCGCGATTGCGCTGCGCGTCGGCGCGCAGCGGTTTTGCAACGGCGGTTTCGGTTTTGTCTCCAGAAATGACGGGCGGCTCCGCGGCCAATTTCTTCTCCAGTGCTGATCCGAAGCATAACCGGATAGGCAGGCCCCGTTTCAAGAACGCAGACTCTTCCACCTTCGTTACGTCTCAGACAAATATAATCGCAAGTAACTATAATCACAGGATCGAGTTTGGGCCGGCGTTCCGGCAGGCGAGGCATCTTGCCCGCCTCTGGTCCACGGCCGGTGGATGACGACGGAGGATATTTCCTCGCGGCCCGCACTCCTCATCTGTTCGGCCGATGCCGTGGGGCAAAAATGAGCCCACGTTGAGCGCGATCCCCTCAGGATCATTGGACTGTCCTGCCCCTACAGACAGTCCAGAGAGCACCACCGGCTTGGGCCGGTGGTGCTTTTTTGTCTCCCGGCATGACGGCTGGCTGCCCGCCCCCAAATTTTCTCCAATCTCGATCAATTTCGATCCGGGGCTTGAACAGGGCGGAGCACGCTCCTAGTTAATAAACGGAGGCGCCTCCGATTTGTGGAGCGCCTTTATCATGTAATCACGGGATCGGGTATGTCACGTCTTTCGACCTCGCAAGCCGCGGCCCTCCCGGAGGTCGCATCAAGTCAAGCGGACCCCCGCTGCCCTGCCGGGCATCTCCCCGCAAGGGGAGATTAGCCTTCACCTAGCCATAAGCTGACCTTGCCGCTCGCCGGCCGGGCGCCAGATCATCCCCTCCCGCGTCAAGCAACTGGAGCCAGACGCCCCATGACAAGCAAAATCCGAACTCCAATCCAACTTCAAATCAACGGACATCGACATGAGCTCGAGGCCGAGCCGCGTGTTACCCTGCTCGACGCCTTGCGCGATCATCTCGGCCTGACCGGCACCAAGAAGGGCTGCGACCAGGGCCAGTGCGGCGCCTGCACGGTCCATATCGACGGCCAGCGTGTGCTGGCCTGCCTGACTCTTGCCGCGCAGGCCGAAGGACGTGCCATCACCACCATCGAAGGGCTTGCCGGGGAGGATGGCGCGCTACATGCGGTGCAGGCCGCCTTCCTCGAACAGGATGCCTTCCAGTGCGGCTATTGCACGCCGGGCCAGATCATGTCGGCGGTCGCCTGCATTCGCGAAGGCCATGCCGGCTCCGATGAGGAGATCCGCGAATACATGGCCGGCAATCTCTGCCGCTGCGGCGCATATCCCCATATCGTCGCCGCCGTGCGCCAGGCAGCCGTGGAGGCCGCATCATGAGGGATTTTTCCTATCTGCGCGCCAATTCGGTCGATGCTGCGCGCCAAGCCTCGGCACAGCCGGGCGCCATGCTGCTTGCTGGCGGCACGACGCTTGTCGATCTCGCCAAATGCGGCGTTGCAGAGCCTGATACGCTGGTCGATATCACCCATCTCGCGGGACTCGACAGGATCGAGGTCGACGACCGTGGCGTCACCATCGGCGCGCTGGCGAAGATGAGCAGCATTGCCGACCATGCCGACATCAAGAGCCGGTTTCCTGCCGTCTCGGAAGCGCTGTGGCAGGCGGCATCGTCGCAGATCCGCAACATGGCTACCATCGGCGGCAATCTGATGCAGCGTACGCGCTGCCCCTATTTCCGCGATCCGGCGAATTTTCCCGCCTGCAACAAGCGCTCGCCCGGCAGCGGCTGCTCGGCTATCGGCGGCGTCACCCGCGGCCATGCCGTGCTCGGCACCAGCGAGGCCTGCATCGCCACCTATCCCGGTGATCTCGCCGTTGCACTGGTCGCCTTCGATGCGAAGGTGCATCTCGGCGACCGCCAGGCCGCGGTCGACGATTTTTTCCTGTTGCCTGGAGTCACGCCGGAGCGGGAACATGCGATCCAACCGGGCGAGGTGATCACCGCGATCAGCATTCCGGGCACGCCTGCTGCCAGACGCTCGACCTATCTGAAAGTCCGCGACCGGCAATCCTACGAATTTGCCGCCGCAAGTGCCGCCGTCGGTGTCGAATTCGAGGCGGACGGCCGCACGATCCGCGACCTGCGCGTGGCGCTTGGCGGCGTCGCCACAAAACCGTGGCGGGCGCGTGCCGTGGAAGAGGCGCTGAAAGGCAAAGTGCTTGAGCCGGAGGTCGTCAGGCAAGCCAGCCTGCTCGCCGTCGAGGCCGCCGTCGACCATGGCGCCAACCACTACAAGATCCAACTGGCGCCGCGCGTCGTCGCCCGCGCCATCCTAAAAATGGGAGAAACGGCATGACCGTTCACGAGTTGAGAGCAAGACCCGGCGATGCCAAACACGGCGACGCTTCGGACGGTGCCGTCCTCGCCGATCAGGTCGGCGGCCGGCTGTCGCGCGTCGACGGCCCGGCCAAGATCACCGGTGCCGCCAAATACGCCGTCGAGCAGCAGCTCGAGGGGCTTACCCATGCGGTGCTGGTCGAGAGCACCATTGCCGCCGGCCGGGTGCGTTCGATCGACACGGCCGCGGCCGAAGCGTCGCCCGGCGTGCTGCTGGTGCTGACGCCTGACAATATCCTGCCGCTGAGAACCGCAACGGACTGGCTGGGCACGCCGCCGCCGGATGTCGCCTATTGCCCGCTGGCGCGCGACATCACCTTCAGCGGCCAGCATGTCGCGGCGGTGGTGGCCGAGAGTTTCGAGCAGGCGGCAGCGGCCACGGCGCTGGTCAAGATCGCCTATGACGAGGCGCCGGCGATCGTCGACCTCAGCGATCCGAAGGCCGGCGACGGCATCCCGGTCGACGCCATGACCAAGGAATGGGGCGAGGCGGAGACAGCGTTCGCCTCGGCTCCGGTCAGGATTTGCAACGCTTACAACACGCCGCGCGAATACCAGGCGCCGATGGAGCCGCATGGCCTGATCGCAAAGTGGCAGGGCGACCAGCTGACGGTCTGGGAGCCAAGTCAATGGGTCGACGGCATGGCGCGGACCTATGCCGAATGGTTTGGCGTGCCGTTCGAGAATGTGCGCCTTGTCTCGCCCTATATTGGCGGCGGCTTCGGCTCCAAAGCGTTTGCCTATGGCTACGGCGCTGTAGCGGCAGTCGCCGCGAAAATGCTGGGACGGCCGGTGAAGCTGGCGGTCACCAGGCCGCAGACCTTCACCGCCTATGGCGGACGGGCGGCAACGCGCCAGACCGTGGCGCTCGGCGCCAACGCGGAGGGCCAGATCCAGTCGATCGTGCATCGCGGCGTCAACGAGACCTCGGTCGACGGCATGTGGGTCGAGCCGCTCGGCTCGGTCACCTCGGTCATGTACGCGACGCCGAATTTCTCGTCGCGGCAGAACGTCGTGCGGGTCAACACGGTGGTGCCGGGGGCATTGCGCGCGCCGGGCGAGAACCCGAGCGCCTTCGGCATCGAAAGCGCCATCGACGAACTCGCCTATGAGGTCGGTATCGATCCGCTGGAAATCCGGCTCAGGAACTATGCCGAGCAGGATCCGCATGCGAAGAAGCCGTGGTCGACACGGCAGCTGCGTGAGGCCTTCGCGGCCGGCGCCGAAGCCTTTGGCTGGTCGAAGCGGAACCCCCGGCCGCGTTCGATGCGCGACGGCAACCAGCTGATCGGCTGGGGTGTCGCGGCAGGCACCTACCCGGTGCGGCGCGCCTATGGCGAGGCGGTCGTGCGCATTCTCGCCGACGGCTCGGTCGAGGTCGAAAGCTCATCGATCGACATGGGGCAGGGCACCTACACGATCCTGGCGCAGACCGCCGCCGAGGTGGTGGGCGTGCCGGCGGAAAACGTCGTCGTCAAGCTTGGCGATTCCCGCTATGCCCGTGCCGGCGTCACCGGCGGTTCGCGGCTGGCCGGGGTGATGACCGGCGCCGTCCACAAGGCGGCGAGTGCCGCGCTCGACCAACTGATCGGGCTCGCCATCAGCGATCCGGCTTCGCCGTTCCATGCGCTGCAGGCCAACACGCTCGTCGTCGCCAATGGCCGCATCGCTTCACCGCGCGGCAACGGCCCTGAAGTTTCCATCGCCGAACTGCTCAGCAGCGTCGGGCGCGAGCATATCGAGGCGAAGGGCGACACCATGCCGGCCAATTCAACGGTCGAGGACCGCTACAAGAACTACACCACCATAGCCATGGCGCTGCCGCACACCGAGGGCGACTATTCCCGCCACAGCTGGTGCGCGCATTTCATCGAAGTCCGCGTCGACGAGGACTTTGGCACGGTTCGCGTCTCCCGCGTGGTGTCGGCGCTGGATTCGGGCCGGCTCTACAACCCCAAGCTCGCCGAAAGCCAGTGGAAGGGCGGTATCATCATGGGCATCGGCCAGGCGCTGCTCGAGGAAGGCATCGTCGACCGCCGGCATGGGCGCATCGTCAACAACAATCTCGCCGACTATCTCATCGCCACGAATGCCGACATTCCCGATATCGAGGTGATCTCGGTCGGTATTCCCGATCCGCACTCCTCGGTGCTTGGCGGCAAGGGGGTCGGCGAACTGGGCATTGTTGGCGTGGCGCCGGCGATCGCCAACGCGGTGTTCCACGCCACCGGGAAAAGGGTGCGGGACCTGCCGATCACGCTGGAGAAGCTGATTTAAGAGCAGACAGCGAAGCTGCCAATCTCCCCCCTTGTGGGGGAGATGTCCGGCAGGCCAGAGAGGGGCGCTGTCCCGCCGACCTCTTCCATCGCAGTTCACATAACTGCCCAAATTTCTCAGCTCATCATAGGTCGACCGGAATGCCGGCGATCCTTCGCGCCCCCCTCTGTCCTGCCGGACATCTCCCCCACGAGGGGGGAGATCGGCAGCTTCAGCGACGGCGCCTTCTCCAGGCTCACCACGAAAGCGTAAACGCAAGCTTGCCGAAATGCCGGCCGCCAGCTGCCATATGGGCGTAGGCCTCGGTCGCCTGGTGCTGGCTGTAGACCGTGTCGATGACCGGATCGATATGGGCGGCGCCGATGGCGCGCGCCGCGTCGCGCAGGTCGGATACCGAACCGGTGTTGTTGCCCACCACCTTGAGTGCCTTGATGATGATAGGCAGCAGGTTCGTGGTGGCCTCGGCGCCGGTGACGAAGCCGATGGCGAACACCGTGCCGCCAGGCGCCGCGGCATTGATGGAGCGGGCGAAGGTGGCCGAGCCGCCGGTTTCGACGATCAGA
Source organism: Mesorhizobium sp. M0904 (assembly GCF_040319475.1). Lineage (NCBI taxonomy): Bacteria > Pseudomonadati > Pseudomonadota > Alphaproteobacteria > Hyphomicrobiales > Phyllobacteriaceae > Mesorhizobium > Mesorhizobium sp. M0904. The sequence continues at coordinate 81,429 of NZ_JAMYOC010000002.1, read as the reverse complement.
TCGGCGCCGAGGCCATCGGTCAACTCGAGCACCTTGGCGTCCCAGTCCGGCGTCTCACGATAATTGATGAGGTGATCAGCACCCAAAGCCTTGGCGCGGGCCAGCTTTTCGTCAGACGACGAGGTGATGATGACCGTGGCGCCGGCTGCCTTGGCCAGCTGCAGGGTCAAGATCGAGACACCGCCGGTGCCGAGCAGGACGACGACCGATCCCGGCCCGGCATCGGCGGCGCGGATCGCATTCCATGCGGTGGTGCCGGCGATCGGCAGCGTCGCTGCCGCTTCGAAGGAAAGATGCGCCGGCATCGGCACGACGGCATTGGCCGGCAGCGCGACATACTCGGCGAGCGAGCCGGGCAGCGTCAGGCCGCGCATCTCTCTTGTCTCGTAAGGCCGAGGACGGCCGCCGATCCAGCGCGGTTTTGCGTGGGCGATGACGCGGTCGTTGATGGCGACCCTCGACACGCCCTCGCCGATGCCGACGATCTCGCCGGCGCCGTCGACGACGGGAATGAGCGGAAAGCTCGGACCTGGATAGTTGCCGCTCGCTACCGCGACATCGACAAAATTGAGGCTTGCGGCGCGCAGGCGGATCAGCACTTCGCCACGCTGCGGTTCAGGCGTGGGAACGGTGGCCGCGCGAAACGCGTCCAGTTTCGGGGCAGTCAGTTCGATCGCTTTCATGTCTCACTCCGGTTAATGGCCGATTGACGGGCCGGGATTGAGTGAAACTAGCTGCTGCGCTATTGGTATATAATCCTTGGCTTTTACATTTGAGCTCTGCGTCTGATGCAGCAATCGTACGAACCGGCAGCATTGGCCGAAATGGCCGCCTTCGCGGCAATCGCCGAAGCACGCTCCTTCACCAAGGCGGCGGCTCGCATCGGCCGCGACGCGACGATCCTGTCGCGGCGCCTTGCCTCGCTGGAAGAGCGGTTGGGCGTGCGCCTGCTGCACCGGACGACGCGAAGCGTGTCGCTGACCGAGGCGGGTTCGGAATTTCTCGTCCGCGTCCGCGCCATCCTGGCCGCGGTCGACGAAGCCGAGGCTGCCGCGTCGGCGCATGCCGGCGGCGGGCCGCGCGGCGTGCTGCGGCTGGCGCTGCCCGGCTCGTTCGGGCGCATGTGGATCGCCCCGCTGCTGCCGCAGTTTCTCGCCGAATTTCCCGACGTTCGTATCGAGGCCGAGTTCTCCAACCGTTTCGTCGATCTCGTCGCCGAGAATTTCGATGTCGCCGTGCGTCTCGGCGCACTGGAGGATTCGCGGCTGGTGGCGCGCAAGGTCGCGACACGGCGGCGGCTGCTGTGCGCGGCGCCGTCCTACCTCGCCCGCCGGGGCACGCCGACCGAACCTGAAGCGCTGCTGGAACACAGCTGTCTCGGTTTCTCAGGCTTCCAGACTTTTCCGGCCTGGGAGATGACCGACAGTTCGGGCCGGCGCGTCAGTATCGAGGTCTCCGGCCCCCTGGTCACCGATGATGCCGAGGTGCTGGTCGAAGCCGCCGTGCAAGGCGTCGGGCTGATGATGAGCACGGATTGGCTGGTCGGACGCGAGCTCGCCGACGGCCGGCTGGTGCCAGTGCTGGAGGACTGGACGCTTGCCGATGAGGGCGCCGTCTATGTCGTCATGCCTTCGGCCAAGGGGCAAGCCGCCAAGACACGTGCCTTCGCCGACTGGATCGGCAAACGCTTTGCGCCGGTCCCGCCGTGGCGGAGGTGAGGGTGCTGATCTCCCTCCTCGAGGCGGGAGATTACGCGCTCAGCCGCCTCCGCCTCCACCCTGCTTGATGAAATGACCGAGCAGATCCATCGGCACCGGAAACACGACCGTCGACGAGCGCTCACCGGCGATGTCATGGAGAGCCTCGAAATAGCGCAGCTGCATGGCCTGCGGTGTCTCGGCCAGCATCTTGCCGGCCTCGACGAGTTTTGCCGCCGCCTGCTGTTCGCCGTCGGCATTGATCACTTTGGCACGCCGCAGCCGTTCGGCCTCGGCCTGCTTGGCGATGGCGCGGACCATATTCTCGTTGAGGTCGACATGCTTGATCTCGACATCGGAGACCTTGATGCCCCAGGCATCGGTTCGCTGATCGAGGATCTCCTGGATGTCGCTGTTAAGCTTGTCACGTTCGGCCAGCATTTCATCGAGCTCATGCTTGCCGAGCACCGAGCGCAACGTGGTCTGTGCCAGCTGGTTGGTGGCGGTCATGAAGTCTTCGACCTGGATCACCGCCCGCTCAGCGTCGACGATACGAAAATACAGCACCGCGTTCACCTTCACCGAGACGTTGTCGCGCGAGATCACGTCCTGCGGCGGCACGTCCTGGACCACCACTCGCAGGTCGACCTTCACCATCTGCTGCACGAAGGGGATGAGGATGATAAGGCCGGGGCCCTTGACCCCGGTGAAGCGGCCGAGCGTGAAGACCACGCCGCGCTCATATTCCCGCAGGATGCGAATGGCCGCGGATAGGAACATGACCACGACGAGTGCTGCTGCCAGATAGGCCACATAACCGATGATCATTGCCTTGCTCCATCGCTTCTCACATTGCGGCGCCGTATCGTCAGCACAAGATCTCTGACATCGGCCACCTCGACGCTGTCGCCCACTGCAAGCGGTTCGTCGGCTTTTGCCCGCCAGCGCTCGCCCCGGGCGAGCACGTGGCCCTCGCTGCCCTGCCAGTCGAGGACCTCCGCCGGCAGACCCTGCATGGCCTGTGCGCCAACACGCGGAACGTTCTTGCGGGCCGCCCACAGATAGCTGCCGGTCAACAGTGCCAGGCCGAGCGTCAGGACGGCGGCGGTGCCGATAACGGCCCACGACATCTCGAAGCCGGGCCCCTCGATCCTGAGCAGCATGGCAGCACCCAGCAGAAACGCAGCCACGCCTCCCAGCCCAAGGACGACAGTCGGGTTCAAGGCTTCGACGACCAGGAAGATGATGCCAAGCAGCATCAAGGCCAGGCCGGCATAGCTGATCGGCAGGAGATTGAGCGCATAGAGCCCGAGCAGAAGGCAAATCGTGCCGATCACGCCGGGCGCGACCGCGCCCGGGCTCGTGAACTCGAAGACGAGGCCATAGACGCCGACCAGCATCAGGATGACGGCGATGTTGGGGTCTGTGATGACGGCGAGAAGCCGTATGAGCCAGCCTGGCTCGAGCGTTTCGACCGGCAGCCCTTTCGTCGCCAATGCCTCTTTTTTGCCGGCGACCTCGACGGTCCGGCCGTCGGCCAGTTGAAGCAGTTCGGTGGTGTCGCGGGCGACGAAGTCGATGACATGCTGCTGCAGCGCCGCGCCGGCCGACAGGCTGGCCGCCTCGCGCACGGCCTTTTCTCCCCATTCGGCATTGCGCCCGCGCAATTCAGCCAGGCTGCGGATCAGGGCAACGGCATCGTTCGTCGCCTTGGCGATCATCGCATCGCCCGCGGGTGCGTTCTTCTTGTCCTTGTCCCCCTCGGGGCCATCGTTCTTGCCGCCGTCCGGGAACGATGGCAGCGGCCCGCCCATCTCGATCGGCGTTGCCGCGCCCAGATTGGTGCCGGGCGCCATCGCCGCCAGATGGGTGGCGTAGAGGATATAGGTTCCGGCGCTCGCCGCATGCCCGCCGGCAGGCGCGACATAGCCGATGACTGGAACCGGCGAGGCGAGAATGCCGGCGATCATCTCGCGCATGCTGGTGACCAGCCCGCCGGGCGTGTCCATCTGCAGGATGAGAGCCTCGACGTTTCGGTCCGCGGCCACCGCCAGCGCTTCCTCGAGCTGCCTGGCACTCGCCGGACCGATGGCGCCGTCGATCTCGACGCGCAACGCAATTTTCTCCCGGCCATTCGCCTCTCCGGTTGCGGAAGAGGGACAAACGGCCGCAACAGCCACGAAAGCCGCGGCAAGCAAAACCGCACGCGCGAGTTTCACGCTCAAAGCTCCACACCTAGGATATGGGCTGGATTTTGCCGAAATCCATGACGCTTCGCGGCGGGTGACGTCCCGCGGCTGTGCAGACCCGACGACATGTCGCGCCACATAGACGAGGTCGGCGGCCTTACCTGACGGCGGCGGACCCGCCGCTAAGTCCAGTCGATTTCCCCGTGATCGGTTCTTGTCGTTATCGCCCCGGCCGGCAGCCGATCACAAAACGCGACGACGTTCAGGCAGTCATATCGCGCGCTGGGCACGATCAGACCGTCATAATCGAGGAAATATGCGGCCTCGCCGATGTCTTGCGACCTCGGATATTCGGCGTGCTTTTCCTGATACGAAAGCTGGCCGTAGCGCGAGGTGTCGAGGCCAAGGGTCTGCAAGGCGGCCAGGTCGAGCAATCTGAGCGTCCGGTCCAAAGAAAGATCGATCTCGAAGAGATTGTATCTGACACGTGAAGGGACCACTGGCTGCCCCCGCGTCAGGTGGAATCTCATCTCGCTCAAGGCACCTTCGCGCTCTTGCGAGGTGTAGAGCACGTCGAATGTTCCATCGTCCCAACGGCCACCGGAGCTCGAGCATTGGATCGGGCTGCGGCCCTGGCGCACGACACGCCAAACCGTTCCGGAGTATTCGACCGGAACTATTGCCTCGATAGCGTCGATGAGCCGGCTATCGTGTCGTTTCCGCCCGGCGATCGCCAACTAGAGAAAGACCTCGTTCTCAAGCCGATCGATGACTTTGAGCACGTCGAGAGCACGGTCGTCGTGAATGAGATCTATCGCCCTTTCACCGTTCAATTGCGGGTGGCGAGCGTAAAGCCAGGTGCGGATATCGCTTGGCTCGTAGAATTCCTGCAGTCGGCCGACGATATAGTGCAGATCCGATAAAATGAGCTCGCTGCGTGGCTGGGGCTTGATGTCGCCGGCCTTCCACCTCGAAACCGTGGCCTTGGACACGTCGGTGATGTTTGCAATATCGGTTCCCTTGAGACCGCCAAACGTGCCCAATTCGTCCAGGAATCTGGGAACCGTCCGCAACGCCGTAGCCATATTTTCTCTCCGGCTTCCAAGCCAGCTTCGCCCATGCGTGTCAGCCTGACACTTTGACTGCATCGGCGCATTTCGGTTTCACAAATGGAAAATATGAAACAGAGATGCAAATGTCAATTGCCGCTTCGGTTCGAGGGGTCTCCAGTTGCCTGGTGCTCAGGCCCGAAGCAGCGCCAGCTCTTCGGCGGTCAGATGGCGTACCTTGCCCTTGGCAAGGTCGCCGAGTTGCAGATATCCGATCGCGATCCGTACCAGGCGCAGTACCTCGATATCGTAGGCGGCGAGCAGCCGGCGGATATGGCGGTTGCGGCCCTCGTCGAGCACGATTTCCAGCCAGGCGGTGCTGGTGCCGCCGCGCAGCAGCTCGATCGAGCGGGCCGTCAGCAATTCGCCGTCGACTGTCGCGCCGGCGCGCAACCGCGCCAGCATGGCCTCGTCGGGCAGCGCGCCGATCTGCACGTGATAGGTCTTGGCGACATGCGAGGCGGGGTCGAGCAGGCGCTGCGCAAGGCGCGTGTCGTTGGTCATCAACAGCAGGCCTTCGCTGGCCTTGTCGAGGCGGCCGACGGGCGAGACGAAAGGCAGGTCGAGCCCGGCCAGGCAATCATAGACGGTGCCGCGGTCCTGCGGGTCGACACGGGTGGTGACCAGCCCACGCGGCTTGTTGAGCATCAGATAGACCTTGCGCTCGGCGGCGACGCGGCGGCCGTCGACCTCGATGCGGTCGCGGCCTGGATCGACGCGCATCGAGCCGTTGCGCACGATCTTGCCGGCGACCCGCACGCGGCCCTCGGCAACCAGAAGCTCGGCCTGCTTGCGCGAGCAAAGGCCAAGCTTCGACAACGCGCGACAGAGGCTGACGCCGGGAGGTTGGGTCCCGGGGGCAGGGCGCTGCCGGGCAATGATCGGTCGCGGCGACATGGCGTTGGTTCTCGTTACGCGTTTCCAGTATAACCGGCTGCCGACTGTGTCCACGCAAGGACTGGAATGTCGCCTCGGATGCATGCGGCCCTGTTAGATGAGCCTTGCCAGCCTTGCGGCGTCGCGTATGGCCAGCACGGCATCCGGATTGGTCACGGGATAGGCAGTGATGAAGCGTTCGACCGAAAATTCGGGGAATTCGGCTTTCAAACGGGCGGCAAACCTGGCCGCTTCGCCGGCCTCACTCGTGGCCGCATGCGCGAGCGCGAGAAACATCAGCACGTCCGGCGACTCCGGCGAACTCCGGCGGAGCGCTGCAATGGCTTGCCGGTGTCTGCCGGCGGCGAACAGAATGCGGCCCTGCATGCCGAAATACCAGGGCGGGGCCAGTGGGTTAAGCCGCATGGCACGCTCGATGAGCGGAATTGCCTCGGCCGGATCGCCAACGACAAGCGCCTTGCTGCCGGCAAGTAGCGGCAATATGCCGGCATGATTGAAGCCGTATTCGAGAGCGCGCCGGTGGGCGCTCTCCGCTCCTTCGAGATCGCCAAGGCATGCTCTGAGGTTGCCAAGGCACGCGTGGGCGCAACTGTCCGTCGGGTCGAGGCGCAGTGCGTTTTCGGCCGCCGTCCGCCAGTTCTCGATCGAGGTCAGCACGTCGTCGCCAAAGCCGTTGCAGGCCTCGATCGAATAGGCATAGGCGAGTTCGGCCCAGCAGTTGGCGAAAGTGGGGTCAAGCTCCAGCGCTCGTAAAAACAGACGGATCGCCGCCGCATTGCCGGCGCGGCTGAACGTCGTGTGCTGTTCTACACCGAGCAAATAGCAATCATAGGCGCGCAGGCTGGCCGGCGGCTTGCGGCGAACCGCATTGCGGCCGACGGTGGCGAGGGTTCCGTAGCTGCCGGCCAACATATTGATGATGCTTTCGGTCAGGCTGTCCTGCAGCTCGAAAATGTCCTCGACAGGCCGGTCGTAGCGCTCCCTCCACAGGCTGACGCCGTTACGAGCATCGGCAAGCTCTATCGTCAAGCGAACCCTCTGGTCGTCGGCGCGCAACCGGCCCGAAACTATATAGGTGACGCCGAGCATCTTACCGTCCGCGGCAAAATCGGCCGGCTTGCTGCCCAGTGATTTCATCGTGTGAAAGGCTATGACAGGCAAGCCTGCGTAGCGCGCCAGGTCGATGGTGATGTCCGACGACAGGCCATCGGCAAAGCGACGCCATCGCTCTTCGGAATTGAGGCATTCAATCGGGAATATGGCAAGCGTTGGCGGGGCTTCGGACAAAGGCAAAAGCGCTTCCTGCGACGCGCGCGGGATACCGCTAAAGTAGGTCGCGAGCCCGATCTTCGTCCGTACGCCGAGCTTTTCGTAGATGCTCGCAAGGTGAGTGCGAACTGTGGTCGGGGCAATGAAAAGCGCCTTGCCGATTTCACGGTAAGTCATACCGGACGCGAATTTTTCCGCAACCGCGCGCTCGCGACCCGACAAGGCGTCGAGCGCCTGGGCTTTCGAAGCGTCGTTGAGCATCATGCTGGAACCCCGTCCCCAGCGGAAGAATACTACAAATGCAGGTGGTCGAATACTGCATCTGCCCGATGCCGCCGCTGACGCACAAACTGCAAGGTCGCCCGCAGCAACAGCTGTAGTCAGGGGAGGGCTTCCATGCGTACCGTTTCGGTCGTTATTGCATGCACGATTTTGAGTTTTTCGGCGGGTCTGTCGCCGTCGTTCGCAAGAGGATGCAGGCAGGTGCTGGAATCGGATGTGAAAATCACGAGCATGCGACTCTACGCCGACATTCTGGCCAATGCTGCCCGCAATGGCTGGGACTACACACCTGAATCGATCGTCAGCGGCTCAAAGCGGCATTTCGAGGAGATGAAGCTCCAGTTGAACAATGCCGGCTATGAGATCGTGCCCGTCGGCGTCCGCCTGTATTGCAAACGGTCGGAAACGCTCGCCGCCCGCTAGTCTAGCAACCAGTGATCCGCCCTTTTGCGGCGAAAGCTTTCGGCAATGGCGAGCAGAAGTCCGCGCCGGATCCATCTTGATCCGCTCAGCGCCGTGGGCTTTCAACGCGCCCAGGAACCTTCCCGATGCTGCCGCCCGACACCGGGCGACACCTCAGGTAAACGCGCCGGGTACACACCCGGGCAGCAAACCATTGATGGGGATCGAAGACGACCATGCGCCACTCCGCCTGGACCACGCGCTGTACCACTTGGACGGCACGCCAGCCGGCCGTTAGCCCTCCGCGCCTGAGCATCTCGATGATGGTTGAATCCAAAATCACCACAGTTCGGTGCTCGTCGAGCGAGCTTTCAGCAGCCTGGTTCCGCAGCCTAAGTATGTGCAACTTCGGAAGCTGCCGAGATCAATTCCTCGGGATTCGGCGCTCTGAAGGTGTTGAGGCCATCCTCCAGAACTTCAGTGAAGTTCCAGCGTACGATGCCCGCCCGGTCGATTAGGAACTGGCCGACAAGCTGCGCCTGGCTGGAAGCCATCGCCTGCTGATCGACTTCCGTAATCTCATAACCTTCCTTCTTGTTAAGAAATTCATTCATTGCCATGACGTCCATAGGCTCGGGCAACTCGCCCGGGAGATGGAACGGTATCGCCATGACCGTTTCCATCCCGACCTCGCGCAAGCCGAAGGCACGGTGCGAGGCCCGCTCCGGGTCGGATGCGGCGAGAAGATCGGGTGCCGGGTGGTAACGGAAATAGAGCCGCGCCCGCTCGACTGGCGTATTGACCACCGCCAGGCATTCGACGCCTTTCTCACGCAGGGCCGGCTTAAGTTGCGCCATCGCCGCGACATGGCGCCGGCAGAACGGACAGTGCAGGCCTCGGAATAAACCGATCAACAACGGGCTACGGCCTCGAAAATCATCGAGCGCGATCTTGCCTTCGCGTGAGATCGCATTGAGCACAACATTCGGTGCCCGGTCGCCCGGCTGCAGCGGGCGGTCAACACTACTCGTGGACATGGACAACCTCCTCGCCCTGGGTCAGTCAGGGAAAGCAGCACACCCAGCGTTTCGGAGGCGATCAAGTTGCCGGGGGCGAAAGCTTCCTGTGCCAAGGCAATAACTTTCGACCTCTGCCATATTGCCGAGGTCGAGATTACGCGTGTTGCAAGCTCATCATAACACGAAAAATTCATCTGCGGGTCGTCCGTTTCGCGAGCCGTCTCGAGCGCCGCGGAACAGTGGGTCGCCTCATCCGTGGGGGCGACCCAGCGGCGAAGCACAGGCCAAGTTAGACAGCGCGCGGCAGGCTGACACCGGGAGGCTGGGTTCCGGGGGCAGGGCGTTGCCCGGCAATGTTCGGTCGCGGCGACATGGCGTTACCTGTGGATTCTTGTATACGAGCATCCCAGCATAGCCGGCTGCCGGCTGTGTCCACGGAAGGGAACTGCTCGCCACTTGCATCGATCACGGCGGCTGCGAGGACTTGCATGAAAACAGCCGTTCGCCTTTGCCTGCTGCTCGCCTTTCTGCCGACATCGCTGGCGCATGCCGGCTGGCAGGCGGTCGAGAAGGTCGAGACCTATGCCATCTCGGGGCAGTCCGGCCCGGAGCTCTATGCCTCGATCGGCGGGCGCGGGCCGCTGCTCGGCGAGCGCCGGGTCATCGCGCATACCAATTTCAAGCTGACCTGGGTGAGGGACTACCAGCCGCAAGGCGACGCCTGCGTACTGGTGTCGGCGCGACCGAAGCTGATCATCACCTACACCTTGCCGAAGCCGGCTGCGCGGCTGCCGGGCGCAATCCAGAAGAACTGGGAGATCTTCTCAGCCGGCCTTGCCGCCCACGAGAAGGTGCATGGCGCCAGCATCATCGACATGGTGCATAAGATCGAGGCGGCCACCATCGGCCTGACCGTCGCCGATGACCGTGGCTGCAGCAAGATCAGGACCGAAGTTACGAGACGTCTCGCCGGAATTTCGCAGGCACAGCGGCAGGCGAGCCGCGATTTCGACCGGGTCGAATTCGGCCCGGGCGGCAAGCTGCGGCAGCTTGTGTTCGCGCTGATGACCGGCGGATGATGCTGCAGGGCTGCGGGGGCGGCAGGGTACCACCTTTGCGGCCCTCACGCCTGCTCGGTCGGATAGAGGGTCAGGATGTTGACGTTGACCCGTGGCGGCTGGGTCACCGCGTACAAGATGGCGGCGGCGATGTCCTCGCTTTCCAGCTGCTCCATGTCGCCCAGCCTTTGCTCGACCGCTTGGCGCACATCGGCGCGCATATTCCGGGTGAACTCGGTCTTGACGGCGCCGGGCTCGATGCAGGTGACGCGGATACCGTCCTTGCCGATCTCGCGGCGCAGCGATTCCGCCATCGCGCTCACCGCGTGCTTGGTGCCGGAATAGACCACCGAAGGGTGGATATAACGGCCGGTGCCGGACGAGACGACGACGATGTGGCCGGCGCCTTGCCGCTGCATCGAGGGCAGTGCCGCATGGATCGGATAAAGCAGCCCGAGAATGTTGACGTCGACCATCCGGCGGTACTCTTCCGGCGTCGTGTTGCGGAACGGCGCGGCGACGCCGACGCCTGCAACCGCAAGCAGAATGTCGAGCCGGCCGTACTCCTGCTGGACCCGTTCGACCATCGCCGTGGCTTGCGTCTCGTCGGTGACGTCGACGACAATCGGCAGCGCCGCACTGCCGGTCTCACGGATCCGCCTCGCCAGACTGTCCAGGCGCTCGGTGCGCCGCGCAGCAATCACCAGCGTGGCGCCCTCGGCCGCCAACGCCAAGGCGGTGGCCTCGCCGATGCCTGAGGAGGCACCAGTCACCAAGGCGATCTTGCCGCTCAGTTTTCCTGTCTGCATCTTTTTCTCCCGAGGTTTGGATACGCCCTGAAGCTAGGTGCGGATGCTCTGAAAGCAATGCTTATGGGCGACTGAAGGACCGGACGGCTTGCGGGACAGAAGGGCCGGGACAGCGCCCTCCGGCAAGCCCATGTCTGCGCAATTTTCTTTGAGCGAACGAGCGGGCCTTGACGTGACTGGAGCTGTTGCGTCTTGATACGGGCTGGGGGGCTTCGCATGAAAACAGCTGATCGACTATGTCTGCGGGTGGCTTGTTTGCATGCGACGCGCCTGCAGGCACCACCGCGATCCTCTCGTGACCGACCGGGCTGAGCGCAAGATGAAGGTCCTCGTCGTCTATTGCCATCCCTGCACGGACAGCTTCAATGGCGCCGTCCGCGATATGGTGCTGGAGACGCTTGCCGATCGCGGCCATCAGGTCCACCTGCTCGACCTCTATGCGACCGGCTTCGATCCAGTCATGCGCACGCAGGAGTGGCGCGGCTACCACGACAAGGCGGCGAACCTGCAACCCGTGCACGAACATGCGCAGGAGCTGCTCTGGGCGGAGGCGGTCGTCTTCATTTACCCGACCTGGTGGTATGGCGTGCCGGCGATGCTGAAAGGCTGGCTGGAGCGCGTGCTGGTGCCGGGCTTCGCTTTCGAGATGCCGACCGCACGCCGCGGTCCACGGCCCAAATTGCGGCACATACGCCGGGTGATGGCGATGACCACATGCGGTGCCACGCCGCTGATGTCGTGGATCATGGGACAGCCCGGCCGGCGAACCCTGCTGCGCGGCTTCCGCTCCGTCTGCCATCCGCTGTGCCGGACCAAATTCGTGGCGCTCTACCGGATGGACAGCGTCTCGGCCGCCGGTCGCCAGGCGCATCTGCAGCGGGTCAGGAAAGCGGTTGCAAGCCTTGGTCGCGCTGATGCGGTCGCCGCCACAGTGCCTGGCTGACAAGCTAGGCGAGCCGTCACCGGCATAGGCGCGTTGACTCTATTCCCCATTTCTGGAAATCTGGAAATATGGACAAGACGCTCGCCCTTTCCGCACTTGCCGCGCTCGGCCAGGAGACCCGGCTGGACGTTTTTCGGCTTTTGGTGCGGGCCGGCGCCGAGGGCGTAGCTGCGGGCGAGATCGCCTCACGGCTCACCGCGTTGCCGAATACGATGTCGGCCCATCTCAAGATCCTGTCGCATGCAGGCCTGGTGCGGACCGAACGAGAGGGCCGCAGCGTGCGCTACTTCGCCGATATGACCGGCTTTCGCGATCTGCTGGCCTACCTCATGGAGGATTGCTGCAATGGCGCGCCGGAACTTTGCCAGCCGGTCATCCAGGCCGTGACCTGCAACTGCTAGAAGGGAAGGGTACGCCATGAGCGAGCCATACAATGTTCTTTTTCTCTGCACCGGCAATTCGGCAAGATCGATCCTCGCCGAGGCGATCCTGAACCGCGTCGGCGCCGGCAAGTTCAAGGCCTATTCGGCTGGATCGCATCCGAAGGGAGAGGTTCATCCCTATGCCCTCCAGCTTTTGAAAAGCCTCAACTACGATACGTCCTTTGCCCGTTCGAAGGACTGGCAAGGGTTTGCCGTGCCCGGAGCCCCGGAGATGAACTTCGTCTTCACGGTCTGCGACAATGCCGCCGAGGAATCCTGCCCTGTCTGGCCAGGGCAACCGATGACGGCGCATTGGGGCGTACCTGATCCTGCCGCTGTTGAAGGCACCGAGGCGGAAAAGCATCTCGCCTTTGCCGAAGCCTACCGCATGCTCAACAACCGGATTTCGATCTTTGTCAGCCTGCCGATCAATGCGGTCGACAAGCTTGCCTTGCAGAAGCGCCTCGATGAGATCGGCCGCAATCTGCCGAAGGCCGGCTGAGCATCATGGCCAATCTTTCCCGCCGCCTTACCGCCGAAGCCCTCGGCACAGCTCTGCTGGTCGCCACCGTGGTCGGTTCCGGCATCATGGCTGACAGGCTGAGCAATGATGTCGCCGTCTCCCTGCTCGGCAACACCTTGCCGACCGGGGCGATCCTGGTCGTGCTCATCACCATATTCGGGCCGATATCCGGAGCGCACTTCAACCCGGCGGTGACGCTGGTATTCGCGCTTCGACGCGAGATCGAAACGAACGCAGCGCTTGCTTACGTCGCCGCCCAGATTGCCGGCGGCATCGCCGGAACGTTGCTCGCGCACGCGATGTTCGAACTGCCGATCCTGCAAGTGTCGGCGACGGTGCGGACCGGAAGCGGGCAATGGATTGCGGAGTTGGTTGCCGCCTTCGGGCTGGTCTTCACCATCCTCGCCGGCCTGCGCTCACGTCCGGATTCGATCCCCTGGCTGGTCGGGCTCTATATCACCGCCGCCTATTGGTTCACCGCGTCGACATCCTTCGCCAATCCGGCCGTCGCCATCGCCCGTGCGTTCTCCAACACGTTTGCCGGGATCCGCCCCGCCGATCTGGCGGGCTTCATCGCCGCCGAGCTTTTGGGCGCGTTGCTGGCCGTGGCATTGGCAGGGTGGTTGCTCGCCCAACCGAAACCAGTCGGACAGATGAAAGCTGCGCAATGACCATCACCGTCTACCACAACCCCGATTGCGGCACCTCGCGCAACACGCTGGCCATGATCAGGCAGTCCGGCGAGGAGCCGGAGGTGATCGAATGTCTGAAGAACCCGCCATCGCGGCAAAAACTCGTCGAGCTGATCGCGGCGATGGGCATGACGCCGCGCCAATTGCTACGAGAGAAGGGCACGCCCTATGGCGAACTCGGCCTGGGCGACCCCAAGTGGAGCGACGACGAGATCCTCGATTTCATGCTGGCGCATCCGATCCTGATCAACCGGCCTATCGTGGTGACGCCGCTCGGCACCATGCTCGCCCGACCCTCCGAAGCGGTGCTCGATATCCTGCCCAATCCGGATATCGGCCCGTTCACCAAGGAGGACGGCGAGGTCGTCATCGACGCCAGCGGTAAGCGCGTCGGCTAGATATCGTCTTATTTCGATCTTTGTCGAAATTCTCTTGACGTGCAGCGATTCTGGAAATAGCTTATTTTCATGAAACTCGAAAAAGCAGCCGCGCAACTTGAAGCCCTCGGCAACCCGACGCGGTTGCAGCTCTATCGGACGCTGGTGCGAGCCGGCGATGAGGGGCTGCCGGTCGGGCGCATCCAGGACAGGCTCGGTATCGCCGCCTCGACGCTGTCGCATCACCTCAAGCGGCTGGTCGACACCGGCCTGGTAACGCAGGAGCGCCAGGCGACCACGCTGATCTGCCGGGCCAACTATCCCGCCATGAACGGGCTCATCGGATACCTCGCGGACGAATGCTGCGCCGACGGCACCTGTGCGCCGGCATCGGCGGAAGCGGTCGCCAAAACGGCGGCGTGATTTTTTTGGCATTATAATTCGAAATTACCGGAAGGATGGAAGATATGGATACGATCGAAAAACTCCCTGTGGCGGTGATCGGCGCCGGGCCGGTCGGTCTGGCGGCAGCGGTCCACCTCATCGCGCAGGGCGTTCCTGTCAAAGTCTATGAAGCCGGCAATGCGGTTGCATCCAATCTCAGGGATTGGGGCCATGTCCGGGTGTTCACGCCTTGGCGCTATTGCGTCGATCGGGCGGCCAGAGACCTGCTCGAGGCGCATGGCTGGCGGATGCGCGAGCCCGAGGCATTCCCGACCGCGGACGACCTCGTCGCGGACTATCTCGAGCCGCTTGCAAAGCTTCCGCAATTGTCGCCGTCGATCGAAATCGGCGCCCGCGTCGTCGGCATTTCGCGCTGGGGCGCCGACAAGGTGCTGAGCAAGGAGCGCGAAAACCGGCCGTTCATGCTGGTGGTCGAAACCTCCACCGGCGCCAGGCGCGACAGCGCCCGCGCCGTCATCGATGCGTCGGGAACCTGGCAGATGCCGAACCCGCTCGGCGCCGGCGGAATTCCTGCAGAAGGCGAAGCCGAATTTGCCGACCGCATCGCCTACGGCATACCCGATATTCTCGGCCGCAACCGCAGCCTTTATGCGGGGAAGACGACGCTGGTCGCCGGCTCCGGCCATTCCGCCGCCAATGCGGTGCTGGATCTCGCCAGCCTGGCAAATGTGGAGGCCGGCACGGCTTTCATCTGGACAACGCGCGGCACCGATCTGGTGCGCATCTATGGCGGCGGCGATGCCGACCAATTGCCGGCACGCGGCGAACTCGGCGCCGAAGTGCGCGAACTCGCCGAGAGCGGCGGCGTCAGGCTGGTGACGGGCTTTGCGGCTGTTTCGATCCGCGATGCCGACGGACGGCTGGTCGTCGAAGGCCAGACCAGGGACGGTTTGCAGGCGCTTGGCCCGGTCGACCGCATCATCGCCGCGACCGGACAACGCCCGGATCTGTCGCTGACGCGCGAGCTTCGGCTCGAGCTCGATCCGTGGCTGGAAAGCGTCAAGGCACTGGGGCCGCTGATCGATCCCAACGAGCACTCCTGCGGCGACGTGCCGCCGCACGGTCACCGCGAGCTCAGCCATCCAGAGCAAGGGTTCTATACGGTCGGTATCAAGAGCTATGGCCGCGCGCCGACCTTCCTGCTGCTGACCGGCTATGAGCAGGTCCGCTCCGTCGCCGCAGCGATCGCCGGCGACATGGTGGCGGCCGACAATGTCCAGCTCGTGCTGCCGGAGACCGGCGTCTGCACCGTGCCGACCATCGGTACTGCCGACAAGGGGTGCTGCGGCGGTCCGGCGCCCACCGCTTCGGATGCCTGCTGTGTCGCCGATGTCGACGCAAAGGCGATCGGCAAAAGCGGTTGCGGCTGCAGCGTCGCGGCATGAGCCTTTCGCCGCCTTCGACGGCCATCCTGCGCAGCAGCGGCGCGATCATAACCACGCTTGGCCTGACGCAGATCATGGCGTGGGGATCGTCCTACTATCTTCCCGCGGTCATTGCACCGGCGGTCTCCTCCGATACCGGCTGGCCGCTGGCATGGGTTGTCGGCGGGCTGTCTCTCGGCTTGCTCATGGCGGGATTGATCTCTCCGCGCGTCGGTTCATCGATCGAGCGGCATGGCGGCCGCAACGTCCTGGCATTCAGCGCCGGATGCATCGGGGTCGGCCAGATCGGGCTAGCCCTTGCTCCCAACCTTGCGGCCTATATCGCTGCCTGGCTGATCATCGGACTGGGCATGGGTGCGGGGCTCTACGATGCCGCTTTCGCCACGCTTGGCCGCCACTACGGCCACGGCGCGCGCTCCGCAATCACCGCGCTGACGCTGTTCGGCGGTCTTGCGAGCACGATCTGCTGGCCGATCTCAGCCTTGCTGCTGGGGGAGGTCGGCTGGCGCGGCACCTGCCTGGTTTACGCCGCCTTTCAGCTGGCAATTGCGCTTCCGCTCTATCTGGTGATCCTGCCCCGCGCGGCGCCGCAACCGGCAGTCAAACCAGAATTGAAGGAGGCGGCACCGGTCCTGGAAAACAATATGGATCCGTCGATCATGATCGTTCTGGCCGCGACCCTCACGCTTGCGGCGGTAATCTCCTTGACGCTGTCGGTGCATCTGCTCACCATCCTGCAGGGCAGCGGCATGGCGCTGGCCGCGGCCGTCGGGCTCGGCGCTCTGGTCGGCCCGTCCCAGGTGGCGGCGCGCGCGATCGAGATGATGATTGCGCGCTACCACCATCCGATCCTGACCAAGTTCGCCTCAGTTGCCTTTGTGGCGATCGGCGTTTCGGCGCTCTGGGCCGGCATGCCAATCATCCCGGTGGCGCTCGGTTTCTATGGCGCGGGCATCGGCCTCGAATCCATCGCACGGGGAACGCTGCCGCTCGCGCTGTTCGGCTCGAACGGCTATGCGAGACTAATGGGTCGCCTCGCCATGCCGAGCCTGATCGCCCAGGCGGCGGCACCCTCGGCCGGCGCATTGCTGCTGGAGCGCTTCGGCCCGCATGGGACGTTGGCCGCGCTTTCCGGTCTGGCGCTGGCCAACGTCCTCCTGGCATGCGGCTTGGGGTGGCGGATGCTCCGCCGGCGGGAATCGCAGGTTCAATCCCGATAGGATTTGACCAGCGTTCACCCCCTTCACCTGGGTAGCGGGAGATCTTCTAAGGGTCGGCAAGGAAGGATGCGGCGATCAGATCGTCGGCATCCAGCCGCAGGGAGCCTTCGGCGCCTCCCATGATGGCGGCAACTTTCTGAAACGTCTTCATCTCGTGCTCGGTGATCTGGGCGCTTCGCATTCTGGCTTTGAGGTCAGCAACGCGCAGCCCCAAACTGTGGGACATTCCGATTTTACGGTTCGACATGGTAAGATGCTCCTCCCCGGCCCATGTTTGTTTTGCCACCCGCCCTTATTCGCATTTCCTCCGCCTGCCTAAATATGAGGCATCGCGAATACAGCGCCCGAACGCCCGATGCAAGGGAAGGTTCCGGGGCGCAGAGGTCACGAAATAATAATGCGAAGGAAGCACGGCCGATGGTCCGGCCGGAGGTAGGACTTAGGTACGACGCGCGGCCGGACAGAGAGCTCCGGTGGCTCATCGGCTGGCGAGGACCATGCGGTTGCCTTCGCTATCGCGAAACTCCGCCACCGTGCGGCCCGGCTGCCAGGGCGCCTCATGCGGTTCGGTGACGATCTCGACGCCGCTCGCCTTCAACGCCGCGCTCATTGCTCCGACATTTTCGTCGACCAGCACCAATACCGGCTCCGCGCCGGGGGCGTCGTCGGTGCGCCTGATGAAGTGCAGGTTCGTCACCGCATGCGGAAATGCCAGCTCGATCCAGCGCCAGCCGCCATCGCCCATCTTCTGGTCGGCCAGCACCTGACAGGCGAGATGCCTGGTGTAGAACGCCTTGGCACGGTCCTGGTCGAACACTGGAAGCTCGGCAAACTGGATATGCATGATCGTCTCTCCTGCTTGATGGCTGCCGCGCAGCCGCCCACGCGGGAAAGACGATCCGGGCAACCGAAAAGATTCTTCGGTAATGAGAATCTTTTCAGCGCGGCCGGTCGTCCTTCGTTCATACCAACCACTCAGGAGACGACGATGAATTATGCGCTCATTCGATATGGTGTGAACCAAGCCGACCTGGAAGAGAACCGCGCGCTGGTCGAAAAAGTGTTCGAAGCGCTTGCCGAGGCGGCGCCGCCGACGGTGCGCTATCTCGTGCTCGAGCTGGACGACGGTTCGTTCGTCCACATCGTCGGTCAGGACGGCGATTCGTCGGCGCTGACCGGGCTTGCGGCCTTCAAGGCGTTTACGGAAAACCACGCCCAGCGCCGCTCCACCCCGGCAATGCGATCGCCTGTCAAAGTCATCGGCAACTATCGTATGCTGGCGGATCAAAAAGCCGGGTAGCGCCTGCCATGCCGCTCGCGCAGAAATGGGACGCTACGCCGAAAATGAACAGGGCGACTTTGGAGGCGATGCTCGTCGGGTTGCGGCCAAGGCTGCATCGCTACTGCGCGCGCATGGCCGGCTCGGTGATCGACGGCGAGGATATCGTCCAAGAGGTGCTGATCAAGGCGCTGCAGGCGATCGACGGCGGCGCGATGGTCGAACGGCCGGAGCAATGGCTGTTTCGCATCGCCCACAATGCCGCGCAGGATCATCTGCGGCGGCGCAATCGGGAAAGGTCGCGCATGACCGAGGCCGACATGAGCGTCATCGAGGACCCCTCCGGTAGCGCCGACAGCCGGCTCGCCGCCCAGACCGGCCTGCGCTCCTTCATGCAGCTTTCGGTGCCGCAGCGCAGCGCCGTGATCCTGGTCGACGTGCTCGGCCTCAGCCTGCACGAGACCTGCGAAGTCACCGGCGCGACGCTCGCCGCCACCAAGGCCGCGCTGCATCGCGGGCGGGCCCAGCTCAAGCTGCTGGCGCTGCAGCCCGAGCAGGCGCTCGCGCCGAGGCTCGACGCCGATGACGAGCGCCGGCTGCGGCGCTATGTCGACCTGTTCAATGCCCGCGACTTCGACGCGGTCAGGGCTCTGATCGCCGAGGACGTCCGGCTCGATGTCGTCAACCGCGTCCGCCTGCGCGGCAAGGCCGAGGTGTCGACCTATTTCGGCAATTACGACCGCGCGACCGATTGGGCGCTGTCGCTGGGCTTTGTCGACGGCCGGCCGGCGATCCTCATCCGCAACCCTGGGGACCCGGACGGCGCCGTGCGCGGCTTCATGCTGGTCGAATGGGCGGGCGAGGAGGTCATCCAGATCCGCGATTTCCGCTACGCACCCTGGTGCTTGCCCGATGCGGAGATCAGTACGATAGAGCGGTGAGGGGCTTGCCGCGATGGCGCGCGGAGGCGACGGGGCCAAGGTTGCGCCACCGGACAAGTCTGCCATCGCCTCGGTCACCAAGCTGAAGGGTTCCGCTTCCGATTTCGGGGAGCGGTATCGTCGCGAAGAGGATCTACGGCCCACAGCCGTCATGCTCGATATAGAGCGGCGCCAGCTTTCGGATCAGGCAGCCTCTTCCTGGTTGACCCAAACGCAATTGCCACATGGCCGCAAGTTCTTAGAGCGGTTCCGGCTCTCCTGGAACCGGTAACCCGCTCTAACTATTTGTTTTGCCGCATTTATGCGGACGCAAAATGATTCCATTTGGCTGCAAAATGCTCTAGCCGACACGCACGCGGCGCGTCACCTGGCCATTGCTCTCCCAGTATGTGTGTTTCTTGGCAATCAAGGGATCGTCCATCGCCGGTTGAATTTGTCCCGTGGTGCTGACCGCGCGCGAGGTCACCGTGTGTTCTCCAGGAGAGGGATTTGCCCAAGCCAGGGACCAAATTTTCCAGGCGTGCTCTGCCTCCTCACTGTGGTCAATGGTCGCTGGTGCCCAAGGCCCCTGGTCGATTTGAACTTCGACCCGGTCGATCGGCGCCCCCCAGGCTGCGCCAACGATGCGGTAATCCGAGTCTTTCCGGGTAACCTTCGCAGGCGCGGACTTTATCAGCGCTCGCCCGACTGACGTCTCGGCCCATACGGTCTCGCCGTTGTGGTCCTCCTCCCGGATGGTGACATAGTCACGGGCCATCAGAAGGCTCATGAACCGCGTATCGCGAACCTCGATGCGCTTTAGCCACTTGACGTTGGCGATCCCGTACCAGCCTGGCGCAATGAGCCGTACCGGGAAGCCATTGGGCGCCGGCAAGACGGCTCCATTCATTTCATAGCAGAGGAGATTATCGGGGTTCATCGCGTCGGCGAGCGACATGCTGCGAGCGAAGTTCTGCTGCATCTTGACGTCGCGTATTGCGACCTCGCCTTTGTCAGTACCGAAAAAGACGACCTCGATGCCCTTCTCCAGAACGCCGGCTTCCTCGAGGATCGGGGCGAGCGGCGTCCCAGCCCAGCGGGCATTGCCGATGCCGCCGGTGAAGAAGGGAAACCCGTGGTTGCCCGAGCATTCCACTGTGAAAACGACCTCCTGCCGCGGTCGTGCCCTGATGTCGGCGAGCGTCAATTTTAAGGGCTTCTTGACCAGGCCTCCGATCTCCATCGACCATGTCTTCTCGTCGATCGTTGGTCGGTTGAAATGCGAGATGCTGAAGAACTTGTCGTTTGGCGTTATCCAGCTATCCAAATCCTCCCAGACAAGCTGTTTCTGGATACCTACCGGATCGGGATTTTCGGTCGGCTGATCCAGCCATGGAATAACTTCCTCGCTCGGCCGTGTTGGAAAAGCGTAAGCCCGACGCGAGGTATAGAGAGCAGCAATTGCGGCAAGAGCCGCGCTTCCTTGAACAAGAAGTTCTCTGCGCTGAAAATCAGGCATGTTGTTTACCTCCCAGTTGATCCGGAACGGGCTGCAACGTGCCTTAGGCCGTAGCCTGATCACGGATAGGCGACACAATGTGAAGTCTGCCCATTCGGAAGTATCCGGATGGCTCAGACAATCACCGACGCAAGTCAGGCATGTGAAGCGTTGGACGAAACTCTGGCTCGCGTTTCGCATGCCAAGAGTGCGCCTTTGAGAAGGACGTGTCCACAACTTGGACGGGACATGATGATGATTGACATTCCATGCCGATTTTCGGTCCTGCCAAATCGTTGCTGCTCGGATCGCTGCCGAACGCCCGCTTCTGGGTCATTTCGGGACCTTCGTAGGTTCTCGTCGAACCGGTGTTTCCTGCCGGCCAGTGGGTTGGTCGGGCGGCCGGCATCGCCCTGGTCGCCTGGGGCGGCGCAACGCTTTGGTCTGACGACCAGGGCTGCCTCGAATGTCGCATTTGCAGGAAACGATCCCTCCTGACGCAAAGTGCATCGCACCGCCCAGCCAGGCCGGCTCACAACGCGTCGGGGCGGACCGGCGGTGACGTCAAGCTTACGCAGGCATTCAGGCGTCGAGGAACTTTGAATCCTGGCGTCCGTTTATCCGAATGTCGGGTATGAAGGGCTCCGCCAATGAATGTCAGCGATGAAAGGACTGTATCGCTTTGGGCGGCAACCGAAGTCGCGCCTGAGGCGGTTCCGCTCGAGCGGAGTGAACAGGTCGATGTCGTGGTCGTCGGATCTGGCATTGCCGGACTGTCGGTCGCCTACGAACTGGCCGTCGCCGGACAAAAGGTGGCGGTGCTCGATCGCGGCCGGATCGGAAGGGGCATGACGGCACGCACCACCGCGCATCTGTCATCGATCTGCGACGACTATTTTTCGGAACTGATCAAATTGCGCGGCGAGGAACTGGCGCGGATTTACTACCAAAGCCAGTCGGCGGCTATCGACCGTGTCCAATCGATCCAGGAAGCAGAGGGTATCGCGTGTGATTTCCGCCGCCTCGACGGCTTTCTGTTTCCGGCGTCAGGCAGAAGGGAATCCGTCATCGAGCGCGAACTGGGCGCCGCTCTGAAGATTGGTGTCGACGTCGAGAAAACCGCAGGCGTGTCGTTTGCAGGCTTTTCGGATACGCCCGTCCTTCGCTACGCCAATCAGGCGACATTTCACCCCCTCAAATATCTCCGCGGGCTGGCTGCGGGCATTCGCGCGCGCGGCGGCATGCTTTATGCGGAGACCATCGTCGACAAGGTCGCGGAGACCGACGGCGGCGTCCGCGTAAGCACGGTCTCGGGCTTTACCGTGTCTGCCAGATCGGCCGTTGTCGCCACTAATTCGCCGATCAACGATCGGGTCGCGCTCCACACCAAGCAAGCGCCGTATCGGACCTACGCGATGTCGTTCGAGATCGCGCGCGACGTTTTGCCGGATGCACTCTATTGGGACACGCTGGATCCCTATCACTACGTTCGCCTGCAGCCTGGTGAAGGCAAAACCGACTTTCTGATCGTCGGTGGTGAGGACCACAAGACAGGGCAGGCCGACGATGCCGACAACCGCTTCGCGGCCCTGGCGGACTGGATCAAAAAATTGGTGCCCGATATCGGCGCGGAAACCAATCGATGGTCCGGGCAGGTGATGGAGACTGTCGACCATGCCGGGTTCATCGGCCGCAATCCCGGCAACCGGCATGTCTTCGTGGTCACCGGCGATTCCGGTCAGGGCATCACCCATGGGGTTGTTGCCGGCCAATTGGTTTCCGACCTGATCCTGAAGGGGGAAAGCCCTTGGCGGGAACTTTACGAACCCTCCCGCAAGACGGCACGCGCGATCGGCGACTATTTGGTGGAGAATGCGACAGCGATCAGGAGTTTTGCCGAGTATGTCGCGCCTGGCGAAATCGATTCCGCCGATAAGCTGCGGCCGGGAGAGGGCGCTATCGTGCGCGAAGGGCTTACCAAAGTCGCGGCTTTTCGCGATGAGGACGGCACGCTCCACAAGCGCTCGGCCGCATGTACTCATGTCGGTTGCCATGTCCATTGGAACTCATTGGAACGCTGCTGGGACTGCCCCTGCCACGGCTCGCATTTTGCCGTCGACGGCACGGCTTTGAACGGGCCGGCCGTATCGCCCCTGGCTCCTGTCGGATAATTCTTCTTTTTTTCGCCGCCGCCGCGCAACTCACAATTCCTTCTCGGCCAGCTCCCGAAATGCGTCGGGAACCGACCGCTGTAGTCCGAGCGCGACCGAGGCGTAGCCGACCGCCTCCCAGCCGAAGCGGTCGCGGATCTTGTCGATGGCGCGATCAGCGGTCCAGCGCGCCGCGCCCTTCCGGGTACCGGGGCGGCGGCGGTCGTCGTCGAGCCCGAGCGGCAGTTCCAGTTGCAGGCCGGCATGCTGCTCCAGATGCGATACGGCGATCGCCAGCAGCGAGATGGTCTTTTCGTGCGGATGATCGATGAGCACCTTGCGGACCAGCGCCTCGGCGATCTCGGCCAGCATGGCGGTTGCCGATATCGGCTGATCGAGCGTGATCGAGCGCGTCACCGAGCGCAAATCGGCAAAGCGGACGCGAACCGTCACCGTGCGGCCGGGCCGGGATTTCGCCCGCAGCCTTGTGGCGACCCTGTCGGCCAGATGCAGCAGGGCGGGGACGAAGACCTGCTCGTCGGCCGGTTTTCGGCCGAGCGCCGATTGCGCGCCGGCCGAGCGCGCCCGGCGCTGCGTCTCAAGCTTGCGCGGATCGCGGTTCCACGCCAGCGCATTCAGTTTCTCTCCCGCCGCCGGCCCGAGCAGGCGCTCCAGCGCACCACTGTTGGTCTTCGCCAACTCGCCGATGGTGTCGACGCCGATACCGGCCAGCCGCTCCCTGGTGACCGGGCCGACACCCCACATCAGCTCGACCGGCAGGTGGTGCAGGAACTCCAGCTCGTGGCGCGGATCGACCACCACCAGCCCGTCCGGCTTTGCGACCTGTGAGGCGATCTTGGCCAGATGCTTGGTGCGGGCCACGCCGACCGAGATCGGCAAGCCGAGCTCGGCCCGCACGCGGCGGCGTATCTTGCCGGCGATCTCAGCCGGCGAGCCGAAGAGGTGGGTGCAGCCGGCGACGTCGGCAAAGGCCTCGTCGATCGAAATCCGCTCGACCACCGGCGTGAAGTCGCCGAGCACCTTGATTGCCGCATCGCCCAGCCGCTGATAGTCCTTGAAATGGCCGCCGACGAAAATGAGTTGCGGGCAGAGTTCCCGCGCCCGCCGTCCCGGCATACCGCCGCGCACGCCGAACGCCTTGGCTTCATAGGATGCGGCAAGCACGACCCCGCCGCCGACGGCAATCGGCTTGCCGCGCAAGGCCGGGTCGAGCAATTGTTCGACCGAGGCATAGAAGGCATCCAGATCCGCGTGGAGGATGTTGGCTTCCATCCGGCCCGTTCGCCCGCGGCCACTCGAACGCCGCATTGTCTCGCGTTATGATAGGAACATAAAGAGAACATTGCGGGTGAATTGTCAAGCAGCGCGGAGGCCGCCGCCGCAACCTACAGCGCCATCTTGTAGCCGAGATGACTGGCGGTGAAACCGAGGCGCTCGTAAAAATCGTGCGCCTCCCGTCGACCTTTGTCCGTGGTGAGTTGGACGAAGCTGCAATTGCGCGAACGGCACGTTTCAATCGCCCATTCGACCATCAGTTTGCCGACGCCGCGCGAGCGCCATTGCCGGGCGACGCGAACGCCTTCGATCTGGCCGCGCCAGGCACCCTTCCTGGAGATACCCGGAAGGAAGGTGAGTTGCAGGGTCCCGACCACTTGCCCGGCCTCGACAGCCACGGCCAGCAACTGGTTGGGATCGGCATCGATTGCGCTGAAGGCATCGAGATAGGGTGGCGCAAGCGGCGTGGATGGGTCTTCCCGGTCTGCACCGAGCACATCGTCGGCAAGCATTGCAACGATCGCCGGCAGGTCGGGCGCCTGCGCGGCACGGAATTCGATCTCGCTCATCGCCTGGACATACGGCGTAGATTTGGCGTTCGCAATATCCGTTTTGACCCGCAAGGGAGGTCCGCGCCTTCAGGCGGTCTCAAACGCCCAGAGGCGCTGGCCGTAGCGGCGGAAGAAGCGGGCGAAGAGGCGCTGCTGTCTGGCACGGGCGAGGTCGGCGGCGCGCCTTTCCTGCCGCCAGCGCGGCATGTTGCGGAACATCGACAGGAAGCGGGCGGCGTCCTCGAGTGCCTCCTCGGCTGTCTGCGCCGGGCGGATCGCCGCCAGGAACAGAACGCGGCTCGGCTTCATCTGGTCAATCGCCGCCTTGCGCTGGCGATGGCCCTGGCGTGCCTTGCGGATGCCGTCCTGGCGGATGGCCGCGAAAGCGGCAAGCATGGCCGGGCTGTCGCCGCTATAGCCGCAGGCATGGGCGAACTGGGCTGGGTTCATCGTCGCTCCCTTGCTGCCGGCCGGCTGCGGTTCCGTGGCTCGCGCCGAGTCCAGTCCGCATGATATATAAGCATAACTCAAATAATCGAACAAGCGAAACTTTAACTCTGATGTAAGCGGAACCGACTCGACTCCGCCCCGAAAACCGATAATGATATGGAACAAAGCAGGAACAATGGGGATGGACTATGGCATTAGCGGGCAAGGAAGCGACGATCGCCGATGTCGTCTCGATTGCCGTCGAGTGCATCGATTGCGGCCGTAACAGGTGGTGGAAGCCGGCCGAGCTCAAGCGGCATGGGGTGAGGCCGGAGACACCGCTATCAGCACTTTCGGGGCGCCTCATCTGCAAGGCCTGCCGTGCCGATGGCCTGCCGGGCGCCGCCGTTTCGATCCAGGCCGCCTTCATCGACGACCGGCAACGGGTGCGCGCCGAGGCGCGCCTGCTCAACGGTCGAGAGCCGGAGCAGTCGAGGCGGGCTTGAGGGGGGAACTTCCTTCTCCCCTTGTGGGAGAAGGTGGCCGAGCGAAGCTCGGTCGGATGAGGGGTGTTGGACGGATCGCTACTAGGAAGACGTAAGGCTCTAAAAATCGTTCCGTATTTTTGACGCCGAGTTTCTTCCAGCCCTCATCCGGCTCGGCGCTGTGCGCCGATCCACCTTCTCCCACAAGGGGAGAAGGGAAAGCGGTCCGTCAATACCCCAGCAGTTCCTTGAGCGGGATGACGCGGAAGACGTTCTTGATGGCATAGCGGTTGAAGGTCAGGGTCTTGGGCGGATTGTACTGTTCGACGATCAACTCGGCGGCGGTGCGCTTGACCAGCTTCTTGATGAAGGCCTTGCCGTTTTGCTCGTTCTCCTCGGGCAGCGTCTCGATCACCACATGATCGCCGGGCACGGCGTCGCGGCCGCCACAATAGATCATCTCGCCGGGCTCGTAGCGCGGCACCATCGAATCGCTCAGCACGTGCAGCGCAAACACGTTGCGCAGATGCCGGATCCCCGGCGGCCGCTGGACATAGCCGGCCGGCTGGCCGTTGAAGGTGAAGTCGCCATCGTCGCCGCCGACGGCGGTGCCGAGAAGCTGGATATCCATCGGCCCGGCGGGCAGGGGGCCGGGATCGGTGACGATCTCCGCATCGGCAACCGGCCCGGCATCTTCGAGGAAGACGACCTCGCCCTTGCCGAGCGCCACCGGGTCGACGCGCAGGAAGGCGGCGGTCTTCAAAAGGTTCTCGGTCTTGGGCAGGTTGCGCCCGGTCTCCCAATTGCCGACGGCAGCGACGTCGGTGTCGTTGTGCTCGGCAATGTGACGCATCACCAGGCCGCGCTGCTTGCGCGCCCGGCGGATCGCCGCTCCGACCTTGATCGACAGTGCAGTTTTCGCCATGGCTCCCATCTGAGACATAAGATTCGGTTTCGTCTATGCAAGAATCGCTTGCAATATGATTTGAGTTATGCTCTTATGAGGGCATGCACAAGTCGCTTCACCAGCTTTCGGTCCTTAAATCCGCCGTTCAGCGCGCCGGCGGCGCTGGCCTGGAGGCGGTAGCGCAAACGATCGCCAAGGCCATGCATGTGCCAACCCTTTCCCCTTCGTCGCGGCTGTCCTCCTCCCCGGCCGGGACGATGCCCGAGGCTCGCGCCTCGGTTCCGGCAGCGCAAGCGGCCGGAACGGCCGGAGCCGTTCCCCTCACGGCTCCGGCCACGAATTACCCGTCGACCGGCAACGCGGATGCCGCGGTTTCCTGGATCCGTACCGAAGATGGCACGGTCATCGCCTTCGACAAGCGGACGGGCAAGGCAGTGTCCGGCGCAACAAGGCAGGCGACCGAGATGAAGCTCGACCGCAGCAGACCACGAGAAGGCTGACCGCCTTTCCAGCCTGAGGCGGGCGAAGCCGGCGCCGCACACACAACCACCCTTGCAGGGAATAAAACATCATGGCCGCCCGCTATTCCGCCTCTGAATTGGAACAAATCGAGAACTTATTGATGAGCGGGCTGTCGGCCGCGAAGATCGCCACCCGGTTGACCGCGCTGGGCGGCCGCCCGGCCTCGCGCGCGGCCATCATCGGCATCGTCCACCGCACCGCCCGTTTGCGCACCATCGGCCTTGCCAGATCCAAGGGCCGGTGTGGCGGACGCTCGGGCGGCCGGCTCGGAGATTCGGCGCCTGAGCCATCAAATGCCGCAAGCCAAGCGGAGGCCGATCCGAAGGCCGAGCCACGCTGCCGCCCCGCCAGGCTGTCGGCCAGGCTGTCGGCCAGGCTGGCGCCGCCGGCCTGGCAGCCGGGTCCGGCTCGGATCACCGGGTCCGATGGCGAGCGGCTCGAAATGCCGGCGCCGCGCCCGATCGCCGCCGGCGGCCGCCAGCCACATTTCGCCGCCATGCGCTTCATCGATTGCCTTTTCGACCGTTGCCGCGCGCCGCTCGACACGACGCTGCAGGACGATGCCGAAAACGATGCCACCGGCAGTCGCCCCGGTTTGGACATGCTGTGCTGCGGGCTGCGCACAAAGCCTTCGAAAAGTTACTGCGCCTATCACGCGGCGCGCTTCCTGCGCACGCTGCCGGCCGAAACGATTTGAGCCCAGTGGATGACGGAAATTCGCCAGAGCCCGACGACAAAAAACCAGGAGGACCGAGCCGATGAGCAGCAAAATCGCCCAGAAGACCAAAGCCAGGCCGACGCGATTGCCGAAGGGCGAGGCCGAGCAGGTGCGCATCCGGAAGGAGATCGGCCATGATTTCGCGCTGAAAGACGACAGGTTCGGCCGCAAGCGGCTGGCCAAAGGAACACAGGAGGCGGCGCGCCTCTATGAGGTCTCCAATGACGGCCACACTGCGACCGGCGGCATCGTGCGGGTGCGCAATGTCGACCCGCTGAGCGGCCTCACCTCGCTGTCGCGCCAGCAGCGCGAGGCGGGGATGCGCTACCGCCAGGATTTCCGCAGTTCGTCGGAGGCAACCGCCAAGCCGATGGCTTGGGCCGAGCGTGTCGACGGCGGCCGCACCGGCAGCGGCGTCGCAGAACACATCCTGTCCGCCGGCCGCGACCATGCCGAGGCCACCAGGGCGCTTGTCCATTGGGAGATCGCCGGCATCGTGCAAAAGGTCTGCTGTGCCGACGCAACGGTCAAGAGCCTGGCCGAACAGGCGGGCGAACCGCGCGACGTGGTGGTGAAACTACTCAAGATCGGGCTCGACATATTGGCCGTGCATTACGGCATGATGCTGATGCGCAAGCCGAGATGAGGAGCCCCGCCGATCCGGCCGGCACTACCGGCCGGATCGATCCGTCAACGACGGCAGACACGGATTCTTTCGATGATCCGGTGGTGATGACGCCAGTGCCTGATGACTTCGGTATGGCAGCGCCGGTGGTACCGGTACCGGTAGCGCGGCGCGTAGTCCTCGTTATAGACATCATAGCGGTAACGGGGGACGTACTCATCGTCGTAATCGGAATACCGATGGTGGCGATAATAATAGTCGTCGTCATAGCCGTTGCCGATGCCGATCGTGACGCTGCCGCCGGCATTGGCCGGGCCAATCACGGAAGCCGCCGAGGCGATGGCGATCACCGAGGCAAGCAGGAGCTTCTTCATAGCTACCTCCTTCATTAACGTCCCTCTAATAGAAAAACCCGCGAGGGGCAGGCTCGTTCCACAAATTAGCAAGATGCCCCCAACTGAGAGCCCCAATTAGCGCCGCGTGGGCGAAAATGCCTCTGGCTGTGCGGCAGGGTGGCCGTCGACGCAAGCCTCGAGCCGGTTGTGGTCCGCGCCGTATGTATCCCGGTGTCCCGTCAAAACAGCGACAATCGGGCGGTGCCAGTCCCGTCACCTTGCCGATCTATAGGACATGCCCCAGTTCCAGCAAAACGAAAGCGGTCGCACCCAGCACAGCGAGGGCGTAGGCCGCATAAAGAACAAGCAGCATCACCTCAAAGTCCCGGACGAAACTAGCGGCAATCCTGGTCTCCTGAGGCTCCGCTTTCTCGATGCGGTCGGCTTCCAGCTGCTCCGTTGCCACGACGAGGCAGACTATCCTGTCGTTGTCGGCCGCCTGCAATATCCGTTCGGTCAAATCGACTGCAATCACTGGATCATCGGCCAACTGATCCCGCGATAGCCGGCTTTCAGTGACGGTCTGGATTTCACGCTTTCTCACGCACGCATAATTGCGCCGACTAAATTAGGTTCCACTGAAATACATAGTAAAATACATAGATTGCGTCCACCCGATCGCGATGGGTGAGGCGTGAGCCCTGCTGGGCGTGGAACCACCGCCCGAGGCCCGCATTTGTCGACCGTCGAGGCGAATCTCGATCCGCATCCTCCGATCAAAGGGCGCCGGCTTCTTCATAGGCTGCTACGGTGCGCCAGTGCTGGTAGGTCGCAATGCTAAAGCCGCCAAACCTTCATATCGCGAACGCAGCGCCGACGTCTTCGGTTCTGACCGGTTATGACGAAGATCGCATGCTTACTTATATCCGGCTGCTCGACGCTTCGGCGGAAGGGACCGATTGGCGTGAGGTCGCCCGCATCGTTCTGCATATTGATCCGGAGCGGGAGCCGGAGAGGGCTTTCCGGGCGTGGGCGACACATTTGGCGCGTGCACGATGGATGACCAGGAAGCGGAACGAACTGCGCCAATTGCATGATGAGTGGTGGGGATGAGCACCATCTAGGAACCGCCGTCCCGGTCTGGCCGTTGAGGGAGGAGGCCAACATGGAAAAGCGACCAATGACTTCTTGGCGAGCCAATACTTTCGAGCTGTGCTGCCTTCTTGCAGTTCCGCTGTCGCTTATCCTTACCGTTTTACTGGCTGGTCTCATCCTTAGCTGACCTGGCGTGGGTTGCTCGCCAAGGGCTGGTCGGTCGTGATCCGACAAGATCCCGCACTGTTACTTCACAGCCGCCGCCATCACATTCGAAAACAGCGCCCGTTCCACCGCCGGCTCCAGCGTTTCGGCGAAGGGCGTTGCCAGGTGGTGGCGGTCGCGGAAGGCTAGTTTGCCGTCGATGAAGACGTGGCAGGTGGTCTGGTCGCAAAACCGGTCGGTCATGTCGATGTAAGTGGCGTTCGGCGTCGAGCGCACGATGTCGCGCTCGACTGTGGCGATGTCGTCGTTTGCCGCCATGATCCTCGGCGTGTCGCATGTCGCGGGCGTCTGGCCCCGCCACAGCGCGCGCGCCACGCATTTGTCGGCGTAGCTTGCATTGTAGGGAACGTCCCTGATGACCGCGACCTTGATGCCGGCCTGGCTGAAGGCCTGAAGCGTCCAGGTGAGGCCCGTCCGCCACTGCGCTTGCCAATCGGCGTGCTTCAACTCCTCGGGCGATTCCTTCATCACATTGCCGATCGAGAATTCCGAAATCACCACCACTTGCGGGTGCAGCGCGATGATGTCCTTGACCGACTGCTCGCGCCACTGGTCGCATTCGGTGTAGTCGCGCTTCAGCCGCCAGTTCCAGGTCGTCACCCGCGAAGCCCGGCAGGAGGATTTGAGAAAGGTGACGACGCGAAAATTGTTCTTCTCGGCCGCCTTGATCAGCGGCGTCGACCAATGGTCGGCATGCGAGTCGCCGAACAGCACGACCGAGCGTTGGGCATCCTTGCGGCCGAACATGCAGGGCTTCGGCTTGACGGTCTCGAAATCGAGCACGCAGCCGCCATTGGTCGCGCGCACGGTGGAGAGTTGGGCGGCGCTGTCGGCGATGACGTGCTGTTCGGGGCTGAGATTGTGCTCGGCAAAGCGCGCATTGCCATAGGCCGCCACCACGCCGGCGCCGGTCAGCGCGACGGCGGGCACCAGCGCCCGCGCTGCTCCGGCCATCAGCCAGCCATTGCGGCGGATCGGGTTCTCGACGAAATGATAGGTGAACATCGACAGAAGCAGCGTCAGCGCCGCGCAGGCAAAGCGGTCCAGGATGGACAGGTTGGGAACCACCATTGCCGCGTAGACGATGACTGGCCAGTGCCAGAGATAGAGCGAATACGACAGCCGGCCCAGCCATTGCATGGGCGGCAGCGCCAGCACTGCGCTCGGCAGATTGCGGCCGCCGCTGCCGCTGAGCAGCAGCAGCACGGTGCCGGCGACAGGCGCCAGCGCATTCACCCCGGGAAACGGTGAGTCTTCGTCCAGCATCAGATAGGCCCAGGCAATCAGCACCAGACCGAGGCATGCCTGGAGCGTGGCGAGCAGCGGCCGGTCGCGCCAGATCTTTGCCGGCGCCATGGTCGCGAGCCCGCCGGCGGCGAATTCCCAGGCCCTGAGCGGCGAGAAGTAGAAGGCCCAGGGCTGCGACACTTCCGTCAGCCAGGCGCAGGCGGCGAAGGAGGCTAGGCCGGCGAGGCCAATGACGATTATAGCGGTGCGCTTGCCCGGGCGCAGCCATGCGGCCATCAAAAGCAGCGCCGGCCATGCCAAATAGAATTGTTCTTCGACCGACAGCGACCAGAAGTGGATGAAGGGGTTGTTGGTGGCGTCGGCGGCGAAATAGTCGAACGACCAGCGGATCAGCCAGAGGTTGATCATGTAGGCGGAGGCGAACATAGCGCCTTTCGAATAGAGCGCCTGTTCCTCCGGCGACAGGATGAAGTAACCAGCAAACAGCGTGGCGAGAATGACGAACAGTGCCGCCGGCAGCAGGCGCCGGACGCGCCGGGCGTAGAAGCGCCAGAGGTTCAGCCGCCCGGTTTCGGTTATTTCCGTAACCAGGTGTTTTGTAATCAGGTAGCCGGAGATGACGAAGAAGATGTCGACGCCAGCAAAGCCGCCGGGCAGGCCGGAGAGACCAAAATGGAAGGCGATGACACCCGCCACCGCCAGTGCGCGCAGCCCTTCGATGTCAGGCCGAAATGATGCCGACACAATCACCTCGTGCAAGGAATGCCCACCTCGCAGAGGCTCGACCCGATGCGCCGATATTGCAATGCAACAAATCTAACGCAGTGCAACATAGGGCGAGGGGACAGGCTCCTCCCACTCGTCGCATGGGCGATTCGCTCACATTGGCGGTTCAGTCATGAGGCGATTGATATGGAAGCGAAGGGTGCCGAGGCGATCAGGCCTTTTTCAAAAACTCGGTCTTCAGCACCAGGCCCTTCACCTGCCTGGTGCTGCATGCGATCTCGCCTGGATTGCCGGTGCCGGCAATGCCATGCGGAGGCTAACCGGCGGGCTGCGAGCAGACGGGACCGCTCGGGGTGGCATTGCCACTCCGCGACATGCGTTCCGACCAGGCAATGCCGATGGCGCCACGGCAATCGAACAAAAGCCGTGGCCTTCATTGCGCGGACATTCCGGCGTAGCGACATCAAATGGCTGAACGCCCGCCGGTGCAGACTGGAAGGTCGCACAATGGCGGACCTGCCCGCCTTTCGCTTGGTCCGTTATTGCAATCGGCAAGAAGCCGGCGGTCACTTGTTACCGAGCTGGTTGGCCATCTTGCAGAAGTCGGCATGCGTCTTGGCAATGCCGGCGTCGCTGCATTCCTTCAACACCATGGCCCGGTCGCTCGTGGACATGGCCATCCATGCGGTCTTGAATTCGGCTTCCGACTTCATGCTCTTCATGCCGGCGTCGGTGAAGAAGGGTGACATTTTCTGCGGATCGTCGAGCGCCGAAGTGCCAGTGGCACCGGCGGCGAGCGCTGCGCCGGTCATCATCGAAAGCGCCATCGCGCCCATGCAAAGCATCTTGATGTTCATGATCATTCCTCCTGAGCTGCTGCTTTGAGGTTGTCCATCAGCGATCTACGAAGGAACGGTGTTTTGACCCAAAAGTTCCGCGTTCTGGCGCAGACATGGAACAGGATTGCCCGTGACGCCATTTATGCAAAAAATTCTACCGTGACTGAATAGCCGCGCTGCCGATCTGAAGCCCGACAAAGCCAACGAAGGTCCAGGCAATCGGTGTCCAGTTGGGGGAGGCGCTGCGACGTTGCACGCCGGCTCAATATGCCCGATCATGACGACGGCGGGGCGGAGGTATAAAGTGGCGGCAAATCGTCGAAACGGCGCGCACCTGGCGGAGCCCCGGCGGGCGGGTATTGTTGCCGCTGCCAGGGCGCTTCCGCACACATCGTTGCCCAGCGTAGCGTCGGTCGTGACGGCCGTCGCGGCGCTCTATTTCGGGCGCGAGGTCTTTCTGCCGATCGCAATCGCCCTGCTGCTTACCTTTGCGCTTGTACCGATGGTGTCGGCACTCAAGCGCGCCGGCATTCCGCGTCTTCCTGCCGTGATCGCGAGCGTGCTCGGCGCATTCACGGTGCTGGCGCTGTTCTCCTTCATCGTCGCCACGCAGGTTAGTGAACTGGCGCAGAACATCCCGCTTTACCAGGCTAATATCCTGACCAAGGTCCGGTCCCTCAAGGACACCGGCGTCGGCGGCGGTATCGTTTCCAGATTGAGCCGGGTGATCGAACGCGTCGGCCAGGAACTCGACAGACCCGGACCTGTGCAACCCGCCGCCGATCAGCCTCCGCGGGAGCCGATCCCGGTCGAAATCGTCGCGCGCGAACGACCGCTCGAGGTTCTCCAGAATCTGATCGGCCCGCTGCTGAGCCCGCTGGCATCGGCCGGGCTGATCGTCGTGGTCGTCATATTCATGCTGCTCGAGCGGGAAGACCTGCGCGATCGTTTCATACGTCTCGTCGGCTACGGCGATCTGCATCGAACCACCGAGGCGCTGCAGGATGCCGGCAAGCGGGTCGGCCGCTACCTGCTCATGCAATTGGTCGTGAACATCGTCTATGCCGTACCGATTACGTTCGGACTTTGGGTTCTGGGCATACCCAATCCATTGCTGTGGGGCTTGCTGGCGCTGGCGCTGCGCTTCGTTCCCTATATCGGCCCGGTCATCGCGACGCTGCTGCCTCTGTTCCTGGCGCTGGCCGTGGCGCCCGGCTGGTCGCTCGTGCTATGGACCGCCGGGCTTTTCGTGGTCGTGGAACTGATCACCGGCAACGTGATCGAACCCTGGCTCTACGGCTCGCGCACCGGGCTGTCGCCATTGGCCATCATCGTTGCGGCGATCTTCTGGACCTGGCTCTGGGGTCCATTGGGCCTGGTTCTGTCGACGCCGCTCACGGTCTGCCTCGTCGTGCTCGGCCGCCATGTGCCGCAGTTCGAATTCCTCGACGTTCTGTTCGGCAACGAACCCGTGCTCGAACCGCACGCCCGGCTTTACCAGCGGCTGCTGGCCGGCGACCCCGAGGAAGCGACAGACCATGCCGAGGAGATGCTTGAGGAAAACTATCTGGTCGAGTTCTACGACAAGGTCGCGATTCCCGCACTTCTGCTCGGCGAGCAGGACCGTGTGCGTGGTGTGTTGAGCGATGAGCAAAGACAGCAGGTCGCCGGCAGCGCGCTGACGATGGTGGCGAACCTCGACGACAGCGCGCAGGAGGAGGCGGAAGCGGACGATACGGCCGCGGCCGAGGACAATGGCGTACGCGAGGACAAGCAGATTCAGAGGGAGGACGAGGACGACACCGAACTGCCGGATGGCACGGGCATGTCGGTGCTGTGCGCCGGAGGGCGCGGCGAACTCGACGATGCCGCTGCCGGCATGCTGGCGCAGGTGCTCGAAGTCCAGGGAGCTACGGTGTTGAGGGCGAGCTTCGCCGATCTGGAAGCGGGAAGCATTCGCCGCCTTGAACTCGACGCCGTCGATACCGTCGTCGTCGGATTTTTGAACCGCGATTCCGTCAAGCACGGCCGGTTCCTGGTCCGTCGGCTGAAACGCGCCAAACCAAGGTTGCGGGTGGGCGTCGTATTGTGGTCGGAGCCCGAAAGCGACAACCAGGAGGCAGACGCCAGATTGGCCAATGAGATCAACGCCGATTTCGTCGCACACGGCATGGTCGGCGCGGTGATCGGCGCGTTGTCCAGCGCTCCGCCGGTGGCGCTGAAGGCCACCGCCAAACGCCGCATGCGCCGCCTGACGCCGGCGCGCAAGAAAGAGCCGCTCGCCGCGGCAAAATGAGCGCGGCCAACGACGGCGGCAGGTCGGGGTTATTATCGCTTTCGCGAAAGTGGTAATAACGAAACGGATCAGGTTACCTTCGCAAGGTCGCGCTGAACCGTCCGCCGCGGCAAACGGCGCCAACCTTCATACAGTCCAGAAATAGCGCACCGTATGGAAGAAGACCGGGGCGGCGAAGACCAGGCTGTCGGCACGGTCCATCATGCCGCCATGGCCTTCGATCAGATGGCCCCAGTCCTTGACGCCCTGATCGCGCTTGATGGCGGAGGCGACCAGCCCGCCGAGGAAGCCCATCAGGCAGGCGATGAAGGCGACGCCGGCTGCCTGCAGCGGCGAAAACGGCGTCAGAAACGACAGCAGCACGCCGAGCAGGCTCGATGCCGCCAGCCCGCCGACCAGCCCCTCCCAGGTCTTCGACGGCGAGACCGTCGGCGCCAGGAGATGCCGGCCGAACAGCTTGCCGAAGATATACTGCAGCACGTCGCTGCCTTGCACGGTGATGATCAGGAAAGCGATCAGCAACAGGTTGCGGCCTTCGAAGCCAGGCACCTCGAGCGTCAGCAGCGCCGGCACGTGGCTGACGCAGTAGACCGAAATCATGACCGCCCATTGCTGCGCCGAGACGCGCTCGAGAAAGCGCTCGGTGTCGCCGTGCAGCGCGGTGATCGCCGGCATCAGCAGGAAGCAGTAGACCGGGATGAAGATGGTGAACATGCCATACCAGGCGGTCCACACCAGCCAGTACTGGAAAGGGATGACGATGCCGAACATGCCGAGCAGCACCCAGTGGTCGCTGCGGCGGCTGTGGGTCAGCGTTACAAATTCGCGCAGCGCGGCGAAGGAAATCAGCGCGAACAGGATGGTCATGCCGGGGCGGCCGAAGAAGAAGGCAACGGTGATCGCCACCACCATCACCCACCAGGCATTGATGCGCTGGGTGAGGTTGACCAGCGTCGGCGACAACGGCTTTGGCGCGCGCCACGACAAGACGCCGGCGACGACGCTGGCGCTGATCAGCACCGCCAGCAGGCCGACAATCAGAATGAGGGTTTCGTGCATCATCGGCAGCATTTTGCCTTGGTCCTCAATCGTCTCGCTCCGGCCGGGGGTTCAGCGCCAGCAGCGTTTCGCGGGCGCGGTCGAGAAAGGCGCGGCGTTCCTCACCCGGTTGAATGGCGATCGGCGCGCCGAAGACGACGCGGCAGAGCAGCGGCACCGGCACAAATTGCCCCTTGGGCAGCACCCGCGACATGTTCTCGATCCAGCACGGGATGAGCTCGACATCGGGTCGCGCCATCGACAGATTGTAGAGGCCGGAGCGGAACGGCAGGAGCGGTTCGTCGGTCATGTTGCGCGTGCCTTCGGGAAACAGGATCAGCGAATGGCCCTGGTCAAGCACCGACAGCATGATCGAGATCGGGTGCTGCGTTTCATCCGTCCACTGCCGGTGGATCAGCACGGAAGACAGCATGTCCTCGGCAATGAAACGGCGCAGCCGCGTCTTGCCCCAATAATCGGCGGCCGCCACCGCATGGGTACGGGCGCGTTCCTTCTCGCTGAGGCAGGCCGACAGCAGGATGAAATCGCCGTGGCTGGCATGGTTGGCGAAGTAGATGCGCTGCCGGTCCGATGGCTGGCTGCCGTTCCAGATCGGCCGCACGCCGGTGACCGCCCAGGCCAGCGCCGACAGGCCGACCGAGGTCACCGTCTGCAGCAGGGTATAGGTGCTGACGCGAAGCTTTGTCATGGACGGGCTCAAAAGAATGCCGCGACGACCGAGGCCGCCGCGAACAGGCCGAACGCGATACGCTGCTTGGCGAGCAGGCGGCGCGTGCCGGCCATCCGCTGCTCGAGTGAGCGGCCGCCGGCAGTGGACTTCAGCCGCATGCGCGCCAGCACGTCGTCGATCGCCGCGCCGCCGCCTGCCTCGCTGGCGTGGCTGGCCATCAACCGAAACAGCAGCGCGTCGAACAAAAGCAGGGCCGAGAGAATGATTGTGGCTATGGCACTTGCGGCGGCGATCAGCCAGGCTACCGCGGACAGCGACGATGTTTGCGGCGCAACCGCCAGGCCGATGACCGGCGCCGCCAGCAAGGCAGCAGCAATCAGCAGCAGCGGCCATGCCACCTGCACCATCAGCCCGGCAGCGAACGCTTCGGCCCTGTCACGATAGGCGGTCATGCCGGTGCGTCCGTGCAAAGATGCACCGGCCGGCCCGCGGCGGCGAGCTTGCCTCGCGCCTGATCGGGCGTGGCGGCCCGGCCGCTGGCGACCAGCCATTCGGCGACCACGGCGGCGCTGCGTTGGAAGCCGAGCGCACAGCAGACCAGCACCGTGCCCTGGTTCTGCGCCGCCCCGATCGCCGCCACCGCTTGCGCACGCGCCTCGCGAGACGGCGGCAAAAGGTCGACCATGGGCAGGCTGACCCAGCGGATCGAGGCGCCACGCGGCCTTTCCAGTTCGCCGGCAAGGTCGATCACCGTGCCGAAAGGGTCGGCTTCGGCGGCGGTCGGAAAACGGCCAAGGGAAACACCGTCGGCAACGACGATATGCGCCGGAAGCTTTCGCGTCCATGCCCACACATTGGCCTTGGCGCCAAGGCGGTAGGGCCAAAGCAGTAGACGGCTGGCCAGCGACACGCGGCCATCGGCTGTTTTCTGGAACATTTTGGCGCCGGCGCCGGCATAGGCGAAAGCGACTATGGCCAGCGCCAGTGCCGGCCACAACAGGATGAGCCACAGCGCCGAGACCAACGCGCCGGCAGCGGCGCCGGTCAGTGCAAGGCTTGCGCCGAGCGCATAGAACAGCGCCAACCGCCGCGCCTTCGGGTCAGCGCTCAGGCGGAAGCCGGTGAACGGCAGCTCGCTGTCGCGCGGAAACAGCCACAGGGCGAAAAGGCCGAGCAGCGCGCCGGTCGGAATGTCGATGAAATGGTGCTGCCACGTCGTCAGCACCGAGGCGCCGATCAGGAAACACCAGACATGCCAGGCGAAGCCGGCGATGCCGGTCAATCTGTAACGCCAATGGTCCCAGATGATGACCAGCAGCGCGATATGCAGCGACGGCGCCTGGTTGAAGGGTTTGTCGAAGCCGCCGAGCACGGCGAACATGAAGCCGGGCAGGCCGCTCGTCTGCGGGCGCACGAAGGTCGCAGTCAGCGGGAACAGGATGAAGCAGGCGACGGCGACGAGCTGCGCCGTCAGATAGCGGCCGGCAAGGCGGTCGACGCCGCTCTTCGAATTGTTCAACAGCAACGACAAGCCATAGAACAGGTTGATCGACCAGTAGGGCACGATCGTCCAGGCAAGGAACGGGATGCCATGCTCCCAGCCGAAGACGATGCTGCCGACATCGTCGCGCCGCGACGCCAGCCAATTGGCGAAGCCGTAGGTGGCGTAGAAGAACGGCGCCAGAAATGCCAGCCACAATGCGGCGCGCAGGACGATCCCGGGATACCGCTCACGCGGCAAGGCCGGAAGGGCAGGGGCATCGCGAGGTAAGGCAGAGGCAGGCAAGTCCATGTTCAGACGCGCCGCGCGACCGAAACGGTGAAGATGCCCCACTGGTCGATGCGCTGGTCGAGCTTCTCGAAGCCGGCGGCCGCCACCAGCTGGTCCATCTCGGCCTGCGTGCGGCGGCGCATCACCCAGGCCTGGCCGCCGCGATGCGAGGTCAGGCTGCGCGCGATCATCTCGAGCTGCGGATGCCAGGGCTGGTTGGTATAGACGAGCAGGCTTCCCGGCTGCATGGCGCTGGCCAGTCCACCGAGCGAGCGGGCGATCACGGCATTGTCGGAAAACAACTCGTAGAGCCCCGAGACGATGGCGAGATCCGGCGCCGGGTCGAGCCCGGCCAGCATCGTGGCGTCGAAGGCGTCACCTTGATGGAAAGTGACGCTCGCCGGCAGCTGGCGCTCGGCGATCAGCTTGCGGCCGAGCGAGACGTTGAGCTCGGAGAAATCCTGCAGCCGTACGCTTGCCGGCGGCTCGGCGCATTTCTGCACGGCATCGAGCACGTAGCGGCCATGGCCGGCGGCGACATCGACGATATGGACCGGCCGGCCGGCGGCCTTGAGCGAGGCGGCGGCGCTGCCGATCAGTTCTTCCAGATGCAGCTTGCGCTGGCGGATGCCGCGCCAGCCGATGGCATCGAGAAAGGTGCGGTCGATCATGCGGCCGATGGGGCTGATGCCCCGCGCCTCGTTCTCGTAGACATAGTCGAGCGTCGAGCCCGAATCGAAGCCGGTGACAATCCCCGTCTTCATACCGGACGACAGCCAGGCGCCCATGCGGATCGAAGCGCGGCTCATTGCCCAGTAGAGGCCCCATAGCGACAGCAGCGGCAGCGGCGAGGTAAGCCGGTCGGCCTCGTCGCGCGTGTAGCCGGCGCGGTCGGCCTCGGTCAGGTCGATTGGCTTTTCCGACGCCGCGAATTGCTTTTCAAGGAAAGGCCTGATCAGGTCGAGTGCCTTGTGGCGGTCGCGCTCGCCCAGCGTGTCGTGGAAGAAGCCGGGCAGCACATGCCGCTCCTTGGCCGGGCTCGCCAGATTGACGAAAAACTCGTGCTGCGGTTCATGCCGCACCACCCAGTCACTGCCGGAGATCAGAAGCTGTGTCGGCACGGTGATGGCGCGGGCGTCGGCGACGATGCGCGCGGCATGGCCGTAGAGCTCGACCAGGATGTTGGAGGCGATCGGCCGGGTGATCAGCGGGTCGGCGTCGAAGGAGGCGATACGCTCGGGGTCATGCGTCAGGAATTTCGCCTTGACGTAGGAATTCACGAAGAAGCGGCCCTTCAGCTTCTGCCACAATGCAATGCCTCGCTTGGCGAAGGGCACGTAGAGCTTGACCGAGAAGGCTGGCGAGGCCAGCACCAGGGCGCGAATGTCGGGCGCGTAATCGTGCACCCAGGCGGCGGCAAGCACGGCGCCGAAGGATTGCGCGATCAGCGCGATGTCGCGCCGGGCAAAGCCGTCGCTGTCGATCTCGCGCACAAAACAATCGATGTCGCGCACCAGCGCGGCAAACGACGGCGCATAGCCGCGTTCGCCGGCGGAGCGGCCATTGCCGCGTGCGTCCCACGCATAGAAGGCGTGGTCGGGCATCTGGAACTCGTCGACCAGATGCGCCATACGGCCGCCATGCTCGTGGCCGCGGTGGAACAGCAGGATGGCGCCCTTGCGGTTTTCCGACAGCGCCGGCCAATAGCGATAGAAGATCTCTGTGCCATCGTGGCTCTTGAAGCTGCGCTCCTGCGCCACCCGTTCGATATTGACTGAAGCCACCGCGGCAACCGTCTGTTGGTGAAGCATGTTGTTCTCCCTGGCGAGACCGGAATTCAGCTACCGCTCCCGTTAAGGCCGCTGCGTATCCGGTTGATGGCGGTCGCCAGCGAGAGTGTAGCCATGGCCGGAAACACGAGCGGCGTGAGCGCCGGGACCCACAGGCCGGACGCGATAAGCACCGCGAGGATGCCAAGCGCCAGCGCCCGGTCGCTTTTGCCGAACGGGCCGGCATAGTTGCGCCCAGCTCCGGCCGCGATGCCGAGCACGCCGGCGAATTCCGCGATCACAGCCGCGATAGCGAATGCAACGACGCCCCAGGCAGGAAAAATGACAGTAAAGGCCAGGATCAAAGCGAGATCGGAGACGACATCACAAAGCTCGTTGAGATACATGCCGAGCGTCGAGGCCTGGCCATGTTCCCTTGCGAGCATGCCGTCAATGGCGTTTAGCGCCATTCGCGTAGACAGCACGAGCGGCATCAGCAGAAAGACCGCGCGGCGGCCTGCAAGGGCTGCCACCGCAAGGCCGGCAGCGAGCGAGAGGGCAGCGGCCAGCAGTGTGATCTGGTTGGCGGTGACGCCGGCCTTGGCCAGGCCGTCGGCAAGCGGCCGCAGCCTGGCCTGGAAGGCCGGTTTCAGCGCATAAAGCGTCGGCATGTGCGAACCCCCCGGCCGCGGTGCAAATGATGTTGGCGAGGATGGTCAATTGGCGCGCAAGACGCAAGGGCGGCGCCCTGCCACTTTTCGACATCCGGATATGTCGGCGCTAGCTTTTCCTGTCATTGTCGACCGGGAACCGTGCTGGCAAGCTTTCTTCGGCCGTGGCCCAGGCGCGACTATGATAACGCCGCAGGACGAGAATGCATGTCGCGAAGACCGCCAGCCCGCAAATCACGCCGTGCGACATGCCTCCGCCGAAAGCGGACTTAACAACGATGCCGGTGAAGGCGCCGGCGATGGCGCCGTTGATCGTGCCCACCATCCCAGCGGTGGTCATGAAATATTGCAGCGGCGAGGGGCGGAGGCCCTTGTCGACCAGCACCGCCGAGAGGTCGTCATGCGTGGAGTTGACAAGGTATCTTTGCAGGACCGGCGCCAGCTCGACGAAATAGTGGCGGATCCTGGCCATGCCGCGGGCATGCACCATGTCCTCGATGGCAACCTGCACAGCGCGCACGAAGGTGACCAGGCCGATGAAGAAAAGGCAAGGTAGCAAGATAAGGCTGAACAACACGAACGGCCTGCCCATCTCCGTGACCTGGGCGACGAAGGACAAGGCAATCGTTGCGCTCGAGACCGAGGTCAGGAACAGATTGGCTCGCTGGTTCGCTTCCTGAATGGTCGCGGCGCGAGCGTTTTGCAGCACGAAATGCTCGGTCGTCAGGCACTGCAAGACTTGCTGCGCCTGGTCAGGCGGAACCGGAGCGTCGGGAGAACGGGTCATCGACATTGCCCGCTTCTGCCCGCCGGAACCGGCAGGGCAGAAGCGGGCGTCGTCCTGCTGCGAGCCATCAGGACTTGCCGTTGCCGCCGTTGATGGCGATACGCTTGGCCTTGGCCTGAGCGCGCTCAGTCTTCGGCAGCGTCACG
The DNA here is from genome assembly GCF_040319475.1 of Mesorhizobium sp. M0904. Lineage (NCBI taxonomy): Bacteria > Pseudomonadati > Pseudomonadota > Alphaproteobacteria > Hyphomicrobiales > Phyllobacteriaceae > Mesorhizobium > Mesorhizobium sp. M0904. Next base: position 39,654 of record NZ_JAMYOC010000002.1, on the reverse strand, counting down.
CTGAGCACGCCGTTCCGGAACGCGGCGTTGACCTTGTCTTCGTCGACTTCGTAGCCGAGCGGGATACGCCGCTCGAAACGGCCATAGAAGCGTTCGGAGAACTGCCTGTCCTTGTCTTCGGTCTCTTCACGCTTCTCGCCGCGCAGCGTCAGCACGCCGTTATCGAGCAGCAGCTCGACGTCCTTCTCGTCCATTCCGGGGATCTCGGCGGTGACGCGGATCTCCTTTTCGCTATCGGAGATTTCGACACTCGGCCAGCCGGCGCGGGCCGCGGCGAAGCCACCGAGCGACGGCAGCCTCGTGTCGAAGCCGCGGAACGCCTCGTCGAACAGGCGGTTCATTTCGCGATGCAGCGTCAGGAAGGGATCGCGATCGCCGCTGCGGAACAGGCTGGGGGCCTGATTGTTCTCCCGGCCCCAGGGAATGAGATCACGAATAGCCATTGCACAGTCTCCTTTCTCGACTGGTTCGTTCAGGCAGCCTGCTTGTTTGCTTCGACCTGCGGGGCCTTCGGCCCGGTCTTCGGCGAGGCGACATCGGTCGCGATGGCGATGCGCCGAGGCTTCATCTCCTCGGGCACCTCACGTACCAGATCGATGCTGAGCAGGCCGTTGTCGAGCGAGGCGCCTGCGACCTTGACGTGATCGGCAAGCTCGAAACGGCGGGTAAAGGGCCGTGTGGCGAGGCCATGATGCAGATACTCCGCGTTGTCCGGCTCCTTGTGCTGGCCGGAGACAATCAGGAGGTTGGGTTCATGAATGATTTCGAGGCCGTCCTCGGAAAAGCCAGCGACGGCGATAGTGACGCGGTAGTTGTTCTCGCTGCTGCGCGCGATGTCATAGGGCGGCCAGGCGTCGAAAGCCTGCGGCGCATTTTCCAGCAGGTTGAAGACGCGGTCGAAGCCGATGCTCGACCGATAGAGCGGGGAAAAGTCGAATGCGGTTCTCATAGCTACATCCTCCATCGAGCAACATAGATACGAGGAGCGCCAAAGAGCTGGCGCTCCCTGGTTTCGCCGGCCCCATTTCGGCGACCGGTGCCATCGATCTGGTTATTGTCCGCCGCAAGTCAAGACCCCGGCGGCTCTCGCGTTGCTGGTTTTTTGGGCCGGTGTCGGTTCGGCGAGGCTGCCACTCTCGCACAAGTGGGGGATGTCCGGCAGGAGATTGCCTGTTTGGCTTCAATCGCCAACGCCGAGTTCCCCGGCCGGTTATTGTCTGCCGCAGGTCAAGACCCAGATTCTTGTGTTGCCGGGCCCATTCCCGGCACTCGCAGATGGAGCTGACCATGACACGCGACGAGATCATTTCCGTGCTGGGCCCGGTCGACGACGCCGTTATCGCCGACATTGCGGCGACGGACGGGACGGTCCAGGAATTGCGTGAGGCCCTGGCCTGGATCGCCGCCGACGAGGCGCTGGTGAACGAAGGCCGACCGCTGCCGACGGCAAGAGTAGCGACGCTGATCGAACTGCTGCAAGGGCCGGACGAGGAGGAATAACCGCTGTTGCCGCGATGCTCTTGAACCGCGCAAAGGGACGAACCATGTCCTTCAGCGGCGCCGGCTGGTCGCCGGTGCCGCCAGCATGACGTTGCTTGCTCAAACAAGAAGACGATCAGAAAACAAGGAGGAAGTGATGGACGACGTCCGCTTCGCCGAGCCGATCACGTTGAAATTCCAGTCCAGCCAGCGCAAGGTCGCCAGTAGTTGGGAAGCCATCGAATGCATGCGTCAGCAGTGGCCGGACCGTGCACGCGGCCGGAGTTGGCGCGCCGCCTATCGGACCTGCCGCGACGCGCTCGACGGCTGGCGCACCGCGCGTGATGCGCGCAAGGCCTTCGTCAGGGCGGCGCGCAACGCGGGATTGCTCGCCTGCGAGCCTGTTGACCACGCCGGCTAGCCCGGACCCTCCGATATTTGAGATCCAAAACAAGTGGGGAGAGGCAACTGCCTTCCCCCGCCGCGAGAGACTTTGTCCGCTGTCTAGCGGCAGATCGGCTTGCTCCTCAGTGGACGGTGATAATGCCGTTTACGGCCCGCCATTCGGAGGGCTGGATCAGGTGATGATGGGCGACGCGCACCGAATGCAGCGGGCCTTCGATTTCGCGCTCCCAGAAATCGAGGAAATGCTTCAGCGTCGGGAAATCGGGGGCAATATCGTATTCCTGCCAGATATAGAGTTGCAGCAGGCTCCGATGATCGGGCAGGCGGTAGTGGATCTCCGCCGTGGTAAGACCAAACCCTTGCATCTGGAGCTGAAAGTCCCTGCTGGTCATGCGATCGTCCTTTCCGTTGAAATCTCGGTCCGTTGAAATCTCGGTCTGCAAAACGCCTCGCCTTCCACATAGGTTCCCGCCGCCACGAGCGGCTCCGGACCGGCGGCATTTTGAAATATCGCGCCAAAATTCGAGCCGCACTTTAGCTGAGAGCGGCTAATGTGCGAACGATTACAGTGCATTGGCACTCTCATGCGTCGAGTGCTAAAATTTTTGCGTGACCCTCTTGAAAGCAGAAAAAAGCGCGACTAGTTCGTATGCGCGCGATGCCTGATGAAGGGGTCGCGCACCCCGTGCCGGGCCGATATTGCCGGTTCGGTCAGGAGGATCTTCGAAAATCTGTTTGTCCCGAGAGGAGAACGACATGACGTTCCGTCCATTGCACGACCGTATCCTGGTCCGCCGTATCGAGGTCGACGAGAAGACCGCCGGCGGCATCATCATCCCCGACACCGCCAAGGAGAAGCCGCAGGAGGGCGAGGTCATTGCCGCCGGTCCAGGCGCGCGCGACGACAGCGGCCAATTGCAGCCGCTCGACGTCAAGGTCGGCGACCGCATCCTGTTCGGCAAATGGTCCGGCACCGAGATCAAGCTCAATGGCGAGGATCTGCTCATCATGAAAGAGAGCGACGTGCTGGGCGTTATCGAGGGCGCCGGCGAGATGAAGAAGGCTGCCTGAGTGGGCCTGAACAAGCATTCCAGTCAACGAAGCTGCCTATCGAAGGAGTGATCCAATGGCTGCCAAAGATGTGAAATTTCATACCGAAGCCCGCGAGAAGATGCTGCGCGGCGTCAATATCCTCGCCGACGCGGTGAGGGTGACGCTCGGTCCCAAGGGCCGCAATGTCGTCCTCGACAAGTCGTTCGGCGCGCCGCGCATCACCAAGGACGGCGTTACCGTGGCGAAGGAGATCGAGCTCGAGGACAAGTTCGAGAATATGGGCGCACAGATGGTGCGCGAGGTGGCTTCGAAGACCAGCGACGTCGCCGGCGACGGCACCACGACCGCGACCGTTCTGGCGCAGTCGATCGTCCAGGAAGGCGCCAAGGCGGTTGCCGCCGGCATGAACCCGATGGACCTGAAGCGCGGTATCGACAAGGCGGTCGAAGCCGTGGTCGCCGAACTCAAGGCCAATGCCCGCAAGGTGACCAGGAACGACGAAATCGCCCAGGTCGGCACCATCTCGGCCAATGGCGACGCCGAGATCGGGCGCTTCCTCGCCGAAGCGATGGAAAAGGTCGGCAATGAGGGCGTCATTACCGTCGAAGAAGCCAAGACCGCCGAGACGGAGCTCGAAGTCGTCGAAGGCATGCAGTTCGACCGCGGCTATCTCAGCCCCTATTTCATCACCAATCAGGACAAGATGCGCGTCGAGCTCGACGAGCCCTATGTGCTGATCCACGAGAAGAAGCTGTCCAACCTGCAGGCGCTGCTTCCGGTGCTGGAGGCGGTGGTGCAGTCGTCCAAGCCGCTGCTGATCATCGCCGAGGACGTCGAGGGCGAGGCGCTGGCGACGCTGGTCGTCAACAAGCTGCGCGGCGGCCTGAAGGTCGCGGCCGTCAAGGCTCCGGGCTTCGGCGATCGCCGCAAGGCCATGCTGGAGGATATTGCCATCCTGACCGGCGGCACGGCAATCAGCGAGGATCTCGGCATCAAGCTCGAGAACGTCACGCTCAACATGCTCGGCCGCGCCAAGAAGGTGGTGGTCGAGAAGGAAAACACCACGATCGTCGACGGTGCCGGCTCGAAGAGCGAAATCCAGGGCCGGGTCTCCCAGATCAAGGCGCAGATCGAGGAGACCACATCCGACTATGATCGCGAGAAGCTGCAGGAGCGGCTGGCCAAGCTCGCCGGTGGCGTCGCCGTCATCCGCGTCGGCGGCTCGACCGAGGTAGAGGTCAAGGAGCGCAAGGATCGGGTCGACGACGCCATGCATGCCACCCGTGCCGCGGTCGAGGAGGGCATCCTGCCCGGCGGTGGCGTGGCGCTGCTGCGGGCGGCAAAGGCGCTCGACAATATTCAGGTCGACAATCCCGACCAGAAGACCGGTGTCGAAATCGTGCGTCGCGCGATCGAGGCTCCGGTGCGCCAGATTGCCGAGAATGCCGGCGCCGAAGGCTCGATCATCGTCGGTAAGCTGCGCGAAAAGCAGGAGTTCTCGTTCGGCTGGAACGCGCAGACCGGCGACTATGGCGATCTCTTCGGCCAGGGCGTCATCGATCCGGCCAAGGTGGTGCGCACCGCTCTGCAGGATGCCGCTTCCGTCGCCGGCCTGCTGGTGACGACCGAGGCGATGGTGGCCGAGAAGCCGAAGAAGGAAGCTGGCGCGCCGGCAATGCCCGGCGGTGGCGGCATGGACTTCTAAAGCCAGGCTTCCAAAGCGCGACTTCGAAACGGCAGATGGACCGTGTCCGCCAAAAGCGGGCACGGTCTTGCCGGTCCGGGACTAATGCTGAGCAGGTGTTGCCATGGATATGATGGACAGTTTTGGAAAGATGGCGGCGCCGACCCGCCCGAAAAACGATCTCAACTATGAAGCCGACTGCAGGGCGGCGCTGGCGCCGTTGGTCGACGGCTTGCTGCACATGGCCGAGTCGGCCGGCTGGGACCGCCGCAAGGCGGCCTACACGCTGATGTTTCTGTCGGCTCAACGCGTGGGGGCCGGCACGGAGGAGCGCAAATGATCGCGGCGCGGATGCGCGAATGCCTGCGCCTGCTGCGGTGGTCGGAAAACGATTTCGCCGAAGAGGCGGGATACCCGCTCGCCAAGGCAAAGGCGTGGCTCTACGGGCGCGAACATCCGCCGCTGGGCGCGGCGGCCTGGCTCGAGGCGCTGGTCAAGGTGCATCGGCTGCTGCCGCGGCCGGGCATGCCCTCGATTGGGTCCAACTCGCAGATCGGTGCCATCGTTTCGCAGGCGGCCCTCGAGGATCGAAGCGCCCGCGCGGTTGAGTTCCGAAAGGAGCCGATTGAGCCAGGAAAGGAGAGTGTCATGGATCGTGCTTCGTTCGACAAGCCGGTTACTATCCTCACCGGCCTCGGTACACCGACGAAGATAGAAAGCGCGGCTGAGGCCTATGCACTTTTGGCTGAATGGCCGGCAGCGAGCCGGACGGCCGCGCATGACATCGCCGCAAAAGCGTGCCGTGCAGCACTGGAAGGAGAGATCGACGCCGAAACGGCGCGCGCCACCTTCGTTGCCTTCGCCCGCCGCAACGACCTGCTTGCGCCGCAGACGAACGGGATGGTTGCCGGCGAGAGCGTTGCTGGCGCGACCGTTGCCGACTGGGCAACGCGCCCACAGCGCGTCAACGCCCCGGCCTGAGCGAGTGCCAATCTCCCCCCTTGAGGGGGAGATGTCGCCGAAGGCGACAGAGGGGGTCGGCACGTCCTGGCGCGACGCCATATTGGACGAAAGAGAAAGTTGGCGCCCCCCTCTGTCCTGCAGGACATCTCCCCCTCAAGGGGGGAGATTACGCGCTCAGCCGCTTTCGCTTGCTAAGCCATCGGCAGCAGCCGGCGCATGATCAGCAAGGCGTGGCCGCCCACGCCGTGTGCAGCCGGCCGGCGCTCGACGACCTCGAAGCCGTGCTTACGATAGAAGGCGATTGCGCGGTCGTTGCCCTCGATCACTTCCAGGGCGATGCTGGGAATACCCGCGTGCGCGGCAAGAACGGCATGCAGCAGGTCGGCGGCAACACCGGTGCCGTACTCGCTTTTGTCTATATGGAGCCGCTCGAGCATGACCTCGCCCTTGTCGTCCATCGCTGCCATCGCATAACCGGCGAGCGAGCCGTCAGCCCGCTCGGCGACGAAGGACATCTTGTTGTCGTCCCCGAGCTCGGACGCCAGCCGCTCCGGCGCGTGCCTCTCATCCGACAGCCGTGCCGTGGTCTCGGCACCCAGGATCGGCGAATAGGTCTGTCGCCAGGACCCTCCAAGCAGCCGCGACACCGCCGGAACATCCTGTTCGGTCATGGTTCTTATTTGAGGCATCGCCACCTCCCGGGCAGTTTATGGCACCGCAGCGTTCGCTCGGCCATCACCGCCTTACCCGCGATTTCAGCCAGCGGTCGAAGGCCACGGCGAGGATGAGGATCAGGCCGATGACGATGCTTTGCGTGTAGGACGAGACGTTGTTGAACTGCAGCCCGTTCTGCAAGACGCCGATCAGTCCTGCACCGACTACCGTACCGCCGACGCTGCCGATGCCGCCGAACAGCGAGGTGCCGCCGATAACGACCGCCGAGATCACCGTCAGCTCGTAGCCGATGCCGGCGACGGCTTCGGAGGAGTTGAGCCGCGCCGACAAAACGAAGGCGGCAAGGCCGGCGAAGAAGCCGACGATGATGTAGACCGAGATCAGGATGCGGTCGACGCGCAGGCCGGAGAGGCGCGCGGCCTCAGCATTGCCGCCGACTGCATAGACCGCGCGGCCGTAGCGCGTGTAGCGCAGCACGATGTGGCAAAGGATGGCGGCAATCGCGAAGATGATCGCCGGCACCGGCACCGGGCCGATCAGGCCGGTACCGAACCAGCGCATCGAGGCGTCGAAGCCGGAGATCGGGCCGCCATTGGAGATTGTCAAGGTCAGGCCGCGAAACACGGTTAGGCCGCCGAGCGTGACGACGAAGGGCGGCACTTTCAGCCTGGTGATGGCAAAGCCCTGGACGCCGCCGGCCACGGCGCCGACGACGACGGCGGCGAGAAGGGCGGCGAACCAGCCATAGCCCTGCGTGCCCGTTGTCGACAGCGACAGCGTGTTGGCGGTGCCGCCTTTGGCCACCACCGCCGCGACCATGCCGCAGAAGGCGAGCAGCGAGCCGACCGACAGGTCGATGCCGGCGGTGAGGATGACGAAGGTCATGCCGAGCGCGATCAGGCCGGTGATCGAGATCTGGCGCATGATGTTGAACAGGTTGATCGGGTCGATGAAGCTCGGCTTCAGCACAGTGAAGACGACGATCAGCAACGCCAGGAACATCAGCGGGCCGAAGCTCATCAGCAGGCGCGCAATATTGACGCCACCGCGCTGGCTCCGTTCGGTCGTACTGGTCATTGCGTTGCTTCCTGCTTCTGGTCGAGCGCCATCAGTTCCATCAGTTTCTCCTCGGTCGCCTCGACGCCGGGCATCTCGCCGGTAATGCGCCCGCGCCGCATGGTGACGATCCTGTCCGACACTGCAAGCACCTCGGGCAGCTCCGAAGAGATCATCATGATGGCGATGCCGCGCGCGGCGAGTTCCACCAGGATCTGGTGCACTTCCGCCTTGGCGCCGACATCGACGCCGCGCGTCGGTTCATCGACGATCAGCACCTTGGGATCGCGCGCCAGCCAGCGGGCAAGGATCACCTTCTGCTGGTTACCGCCGGACAGGCCCTCGATCGCCTGCTCGGGCGAAGCCATGCGGATCGACAGCATCTTCCTGTAGTTCGCCAGCGCCTCGCGTTCGCGCCGCTCGGCCATGAAACCGACACTGGAGTAGCGGTCGAGCGCGGCGATCGAGAAATTGGTGAGGATGGCGAGTGCTGCGAAGATTGCCTGGTGCTTGCGGTCCTCCGGCACCAGGCCGATGCCGAGCTCGATGGCGTCGGCGGGTGATGCCGGCGCGATCGGCTTGCCGTCGAGCATGATGGTGCCGGCGGCAATGCGGTCGGCACCGAAGATGGCGCGGGCGAGCTCGGTGCGGCCGGAGCCGACGAGCCCGGCGACGCCGAGGATTTCGCCCGCCTTGAGGTCGAGATCGACGCCTTCGAGTACGATGGCGTGCGGCGCCTGCGGATCGCGCACCGTGCGCAGGCCGCGCACAGAGAGCCGGACGTCGCCGGCGACATCGCGCTGCGTCGGCCTGGCATAGAGCTCGGAAGCGGCACGGCCGACCATCTTCTCGATGATCTTCGGCAGCCTGATCGGCCCGCCTTCGCGGTCGAGATGGCCGGCCAGCCTGCCGTCGCGCAGCACGGTCATACGGTCGCAGATCGCCGATGCCTCCTCCAGCCGGTGGGTGACGAACATGATGGCGACGCCATCCTTGCGCAGCCGGTCCATGATCGACATCAGCCTGTGCACTTCGGTCTCGGTCAGCGCCGAGGTCGGCTCGTCCATGATGATCAAGCGGCTCTTCAGCGATAGCGCGCGGGCGATCTCGACCAGCTGCTGCTCGGCCACCGACAGTGCGGAAACCGGCGTCGCCGGGTCGAGATTGAGCCCGACGCGAGCGATGATCGTGCGGGAATCTTCCTCCATTCGCCGCCAACTGACCAGCCCGAACCGGCCGAGCGGCGCGCGGCCGATGAAGATATTCTCCGCCACGGTCAGCGTCGGGATCAGGCTCAGCTCCTGGTAGATTGTTACGATGCCGTGGCGCTTGGCATCCTGCGGATTGTGCGGGCTGAATTCGACACCGTCGAAGACGATGCGGCCGCTGGACGGCGGCATCACGCCGGACAGGATCTTGAGCAGCGTCGATTTGCCGGCTCCGTTCTCGCCGAGCAGGCCGAGGATCTCGCCGGGGCGGACTTCAAGCGAAACGTCGTTCAGCGCGGTGACGCCGGCAAAGCGCTTGGTCACGCCCTCGACGGCGAGCAGGGCGGGCGATGGCGCAATGGCTTCGACTGGCAAAGGATGCTCCTTGAATTGTGGTCCACCCGAAAGGCCACGGGACAGCGCCCCTCTCTGTCGTGCCGGACATCTCCCCCTCCAGGGGGGAGATCGGATGTCACCCAGGCTTTCGCTACTCCGGCGTTGAAGAGAAGGCGACTCGTTGAAACTGCCAATCTCCCCCCTTGAGCGGGAGATGCCCGGCAGGGCAGAGGGGGCGCGACAGAACGCTGCTTTGGCGCTGTGCGCCCTCGGCGCTTACTTCGTCTCGCCCAGCCTCTCCGCCTTGTCGAGATTGTCCTTGCCGATGACGATCGGCGTCAAAAGCACCAGCTTTTCCTTCGGCTCGGTCTTGTCCCTGGCGTAGGCGACCGCGATCTGCACCGCAGTGCGCGATTGTTCGCCGGGGAATTGCTCGACCGTTCCGGCCAGCTTGCCGTCGCGCACGGCGACCAGCGCTTCGGGAAGCGCGTCGAAGCCGTAGATCTTGACGTCGGTGAAGTTGCGCGCCGCGCAGGCTTCAACCGCGCCAAGCGCCATGTCGTCATTGGCGCAGATGATCGCGTCGGGCTTGCCGTTGGCCGCAAGGCCGGCCTCGGTGACGGACAGCGCCTCGGCGCGGGCGAAGTCGGCGGTCTGCTCGAAGATGATCTGGTACTTGTCCTTCATCGGATCGAGGACATTGTGCACACCCTTGTTGCGGTCGATCGCCGGGCCGGCACCGGGCTGGCCCTGCAGATGGAAGATCTTGGCGCCGTTCGGGAACGCCGCCACCATGGCCTGCGCTTCGGCCTCGCCGCCTTTGACATTGTCGGCGCCGACATGGGCGAGGATGCCCTCGACGCCGTCGACGCGGCGGTCGATGGTGACGACGGGAACGCCGGCCTTGACCGCTTCTTCGATGGCTGGGGCCAGCGCGTTGACGTCGAGCGGCGAGATGACGATGGCGTTGACCTTCTGCACGAGTGCCGCCTCGATGTCGGCGGTCTGCTTGGGCGCCGAGTTCTGGCCGTCGCTCTCGATCAGGTTGACGCCCTGCGCCTGGGCTTCCGCCTTGATCTGGTTCAGCATGTGTACGAAGAACGGAAAGCCGAGGCTCGGCACCGAGCCGAGGATGGTCAGCTTGTCCTGGGCAAAAGCCAGTTGCGGAGCGGCCAGCGCCAGGGCGCCCATCGCCGCGGTCGACAGCAGGAATTCACGTCTGTTGATCAATTTAGTCTCCTCCCAGATGAGCGCACGACCCCGGAACCGGAATGGGTTTTCCGGAAGGTTCCTTGCGTCGATTCAAAAATGGAGTGTCCTTCGAGCGCCCAACTCGTGTTTGAAGGGACGCAACGGCGCTCCAGCCGGTCCACCGCGACGTTCTCCTCCGCTCGGTGCCTGCCCAAGGATGCTAGCCAAGGCCGGAGCTTTGCGCAAGAACGGGAGAAGGCAAGACCTACCGATCGATCATTACCATGGTGCGCTCGCCGTAGCGCGGACCGGCGACCTTGCCGGGCGCCAGCGCGTCGTCGAGCACCTGCATCTCGGCTGTGTCGAGCTTGATCGAAGCCGCGGCGACGTTCTCCTCGAGGTACTTTCGGCGCTTGGTGCCGGGGATCGGCACGATGTCGATGCCGAAGCCGCTCCCCTTGTGGAGCAGCCAGGCCAGAGCAATCTGGCCTGGCTTGACGCGCTTGGCCGCGGCGATGTCGAGTACCATGGCTGCCGCCTGCATGTTGGCGTCATAGTTGGCGCCCTGGTAGCGCGGGTCGCCGCGCCGGTAATCGCCCTCTGGATAGTCTTCGGCGCGCCTGACGTCGCCGGTGAGAAAGCCGCGGCCGAGCGGCGAGAACGGCACCAGGCCGATGCCGAGCTCCTTCAGCAGCGGAATGATTTCCGGTTCCAGATTGCGCTCCCATAGCGAGTATTCGCTCTGCACTGCCGACACCGGATGAACGGCATGCGCCCGGCGGATGTTGGCGGCACCGGCTTCCGACAGGCCGAAGAAGCGAACCTTGCCCTGAGCGATCAGCTCGCCGACAGCACCCGCCACATCCTCGATCGGCACCGCCGGATCGACGCGGTGCTGATAGAGGAGGTCGACATGGTCGGTGGCGAGCCTTCTCAGCGAACCTTCCAAAGCCTCGCGGATATGTTCGGGCCGGCTGTCGCGCTCGGTGCCGACTTGCTTGCCGTTTTCAATGCGGAAGCCGAATTTCGTCGCGATCGTCACCTCATCGCGCCGGCCCTTTAGCGCGCGGCCGAGCAGTTCCTCGTTGGTGAACGGCCCGTACACTTCCGCGGTGTCGAGGAAGGTGCAGCCGAGTTCGATGGCGCGGTGCAGCGTGGCGGTCGATTCCGCCTCGTCGGCCGGGCCGTAGGACTGGCTCATGCCCATGCAGCCGAGACCGATTGCCGAGACTTGCAGGCCCTGGCTGCCGAGTTTGCGCATCGTCAATGTCATGTGAAGCTCTCCGGATCAGCATCGCGTTCCAAGCCGCCAGGGCAATATAGCGCACCGGCTCGGTTTCCACAGATCGGGAGGCGCCACCGCGCGCGGCTCGCAGCGACCGCCAAATTGACAGCCGACACGCTCTCGGCCATCCTTAAGGCACGCCGCCTTGCGGCTTGTGCGTGAGTGACCAGCATGGCCAGTTCCGTCGCCAGTCAGAAATCCAAGCGCGCCGCGGTGCGGAACGCGCTCGACCGCCACAAGGTGTACATCACTGCGCAGCGTTTTTCGGCCGGCAGCTACAGCGCGCGCGTGCTGGTCGACGGCGAGGCCTATTGGGTCGACGAATTCCGGCTCAGCCAGCTGCAGCAGGGCCTGTCGCCGGCCGAACTCGAATTGACACCGGCCACGGACGATTGAGCGGCGTGACGCCGACCTGCCCGATGCTGACAAAATGATTCAAGACATGCGCATCAAGCCGTTGTTTTTGCGCAAGAGCATGTGGCCGTGACCGCCCCGCCAAAGCTCAAGGCCTATCGCGCCAAGCGCGAGTTCACGAGGACGCCGGAACCAGCCGGCGGTCTGGTTGCCGGTGAGGGCAATCGTTTCGTTGTCCACAAGCATCACGCCACCGCCGATCACTACGATCTGCGCCTGCAGGTCGGCGACGTGCTGAAGAGCTGGGCGGTGCCGCGCGGCCCGTCGCTCAACCCCGCCGACAAACGGCTGGCGGTCGAGACCGAGGACCATCCGCTCGAGTATATCGACTTCGAAGGTGTCATTCCCGAAGGCGAATATGGCGGCGGGCCGATGATCGTCTGGGACACCGGCGTCTGGGCGCCGATGGACGATGTCGAGAAGAGCCTGCGCACCGGTTCCTTCAAGTTCCGCCTCGCCGGCGAAAAGCTGAATGGCGGCTGGATGCTGACGCGGCTGAAACCGAAGCCCGGCGAGGATGAGGGCAAGAAGAACTGGCTGCTGTTCAAGGAGCGCGATCTCGCCGCCGACGCCAAGCTCGACATACTGGAAGCCCGGCCGGAAAGTGTCAAATCCGGACGCCGCATCGAGGAACTGGTGGCAACGCCGAAGCCGGCCGCCAAGCCTGCCAGGCCGGTGGTGCTGAAGCCAGGTGCTTTGCCAGGCGCCATCAAGGCGCCGCCGCCCACCCGCATCGAGCCGCAGCTGACTACGCAGGTTCCGAAGCCGCCGGGCGGCGATGACCCAGCGGCCCGAACGGGCGAAGTCTGGCTGCACGAGATCAAATTCGATGGCTACCGCACCATGGCGCATCTCGCTAACGGCGCAGTCAGGCTGATCACCCGCGCCGGCCTCGACTGGACGAAGCGCTATGGCGACCTGCCGCTTGCCTTCGCCAGGCTGCCGTGCCGCGAGGCGATCATCGACGGCGAGGTCGTCGCGCTCGACGCCAAGGGCATCAGCCGCTTTGCCCTTTTGCAGGATGCGCTGGCCGAAGGCGCCGGCAACAAGCTCCACTTCTACGCCTTCGATCTCCTGTATCTCGACGGCTGGGACCTGAGACAAGCGCCGCTCCGCCGGCGCAAGGCGCTGCTTTCGCAATTGCTGTCCGGTCTCGGCGCCAATTCGGCCATCCAGCTCAGCGATCATGTCGAAGGAGACGGCCAGGCACTTTATGACCAGGCATCCGAGATGGGGCTCGAGGGTGTCGTCTCCAAGCGCGCCACGGCAATCTACCAGAGCGGCCGTACCAAGACCTGGACCAAGACCAAGGCGCTTCAGACCGGCGATTTCGTTATCGCCGGCTACACTGTCTCCGACGCGGCCGAGGGGCTGGCCGCACTCGGCCTCGGCGAATTCGAGGATGGCGAATTGCACTATCGCGGCAAGGTCGGCACCGGCTTCGATGCCGCCACCGCCACCGAATTGCTGGCCCGGCTGGAGCCTTTGCGCGCCGGGGCGTCCGCGCCGGAAGGCGTTCCGCGCGAGATCATGCGCGAGATGAACTGGGTGCGGCCGCTGCTTTCGGCGCACATCCACTACGCCAACCGGACCACCGACAATGCGCTGCGCCATGCGGTGTTCCGCGGCCTGCGCGACGTCGGCCTGTCGACGCCGGTGTCGGCCAAGCGCAAGCGGCTGATCGCCGAGGCCGATCTCGCCACCATCTGGGTGACCAACCCGACGCGACGGCTGTTCGGCAAGACCGGCCCGACCAAGCTCGACATTGCCGTCTACTACGCGCTGGTCGGCGATTTCATGCTGCCGCATATTCTCGGCCGGCCGGTGTCGCTGGTGCGCTGCCCGACCGGCAGGCCGCAGGACTGTTTCTTCCAGCGCCATGCCTTCACCGGCATGCCGTCATCCGTGGCGACCTTCGAGGCGACCAACTCCGAGGGCGAGACCAAATCCTATCTCTCGGTAGAAGACGCCAAGGGCTATCTGGCGCTGGCGCAGTTCGGCGTCGTCGAGTTCCACACCTGGGGCACCCATCGCACGCGGCTCGACAAGCCGGATTTGATCGTTTTCGATCTCGACCCGGGCGAGGGGATCGCCTGGCGCGACGTGGTGGAGGCGGCGGTGCATATTCGCAGCGAGCTCGAAGCGCTAGGGCTGGTGCCGTTCGCCAAGACCTCCGGGGGCCACGGCATCCACATCACCGTGCCGGTGACACAAAAGCAGAACTGGAAGAAACTGCATCAGGCGACCAGCGCCATCTCCACGCATCTTGCCGCCACCGCGCCCGACACTTTCACCACCACCATGGGCAAGGAGAACCGCAAGCGGCGCATCTTCATCGACTATCACCGCAATGCGCGCGGCCACACCTCGGCGGCTCCCTATTCGCTGCGCGCCCGCACCAATTTGCCGGCCTCGACACCGGTGAGCTGGAGCGACCTGGAATCCATCGACGCCCCGCAGGACCTGAATTATTCGTCACTGCCGGGCCTGCTGGCGACGTCAGGCGACCCTTGGGCCGACATGGAAGATTTCGCCCGGGATTTGCCGTTGATAGCCACCGCGAGGTAGTTCTGCGGGCCCCAGACTCCATCGACGCTCCGGAAAATTTGAATTATTCTTCGCCATGGACCTCTTGCGTGCAGGCGGCTCTCAGCGGAGGAAGATTTCGCTAGGGATTTGCCGGTATTGTAAGGGCCCGGTATTGTAAGGGCAATGTAGGATTTCGGCAGTCCCGTTCGTCCTCCGGACGAATGAACGCTGCGAACTGTTCGACAGCACAAGGCCGCGTAGGAGTATTTCATGGCGCCCAGGGCAAGTTGGAAAGGTTACCTCAAGCTCAGTCTGGTCAGCTGTCCGGTCCGGCTCTATCCGGCGACGAGCGCCAGCGAACGCATCAGCTTCAACCAGCTGCACAAGAAGACGCACAACCGCATCAACATGAAGCCGGTCGACCCCGAGCTCGGGCTGGTCGAGCGTTCGGACCTGGTCAAGGGCTACGAATACGAGGACAAGCAGTACATCATCATCGAGGACTCCGATCTCGATGCGGTGCGCATCGAATCCAACCATACGATGAACATCGAGGCTTTTGTCGACGAGCATTCGGTCGACGTCATCTATCAGGACGCGCCCTATTACCTGGCGCCGGATGGCGCAATGGCCGAGGAGACCTTTGCCGTGTTGCGCGAAGCGATGCGCAAATCGGGGAAGCTGGCGATCGCCCGCCTTGTGCTGTCCAGCCGCGAGCGCGTCGTGACGATCGGCGCGCGCGAGAACGGCATGTTCGTCTGCACCTTGAGGAATCCGAACGAAGTGCGTGGCACGGCTGAATATTTCGGCAATATCCCGGCCGGAAACCCCGATCCCGAAATGCTGCAATTGGCCGAAGCGCTGATCAAGCAGAAGGAAACCACCTTCGATCCAAAGAATTACGAGGACCGCTACGAGATCGCGCTGATGGCGATGATCCGCGAGAAGCTCAAGGGCCACAAGCCTATCATCGCGGCGGCGCCTGAGCGCGGCAATGTCATCAACCTCATGGATGCGCTGAAGGCGAGCCTGTCGCAATCGGCCAAGCCGCCGGCCAAGTCCAAGAGCAAGGCCGATGAAACGGCCAAGCCCGCGGCGAAATCCGCCAAGGCCGGCGCCGCCGCGGCCAAGGATAACCCGCTCAAGGCGAACCTTCTCAAAGCCGTCGGCAAGAGCAAGGCGTGACGGCTCTCGCCGGCACGGTCTTCGGCATCGTCGGTGCGCTGGCGGCCTTCCCGCTCAGGCTGGCGGCGCGCGAGGTCGAGCGTCGGCACGGCCAGTTGCGGCGCGGCGTCACTCGGCGCACCACACATGTCGTGTTGGGCCGCATGTTGCTCGCCAGGGCCGGCGATACCGAGATTGAACGCCGCGTCGTCACCGAGCGCGCGGCCGGGCGCAAGCTGGTCAGCGAGAACGGCTTCCTGCGCCTGCTCGGGCTGATGAAAGCGCCGGAGGCTTCGGCGCTGTCGCGGCAGTCGCTGATCGACCAGTCGCGGCTGACCGGCGCGGATCTCGACCTTTTGTCGCTGTTCGATGCCTTCGAGCATGATTGCGAACCGTATTCCTTTCGCGACCTGATCCTCGCCCGCAAATATGCCGGGCTGGTTGCCGGCGGCGCCTCGTGGGGGGCGATCGCGCGCTCTGTGCATCGCTCGGGCCCGGTCGCCTCGCTCACCGCCAAGTCGCTCGCCGTCGGCTCGCAGCATGGGAGGGCCGACGCGATCTATCTCGAGGGAGGCCAGAGCGAACTCGACGGCCAGCTGCTGTTCGATCTGGGAACGCGGGATGACGACACGCTGGAAGAGCTGTTCGCCGATGCCGAGGCGGCGGAAGAGGCTGAAGACCACGAGCAGGCGGCGGCACTCTACCAGCGCTGCCTGGCCATCGACCCGAGCGATGCCATCGCCGCCTTCAACCGCGCCAACTGCCTGCGCGCGGCCGGCCACGCGGCCGAGGCGGCGCACGACTATGCCCGCGCCATCAAGTGCGACCCCGGCTTCGTAGAAGCCTGGTTCAATCTTGCCGGGCTGATGAGCGAAGAGGGGCGGGTAGCCTCGGCGTGCCGCCATTTGCTGAAGGCGATCGCACTCGATCCCAATTATGCCGACGCGGTGTTCAACCTTGCGAGGCTGGAGTTCGATGCCGGCAATTTCGCCGAGGCGCGGCGTCGCTGGGTGCGCTACCTCGAACTCGACGCCAATTCCGAATGGGCGCGTATGGCGGCCAAGGGGATACAGTTCGTGGATTTGCAGCTGGCGCGGCTGTCGGCGGGGTGAGGTAATCCAATGCCTGCGCTTGAACGCCCCCCTCTGTCCTGCCGGACATCTCCCCCTCAAGGGGGGAGATCGGCAGCTTCGGTGCCCCGCGTGCCTTTCAGCTTTAGTGGTTGGCGAAACCGGCGGCGACATCCAATCTCCCCCCTTGAGGGGGAGATGTCCGGTAGGACAGAGGGGGGTGGGACGGAGCGCGGCCTCTATAAGTGGACCGCCCCATGACCACCTTTCTCTTCGACGGCCCCGACACCGCCGCCAACACCATCCTGCTCGCGCATGGCGCAGGCGCTCCTATGGACTCGCCCTCGCTGACAGCCACGGCAAAAACGCTCGCCGCGGCCGGTTTCCGCGTCGCGCGCTTTGAATTCCACTACATGGCCGCCCGCCGCTACGGCCATCGCAAGCCGCCGCCGCGCGCCGAGACGGTTAACCCGGAATACGTCAAGGCGATCGCCGACCTCAGGGCGAAGGGCGTGGAGGGGCCGCTCATCATCGGCGGCAAGTCGATGGGCGGACGCGTCGCTTCGATGATCGCCGACGAGATGTTTTCGAAGGGCGAGATCTCGGGCCTGCTTTGCCTCGGCTACCCCTTCCATCCGCCGGACAAACCGACGCAGCTTCGGACAAAGCACCTCGCCGATCTCAAGACGCCGACATTGATCCTCCAGGGCACGCGCGACGAGTTCGGGACCAAAGACGAGGTCGCGACCTATGCTCTGTCCGAGGCGATCGAGATTCTCTGGCTGGAAGATGGCGACCATGATCTGAAGCCGCGCAAAAACATCTCCGGCTTCTCCATCGCCGATCATCTGAAGACGCTCGCTGATGCGGTGAAGGCGTGGACCGAACGCATCGTGCGCTGAAGCAGGCCGATGAAGATCGCCACCTTCAACGTCAACAACATCAACAGCCGGCTGCCGAACCTGCTCGCATGGCTGGCCGCCGCCAAACCCGACATCGCCTGCCTGCAGGAGCTCAAGGCGAGACAGACGCAGTTTCCGCGCACTGCGCTGGCGGCCGCCGGCTACGGCGCGGTTTGGGTCGGGCAGCCGACCTGGAACGGCGTCGCCATCCTTTCGCGTGGCTCAGAACCCGTTCTGACCCGCGAGGCGCTGCCCGGCGACGATAGCGATCAGCAGGCGCGCTACATCGAAGCGGCGGTCAACGGTATCGTCGTCGCCTCGCTCTACGCGCCGAACGGCAACCCGCAGCCCGGCCCGAAATTCCAGTACAAGCTGGCCTGGCACGAAAGGCTGGAGGCGCATGCGGCGCAGTTGCTCGACACCGGCCTGCCCGTGGTGCTGGCCGGCGACTACAACATCGTGCCCGAGGCGCGCGACATCTACCCGACCCGCTCCTATGACGACAACGCGCTGGTGCAGCCGGAAAGCCGCGCGTCGTTCCAGCGGCTGCTCGACCAGGGCTGGCTTGACGCGCTGCGCAAGAAGCACCCGACGGAGACGCTCTACACATTCTGGGACTATCGCCGCAATCGCTGGCCGCGCGATGCCGGCCTGCGGCTCGACCATATCTTGCTCTCGAAGAAGCTGTCGCGCCGGCTGGTCGCGGCGGGCATCGACCGCGACGTGCGTGGCGAGACCGGCGCCAGCGACCACGCGCCTGTCTGGGTGGAGTTGCGGTGAAGCACGAAGACTGGCCCCGCCTTTCCGGGCGCCAACCAGTCAGCTTGGCCGCGCCGCTTCACGGGCGAATGCTTCGATCAAAGGGGCGTATCCCTCAAGGTCGGGCTGCGTAGCAAAACTGTGGGTAGCGGCGGTCGAAGCCCAGGGCAGCCTTTCCGATGTGAAGACTTCGACGAAAGGCACATACCAATGGTGCTCGTTCAGCATGGTCGCGCGAATGTTGACGAAAAAGTCCAGGCCATGCGGACGCGTGAACATCCAGTTCTTGCAATGCGGGCAGTAGAGTTGCCGGTGCGGGCCGTGCAGGCCGCCGACCACCGGCTCGCCTTGGGTGACGGCGAAACCGTCGCTCGGCACGGCGATGGTCAAGGAATACGCGCTGGCGCTCAGTTTCTGGCAGCCGGTGCAGTGACACGCCGTCGTCAGCAAAGGCGGCGCACTTACGCGAAAGCGTATCCCGCCGCATAGGCAACCGCCGTCCCAAGGTAGCTTCCAATCGTCCATGGCTGGCCTCGAGCGAGATCCTCGGCGAGCGATCTAGCGCACGACCGGCCTCCCGGCAACGCCGCGATGCCTGCGGCAGCTGCCTACGGGCTGGGGTAGACTTCGAGCCATCACCGACAAGCCAGGCGCCGAGCGCCATCATTGCAGAGCGGACAGAGGAACAGGTTTGCTGACAGGCTGCTTGCAGCCCTCATGATCGTGATCGGCACGGCTTGCTTCATCGAGGCGTATCTGGCGCTGGGCGAGGCGTGCTCGCGAGGTGCCGGACGGCCTCAGTTTCACCGCCTGCAGACCGGCAACCAGCTCGCCATGTTCGACAGCCAGTCCGGCCCGATCTATGCGGTTGCCTCGCCGCCGCCGGCGCGGTGCTGACCGGCGGCTATGACCGCAGCATCAGGGACTGGCCGGCTGGCGGCGGCGATAGGATGGTGCTTTTCGCCGGCGCGCCGGATTGATTGCGGGATATCCAATTTCGTCGCCGGGGCTTGGACACCCCGACTGTTGCGCTGGGCAACCGCATTTGGATTCTTGCGAAGATGGACCCCCACCCTAACCCGCCCCACAAGGGGGAGGGAATGCTGCCGCGCGCCTTTAACTTCCCCTTTGGCGCCGAAAGGCAGGCAATTTGCCGAGGTCAGTGCCAACGGAAGTCTCCCTCCCCCTTGTGGGGAGGGGTTGGGGTGGGGGTACATCGTAGAGCGAAAGCCTCGGCTTTTCCACCTGCCATAGCCCTGCCCTCAAGGGGGAGATCGGCAGCTCCAGCGTCGGCTTCGGCGCGTATACTTGACCCGCCTACCACCAACGCTATGTTCGCGGCCATGTCAGGGACCAGCCCCGCGGCCACTGCGCCGCTCATCGTGATTGACCTTCAGGCCGGCATGTTCGACGGTGTCGCCGAACCGCCGATCCATGATGCCGACGGCATGGTTGCCCGCACCCGCGCGCTGATCGAGTGGGCACGGCGCAGCGGGCGCAAGGTCGCCTTCATCAGGCATGACGGGCCGCAGGGCGATCCACTGGCGCCGGGTGAGCCGGGCTGGCCGGTGTGGCCGGCGCTCGGCCAGGCCGAGGACGAGCCGACGTTCGCCAAGCGTGTCGGCGACGCGTTCAGCAATGCCGCGCTTGCAGAATGGGTGGCCGGGCAGGGCGCCGGCGAGGTCGTTCTGATCGGCGCGCAGACCGATTTCTGCGTGGCGGCCACGGTGAAGGGCGCCTTTGCAGCGGGCCTGGGCGTCACCGTGGTTTCCGACGCCCACAGCACGCTCGACGCGGCCAGCGAGACCGCCGCGGAGATCATCGCCCGGCACAATGCGGCATTTGCCGCCGCCGGGGTCAAGCTGGCGACGACAAAAGCCCTGACCGATAGCTGATCCGCCGGCTCATCCCTACGCCGTCAAAGCCTGATCCAGCCGGGAAGCAACTGGGTTCAGACAATTTGGCGCGGGGCGCCTCACTACTGCGGGCTTCCGCCGGCGCGGCCTATCGCGTATTGGCGCGAGAACTCTCCTTTGGCCTTTCCTGGAAAACCATGATTCGTCTCGAAAGCATCAGCAAGCAGAACGGCCGGCAGATCGTCTTCATCG
This sequence comes from Mesorhizobium sp. M0904, assembly GCF_040319475.1. Lineage (NCBI taxonomy): Bacteria > Pseudomonadati > Pseudomonadota > Alphaproteobacteria > Hyphomicrobiales > Phyllobacteriaceae > Mesorhizobium > Mesorhizobium sp. M0904. The sequence goes on along the minus strand of NZ_JAMYOC010000002.1, from coordinate 19,373 downwards.
AAGCCTCCGCCGCGTTGCAGAAGGGCGAGAAGGTCGGGCTGGTCGGGCCTAACGGCGCCGGCAAGACAACGCTGTTTCGCATGATCAACGGCGAGGAGCAGCCTGACGAGGGCCAGGTCTCGGTCGATCGCGGCGTCACCATCGGCTATTTCAGCCAGGATGTCGGCGACATGTCCGGCCGCAGCGCCGTTGCCGAAGTGATGGACGGCGCCGGGCCGGTGAGCGAAGTGGCGGCCGAGATGCGTGAGCTCGAGCACGCGATGGGCGACCCCGATCGCGCCGGTGAAATGGACGAGATCATCGCCCGTTACGGCGAGGCACAGCACCGCTTCGAGGAGCTCGACGGTTACGCGCTGGATGGGCGTGCTCGCGAGGTGCTGGACGGCCTTGGCTTCAGCCAGGAGATGATGGACGGCGACGTCGGCAAGCTGTCCGGCGGCTGGAAAATGCGGGTGGCACTGGCCAGGATCCTTTTGATGCGGCCCGACGCCATGCTGCTCGACGAGCCGAGCAACCATCTCGACCTCGAAAGCCTGATCTGGCTGGAGCAGTTCCTGAAGAACTACGACGGCGCGCTGCTGATGACCTCGCATGACCGCGAGTTCATGAACCGCATCGTCAACAAGGTGGTCGAGATCGATGGTGGCTCGCTGACCGCTTACTCGGGGAATTACGAATTCTACCAGCAGCAGCGGGCGATCGCCGACCGGCAGCAGCAGGCGCAGTTCGAGCGCCAGCAGGCGATGCTGGCCAAGGAGATCGCCTTCATCGAGCGCTTCAAGGCGCGTGCCTCGCATGCCGCGCAGGTGCAGAGCCGGGTGAAGAAGCTGGACAAGATCGACCGGGTCGAGCCGCCCAAGCGCCGCCAGAAAGTGTCGTTCGACTTTCAGCCGGCGCCGCGCTGCGGCGAGGACGTGGTGACGCTGAAGAACGTGCACAAGGGCTATGGCAGCCGCTTGATCTACGCGGGATTGGATTTTCAGGTGCGCCGCCGCGAGCGCTGGTGCGTGATGGGCATCAACGGCGCCGGCAAGTCGACGCTGCTGAAGCTGGTCGCTGGCGCTTCCGAGCCGGACAATGGCACGGTGGCGCGCGGGCCCAGCGTCAAGATGGGCTATTTCGCCCAGCACGCCATGGAAGTGCTGGAGGGCGAGTGCACCGTGTTCCAGACACTGGAAGATGCATTTCCGCAGGCCGGCCAGGCGCCGCTCAGGGCGCTGGCCGGCTGCTTCGGCTTTTCCGGCGACGAGATCGAGAAGAAATGCCGCGTGCTGTCGGGCGGCGAGAAGGCGCGGCTGGTGATGGCGCTGATGCTGTTCGATCCGCCCAATTTGCTGGTGCTGGACGAGCCGACTAACCACCTCGACATCGCCACCAAGGAGATGCTGATCACGGCACTGTCGCAGTACGAGGGAACCATGCTGTTCGTCTCGCATGACCGCCATTTCCTGGCGGCGCTGTCGAACCGGGTGCTGGAACTGACGCCCGAGGGCATCCACACCTATGGCGGCGGCTATACCGAATATGTCGAGCGCACCGGGCAGGAGGCGCCGGGGTTGCGGAGCTGAGGCGCGCACCCAGCTCTGCCGCTCGATTCCGGAGGCTAAGCACGAGCTGTTCAGCCGTGTATCGCAATTTCGCGCAGCGGATCGCCGCCGTCGATGAACAGCCGGCCTTGCGCGGTCAACGCCGCGCCGAGCCGCTGCAGGGCGATTTTTCCTGCTTCGGGATGACGCCCGTCCAGCGCGCCGACGCGCACCGCAACGGCAATGTCGAAGTGCTTCTCGTCGGCCTCCAACTCGAAATCCTCGATGGCGACCTGGCGAAGGCTCAGCCGGCCTGCCGCAATCTCGGCGCGCGAAGCGGCCCCGGCCTGCGCGATGGCCTTGGCCGAGCGGTCGATCGCCAGCACGTGCCCGCCGCCGATCCGGCGCGCGATCTCGCGCGCTGCAGCACCCGGCCCGCAGCCGATCTCCAGCACTCGCATGCCCTGCCGCAAGGGCAGCGCATTGACAATCTCCAACAGCCTTGGCGACAAGTCGTTCGCCATACGCTCTTCTCCAGCTTTTTCGCAATCCGAGATTAGCGACCGCGGCCGGCGACGGGAAGGCCGAGAGACGCGGGCATCGCCGATGTGTTCAGCTGGTATGTTCAGTTGGGTGCTGCTTGAGCAGGGGGCATGATCGACATCGAAGAGGTCGACGATCCGGTCTCAGCCGCGGGCGACCGGGCGGACCCCGAGCGGCCCGGCGTCGTTGACCTGAGGGGTAGGGAGGGACTGGCGCCGAGCCTAACCGGTTGGGGGGTAGATGACCGGCCGTTTATGTGTATACGCTCAAGCTAATATGAGCGCAAGCTAATGTTGTGTCTCAGCGCTGTTGGACGATTGTGCCGATCAGTGGCCGGTTGTGGCTTCCTGCCGCGCCCTCCAACCCGGCCAACACCGCTTATTGTCTTCAAGTCCTGGCTCCAATGCTGTACCCCGGCCGAAATTGAAGGAGCCTGCAATGACCTCACATCCCGACATCCCCGACGCCAGCATGGCGGTCGATGCGGCCGGCATGACAGCCGATGACCGGCGCGCTCGCGAAGCGGATGCCGCATGGCGGGACGATGTTCGCGTCGGCGTGCGGCATGTAGGCGATCTGGATTCGCTGCCGCTGTCGCCAGCCGAGCGGGCGGCGGCCGAAGCTGCGGCCACGCGCCACAAGGTTCGCATCCCCAAGGCCTATCTCGACCTGATCGACTGGAACGACCCCGCCGATCCGATACGGCTTCAGGTCATCCCGTCGCCCGACGAGCTGGCAGAGCAGGAGGGCGAGCTCGACGACCCGATCGCCGACCACGCCTTCAGTCCGGTGCCGAGATTGACGCATCGCCATGCCGACCGGGTTCTGCTGTTCCCGACCTATCAATGCGCCGTCTATTGCCGGTTCTGCTTTCGCAAGGAGCAGCTGACCTCGATCGGCCGCGGCTATACGCGCGAAGCTCTCGACGAGGCCTTCGCCTATATCGCGGCCCATCCGCAAATCCGCGAGGTGATCCTGACCGGCGGCGACCCGCTGTCGCTGCCGGACAAGGCGCTGGCGGAAATCCGCGCCCGTCTCGAGGCGATCCAGCACGTGCGGCTGTTGCGCATCCACACTCGCGTACCCGTCGCGCTGCCGTCGCGCGTCACCGGCCGGTTGGTTCAAGCCTTGCAGGGCCGGCTGATGGTCACTGTCGTCACCCATTTCAACCATCCACGCGAAATCACGGAGGCGACCGAGCGGGCCTGCCGTACTTTAAGGCAGGGCGGCTTCGTGCTGCTGAACCAGAGCGTTCTGCTGAAAGGCGTGAACGATACGGTCGAGGTGTTGGAAGAGCTGTGCCGCGAGCTGATGTATCGCCTTGGCGTCAAACCCTATTACCTGCACCACGGCGACCTCGTGCGCGGAATGGCGCACCGGCGCACCACGATCGCCGAGGGCCAGGCGCTGGTCAGCGCCTTGCGTGCGCGCCTGTCCGGCATCTGCAATCCCGTCTACGTGCTGGACCTGCCGGACGGCGGAGGGAAAGTCCCGCTCGGCCAGTCCTATCTCGAGGCGTGCGAAGGGGAGACGTGGCGAATACGTGGGCTTGATGGGGTTGTGAGGGGTTATGGAGAGCTGGTCGGGGAGGAGGGACGCGCAGCCGCCGTCCAAGCCAGCCCACCTTGGTGACCTGACACACAGCCCTTGATCACGGAAGCATGCGTTAACTGCTGTTCTATTTGGTGGTTGCGCAATTGCCAAAATAGTGAAAACGTTGGTCCGGGGTAATGGGTTAGGGGAGTTCGTCCCGGCTGTTGCGAGTTACGGGGCGGCGCAAAAGTCATGAACTTTCCACGGTTCCTGGTGGGGCTGACCACCATATCGTCCATCGTGGCGATCTCGACTTACCTTGCGACGGGTTCAATCTGGAAGACGCTGGCCTGGACGATCTTGACCTTGATCGTCATGCAGGTTGGATATTTCCTGTTCGTCGTCCGGTTGATCTACGGATCCGGGGCGAAAAGCGCGGAGGTAAAGCCGCGGCGTCTGAGGGCAGTGCCGCCGAACCGTCGAGGTCGCGTTCAGCTTATGTAGTAATGTCCCATATAGATATGATGGTCTAGACAGGACATGTTCGGTTCTGGGAATGTGCATTGGACGTTCCGCTAGTTTAGTCAACTAATATATATCGCCCAACTCATATCGTCGTTTTTGAGCTAGCGGGAAAACCTGCCTGCTGCTTGTACGACCGTGCCCAACGCCACATTTTACAACCGGCTGGCAAGCTCCCTTTTTCCCTTTTGTTGATGCCGGCTGTGGATGGCGGCGGTAGAGACGGCCTGAGCAGTCGGCCGAAGCTGCCGATCTCCCCTACAAGGCGAGAGATCGGCGCGTCGTCGGCTTAGCTTTTGGCCGCCGCGAGCTTGTCTTGCGTCTTGGTCTCGAAATCGCTGGCATCATGGCGCTCGTGCAGTTGCATCGAAGGCTCGCCGAAGGTGCGGTTGACCATGCGGCCGCGCTTGACCGCCGGCCGCGCGTCGATGGCGTCGGCCCAACGCTGCACGTTCTTGTACTGCTCCACCTCCAGGAACTCGCCGGAATCGTTATACATGCGGCCCTTGGCCAGCCCGCCGTACCAGGGCCACACCGCAATGTCGGCAATCGTATAGTGGCTGCCGCCTAAATACTCGCTTTCAGCGAGGCGTCGGTCGAGCACGTCCATCTGCCGCTTGGTTTCCATGGCGAAGCGGTCGATGGCATATTCGATCTTCGTTGGCGCATAGACATAGAAATGGCCGAAGCCGCCACCGAGATAGGGTGCCGAGCCCACCTGCCAGAATAGCCATGACAGGGTCTCAGCGCGAGCCGGCTGCTCCGTCGGCAGGAATTCGCCGAATTTTTCGGCGAGGTAGAGCAGGATCGAGCCGGATTCGAAGATGCGGACCGGCTTTTTCCCACTGCGATCCATCATGGCCGGGATCTTCGAGTTCGGGTTGACCTCGACGAAGCCGCTGCCGAACTGGTCGCCGTCGTTGATCCTGATAAGCCAGGCGTCGTATTCGGCGCCGCTGTGGCCGAGCGCCAGAAGTTCCTCCAGCATGATCGTCACCTTGACGCCGTTCGGTGTCGCCAGCGAATAAAGCTGCAGCGGATGCTTGCCGACCGGCAGTTTCTTGTCGTGCGTCGGGCCGGCGATCGGCCGATTGATGCTGGCGAAAGCGCCGCCATTTGCCTTGTTCCAGGTCCAGACTTTCGGCGGCGTGTATTGGTCCGTTGCGTAGTCGTTCATTTGGCAGGCCTTTGGAAGGGTTGGGTTGGGAGGATATCAAATATCAACGTGGGTAGTGGCGGAGGAACTTTGCATAGGGCAGCTTGGGATAGCCGTAGGTACAGATAGGGCTGCCGGCGCTGTTGCAAAACCCGGCGCAAACGGCGCGGCGCCGGTCCACGCCAAAGCCGGCGCCACCTCTTGCGCCTGATCACCTGCGCCATACCTATAGCCCATATCAGCCTGCGAACATTGCCAGGAACCAAAGCATGAATATCGAACCCCTTTTGCGATCCATCGTGGCCGTCCGCGCCACCGTGCCGGAGGACGCCTTCACGGCAAATACACTTGGCACCCGCCGCGAGGGCAGTGGCGTGGTCATCCGCGGCGACGGGCTGGTACTCACCATCGGCTATCTCATCACCGAGGCCGAGGAGGTCTGGCTGGCCGACCAGGACGGGCGCGTGGTTCCCGCCCATGCGCTCGCCTACGACCAGGAGTCGGGCTTCGGCCTGGTGCAGGCGCTGGCGCCGCTCGGGCTGCCCGCCATTGCGCTCGGCGACGCGTCCAGGGCGAAGATCGGCGATCCCGTCGTGCTCTCCGACGGCGTCGGCCGCTCCGTGCGGGCGCGAATCGTCACCAAGCAGGAATTCGCCGGCTATTGGGAATATCTGCTCGACGAGGCGATCTTCACGGCGCCGGCTCACCCTTCATGGGGCGGCGCCGGCCTCATCGGCGCGGATGGCAGGCTGCTCGGCATCGGTTCGCTGCGCCTGCAGATGAGCCGCAACGGCGAGGTCGCCGACATCAACATGGTGGTGCCGATCGATCTTCTGCCGCCCATCCTCGACGATCTGCTGACGCGCGGGCAGGTCGCCAAGCCGCCGCGGCCGTGGCTCGGCGCCTTCTCGGCGGAGAGCGACGGCAAGGTCGTGGTGATGAGCGTCGCCGAGGGCGGTCCAGCCGCCCAGGCGGGCCTTCGCCAAGGCGATGTCATCTCGGATGTCCGCGACACGGCGGTCGATGGGCTTGCCGATTTTTATCGCAAGCTTTGGAACAGCGGCCCGGCGGGCGCCGAGATCCCGCTCCGGGTGCTGCGCGACGGCCGCGAAACCTGGCTGCGCGTCAAGTCCGCCGATCGCAACAGTCTGCTGTGGAAGCCGCCGCTGCAGTGAGGCAACCGAAACCTCTCACTCTCCGCAAGCGCTGAAGCCAGTGCCCGGAGTCCATTCCGCAAATGGGATGACCTTGCCTTCGACCGATACGGTCGCTTGCCTGGTGCTGCCGTCCGCCAACTTCTTGCTGCTTTTGCCCTTGCCGGTCAGCACATTGTAGTCGCAGTCGCCGGCAACATTGTCGTCCATGTAATCCCAATATTCATAGGCAAAACCGGCGACGACGAACGTGCCGTTGCGCCAGGCGAGCGTCAGCGTCTTGTTGGTCCGCTCGCTGCCGATCTCCATCGCCGGAACATAGAGCTTGATCGAGCCGTTGGGGAGCGCAGTGAGTTCGGGCTCGGTGTCGGATGTGGCGGGGCCCGGCCGCTCGTAATCCTTCCATTCGCCGTAAATCTGTTCATGCACGACCCCGGCAGGTCTGAGAAAATTACCGTCGCGGTCCCTGAGGAACAAATGCAGATCCATGGGATGGCCGGGCTCGGTCTCGACGATCATCGCCAGATCGGCGGCACCGTCGCCGTTCCAATCGCCGGTCGCCGCGGTGATGATCTTCTGCGTCTCGATCGGTTCTGCCAGTGCGGCCGCCGGCAGCAGCAGGACCAGACCGAATATTGTCGATCGCATGAAAATCCTCTTCGCCTGGACAGGCCTGAGACGCACGCGCTTCTCAGGAGGCCCGGCTCTGCCGCGTCTCGGAACGGCTCGTCTCGTTGAGCAGCCGGCAGAGCGAAACCGCTTCACGACGGCTCAGGCCGATCAGCGCGATTTCCGAAAATTGCGCCGGCAGATCGTGAACGATGTCCCACACCATCCAACGGCCGTTCGGCTCCATGACACATTCATAGCGCAATAATTGTTCCTGCATCCGACCCCCGGCTTTGCTCACCGGACTGGTACAGCGTCGAGGTAAATGAGTTGTTGCGCCGCGAGAGTATTCCGCGGCTGTCAAAACCAGGCGTTGAATCCCCACAGGGGCGAACCCGACAGGTCACGGCTGACGGTGCCGATACTCTCGACAAGGCGGCAGGGCAGGGACGCTTCCGGCGTGAACGGCGGCCGCCGCCAGAATTGGTTCAGGCGTTGCGGCTCGCCATATGCGCGTCGAGCTTCCTCCTCGAGGGGCCGTAACGCTTGATGATGGTCGCGGCCTCGCTTTGCGGTATGCCGTATTTGCGGGCAAAGGCAGCGACCTCGTATGGCTCTTCGCCGGAAACCAGTTTGCGATCCTGCTTGGTCTTGGATTTGTCGTCGGCCATGGCGTCCTCCATCACATCTGGTCGTTATAGGGCTGCTTGGTCCGGCCGACCATCCTTGCCAGTTCGGCAAAGGACGGTACGCCGGTTTCCCCCTGGGCATTGTTGGCCGCCTGCAGCAGCCTGAGCGGAAAACACACGGCGTCGCGGTTGGATGGCGACATGTCTTCATAGAGACGCTCGTCGCTCGTCATCGCCGCCTCGGCCCGGCGCAACGCCATGTCGACCTCGTCGACCGACAGCAGGCCCTTGTGGACCAGCGCATTGTTGACGGCCGCGATCGCCATCATCAATCCTTCGAGCTGGAGATTGGCGACGTTCATCGTTTTGCGTCCTCGCCGGGCTTGTTGGGGCTGGCCTTGTCGTCTGGCCGGATCACTGCGCGCGGCGGGTTCTGGCCCTCCGAATGCCGGGTCTTGTCGTCGAAATCGTCAGCCGGCCTGGTCAATCCCATGCCGCCGGGGGGCGGCTTGTTGCCGGCCGCATCCTGCGAAAATTGGTCGGCCGCGTCGGGGCTCATCTTTGCCGGATATTTCCTCGCTCCGGTCTCATAGCGGTTCGGGTCGTCGGCCATGTCCTGTGCTCCCGTTGCAATGAGCAGATAACTTTCATGCGGCGGCAGCGGTTCCGTGGCGAAATCGACGTTGCCGGTGCGCAAGCCGTCGCAATCTGTCGGGTTTTCGTGCATCCTTGTGCATGCCAACGATGCTTCGCTCCGACGCGCCGGCAAAATGCTGCTCCTACTGCGGTGGGCGCGACCACGACTTCGAGGATTGCCCGAAGCGCAAAAGTGATGCCGAACGGCAGAAGGAGACGCCAGGCAACGCGTCCCAGCCCGCTGCCGGGGAAATCCGCTAGCCAGCCTGACCACTCCGTCGGTCCGGCCGACCGGCGCGAAGATCCTTCCATGTCGAGAGGATTGCAATGCCGCCACTATTGTGGGCAAAAGCAGCACGGGCAATCGGGTTGGGGTGGGGTAATGACCGAGACGCAAGGCAATTCAGGCCGTCCGCAGGGCAAGCCGGGGACGGCGTCGGGGTCGATCGGTTCCGGCCTGGTCGCACTCCTCATCGTGGCGCTCGGCATCTTTGCGCTGTTTGGATCCTGGTACACGATCGACCAGGGCGACCGCGGCGTGCTCTTGACCAACGGGGCGCTGAGTTCGGTCGTCGATCCCGGACTGCATTTCAAGCTGCCGTGGTTACAGCGCGTCGAGAAGATCAGCCTGCGCCAGCAGGTGCTCAAATGGGGCTGCGAGAACCAGAACGATTGCAGCGGCCTGCCGGCCATGCAGGCCTATTCGCGCGACCAGCAGCCGGCCGACATGCGCGTCACCGTCAACTTCCACGTGCCGGCCGCCGAAGTCAGCAACGTCTACACCAATTACGGATCGATCGAGGCACTGGCCGACCGTGTCATTGCCAGGAAAGCACCGCAGGAGATCAAGACCGTGTTCGGCCAGTACGACGCGGTGTCGGTTATCCAGAACCGGGCGAAGTTCAACAAGGACGTCGCCGACGCCATCGCGGCGGTAACCGACGGCCCGGTGATGATAGACAGCGTGCAGGTCGAGAACATCGACTTCTCCGACGCCTACGAGCAGGCGGTCGAAGCCAGGATGACGGCGCAGGTCGAGGTGCAGAAGCAGGAACAGAACCTGCAGCAGGAAAAGATCAAGGCCGATATCGCTGTCACCCAGGCCAAGGGCCGCGCCGACAGCGTCAAGGCCGAAGCCGAGGCCAGCGCCTACAAGACCAGGGTCGAAGGCGATGCGACCGCGGGTGCCATCAAGGCTCGCGCCGCCGCGATCGCCAACAATCCGCTGCTGGTCGAACTGACCAAGGCGGAGAGATGGAACGGCGAATTGCCGAAGTCGATGATCCCGGGTTCGACTGTGCCGTTCCTGGAGCTCAGCACACCTGCCGCAGCATCGAACTGAGGCGCGGCGCCGCGGCGCAAACCAGATCAGGACGGCGGCGCGGTAGCCGTCCCATTGCGGTCACGGCTGAAGCACGGCGCCTCGGGCGCTTGCTTGCGTTCGCCCGAGAAAACCCGTCAGCAGCTCCATTCCCACCGGCCAGTCGCCGAGCCCGCTGTCGCCATTGATGTGGCCAAGCGGCCCGGCGATATGGAAATCGCTGCCCCAGCGCTCGGATTTCGCCCTGACATAGTCCAGCGAGCCGTAGGGATCGTTGGTGCTGGCGACAATCAGCGACGGAAAGCGAAGCTGTTGTTGCGGCGCGTCGGCGAAGGCCCGGGCCGAGGAGGGGAAGGCCGGCGACGCAGGGTCCGGAACGGCGACCAGCAACGCGCCGCCGATAGAGCGGGGGGAGATCCGCTGCCAGTGTACGACCAGCAGACAGCCGAGGCTATGGGCGACGAGCACCGGCGGTGTCCATGCCTGGCATACAGCGGTTTCCAGTGCTGCCACCCAGTCGTCGAAATCCGGCGCATCCCAACTCGCCGGACTGAACCGCCGCATCGCCGGGCTTGCCTGCTGCCAATGCGTCTGCCAATGGGCTTTGCCCGATCCGCCGATGCCCGGCACAATGATGAAGTCGGTCATGCGAAGCCCTTCTTTCCTGATGCCGCGCGCAATTCTAGGTCTTCTCCTGGGCAGCGGAATGAGAGATCATCGGAAAGCAGCGACGAAATCCGATGGATTAAAGGCGATCATGCGGAACGGCGATTATCGGCCAAGGCTCGATCCCACCGATCTGGCGATCATTGAGATCATGCAGGAGGATGGCCGCATCGGCATTTCCGAGCTTGGCCGCCGCGTCGGACTGTCCCAGCCCGCCACCTCGGAACGGGTGAAGCGGCTGGAGGAGCGCGGGGTCATCACCGGTTACAAGGCGGTGATCAATTCGGCAGCGCTCGGGCTCGGCACCATGGCGGTCATCCGCCTGCGCACCACGCATGAGCATATCCAGGCCTGCCTGAAGAAGTTCGCCCAATTGCCGGAGGTGGTCGAGGTGCTGCGGGTGACCGGTGAGGATTGTTTTCTGGTCAAGGTCGTGGTCCCGTCACCGCCCGACCTTGAAAGCATCGTCGACAGCATCGGCCGGTACGGCACGGTGACGACAAATGTGGTTCTGCGCGCCGAGCAACCGAAGCGGCTGGGACGCGAATTGATAACCAGGGCCTGACCGGTCTATCGCTTGGTCTGCGTATGCCCGACGGCATTGGCGAACGAGATGCCGCCCTTGATCTCGCGCATCGCCATCGAGGTGATCGTGCGCCGCACGCCGGGCAGCCGGCTGAGCTCCTCGCGCAGCATCCTGTCGAGCGCCATCATGTCGACGGTGACGATCTGCAGGAGATAGTCGGCCTCGCCAGTCGTGGCGTGGCAGCGGCGGATCAGCGGATGCTGTTTGACCGCCGCCTCGAAGGCGTCCGACAGTTCGAAATCGATCGACACCTGGATGAAGGCCTCGATGCCGAAGCCGAGCTTGGCTGGGTCGATCAGGGTCGAGTAGCCGCGGATGACGCCGGCGTCCTCAAGCGCCTTGACCCGCTTCCAGCACGGCGTCTTGCTCAGGCCGACCTCATCGGCGAGCGCGGCAAAGGAGGTGCGGGCATCGCGTTCGAGCACCGCGACGATCTTCCGGTCGACCGCATCCAGCATCATTCGTTCTTTCTGTCTGCTTCAGAGGCAGCTTTCGTCCTTCATTTCTCGCCAATCGAATAACAGAAAGGGACAATGTTCGGCAAGAAAGCGATTAGACTCGGGGACCGGGATCCAACAAACGCCTGCGGCCCAACGGCCGCGGCAAGGAGCATGGCCATGGACAAGCAGGACTATTATGCCCGCATCGAAACGCCTGAGATGCGCGACTATGGCGTCTACCTCAAATGCGACAGGCTGCTGGCCTGCCAGAAGCCGCTGGCCGAGATGGTCAATGCCGACGAGCTGCAGTTCCAGATCGTGCATCAGGTCGAGGAGCTGTGGATGAAGCTCATCGCCTATACGCTGGTCGATGTCGTCGATTTCCTGGAAAAGCAGGATACGCATCGCATCGTCACGCTGATGGGACGCGTGCACCGGCTGATGCGGCTGATGACGGCGCAGCTCGACCTGCTCGAAACCATGTCGCCCAAGGAGTACCAGCAGATCCGGCTGCAGCTCGGCAATGGCAGCGGTCAGGAATCGCCGGGTTTCAAGCAGCTGTTGCGTCTGCCGCCGGATCTGTGGCGGGCCTTCAAGACGTCATACCTCGACGGCCGCGGCCTCTCGGTCGAGGATGTCTACGATACCGGCTACGATCACGGCGACAGCTATGTCGTTGCCGAAGCGCTGGTCGAGTTCGACGAGCTGTTCCAGAAATTCCGCGCCAACCACCTCTATCTCATCCACCGCACGATCGGCCTCGGCGCGAAATCGCTGAAGGGCAGGCCGGTCGAATTGCTGGAGGCCGGCGCCCGCCACCGCTTCTTCCCGGAACTCTGGGACATACGCTGGGCGATGACCGACCGCTGGGGCAGCCAGTATGGAACGGTACGGGAGCCGATCAGCAAGCCGGGGGTGAACTTAGGGTAGTTTCAGGCTCGGGTTCCTCGCCTCGCGCGAAGCGGCGGAGAGAGGGCCGCGAAGCGGCCGGAGAGGGGCCTTTTCTTTGCCGGCGCAGTCCCCCTCAACGTCGCGGCTTCGCCGCGCCACCTCTCCCCCATGAATGGGGGCGAGGAAACCTGCCTTCTCCCCGCGCACTTGTCTCCTGCAGGTTTTTCGGGGGATGATGTCGGGCTTGCGGCTGGTGGTGCGTCCTTGGGGCACAACCATCGTAACTCTTGGGAGGACGTCGTGACCTTGGAAACCGCTCAATCAACCGTCCAGTCGCCGTGGCAGACCGCGGCAATCCTCATCGCCCGCCTGATCTTCGCAGCCGTCTTCCTGATGGCCGTGATCTTCAAATTCGTCGATATCGGCGCCACCGCCGGCTATATCGCGGCGGCCGGGTTTCCATTCCCGCTCTTCCTGGCCTGGTGCGCAGCCCTGCTTGAGGTCGTCCTCGTTCTATGCTTCCTGACTGGCGCCTTCTTCTCATGGGCAGCACTTGTCGCCGGCGCCTATGTGCTGTTCCTGGGCTTCGCCTTCCACGGGCCGTCGCACTGGGCCGGCAACCAGGCGGAGTTCGGCTTCTTCGTCGATCACTTCACCTTCCTGGCCGGGCTGCTGTTTGCCGCCGTGCACGGGCCGGGCCGCGTCCTGGCGCTGAGGCTTGGCAGGGGGTGATGCCAAAGCTTGCTGCGGCGGTCATCCTCGATCGCCGCGTCACATCTGGTCGTTGTAAGGTTCCTTGATCTGACCGACCATGCGCGCCAGTTTTGAGAAGGAGGGCATGTCCGTCTCCGGCTGACATTGATTGGCCAGCTCCAGCAGTCGGATCGGGAAGTTGACGGCATCGCGACTCGACGCCGACATGCCTTCGGACCTTTCCTCGTTGGTCTCGCTGGCTTCGGCCTTGCGCAATGCGATATCTATCTCCTCGACGGAGAGCACGCCCTTGCGGACCAGGACCTGATTGATCGATGCGATGGCCATAAGCAGGCCTTCGAGTTGCAGATTGGCGACGTTCATGATTTTTGCTCCCATTGGCTAGGGTTCAAACGCGCGAATGCCTGTTCTGATCCGGACGGTGGCGTCTCGCCGGACATTCCAGTGTGCTTCGCCAATCGGCTACTCTGCGTTTTTTCGCGTCTCAGGTGAATTTTGTTCTTGCTTTGTGCCGGCAGCTATGCTACTAATGTGGGTATGGTGCTAATTGGCTCCAACGACCCGCCCGCCGAGGCGGGTTTTTTGTTTCAGGCTTCTTTTTCGATCAGACGTTACGTGAGCTGGCTATGAAGTCGGCGGGACAGCGTCCCCCCTCTGTCCTGCCGGACATCTCCCCCTCTAGTGGGGAGATTGGCTGTCATTGCCGCTTTCGCCAATTTTGTAGGTGCAAAAAGGCGCTGCCGCCAAAGCTGCCGATCTCCCCCCTCGTGGGGGAGATGTCCGGCAGGACAGAGGGGGGCGCGAAGGAACGCAAGCTTGCCGGCTGACAGCCGAGGCACCGAGGGAAGTTCCCATTTTTTGCCGCCGATGGCACATTTTGTTCTTGCTTTGTGCCGGCAGCTATGCTACTGATCTGAGTAGGGTGCTAATTGGCTCCAACGACCCGCCCGCCGAGGCGGGTTTTTTGTTTCAGGCTCCCTTTCGACCAAACGTTACGTGATCTGCCGGCTGTGAAGTGGGCGGACGCAGCGAGGCGCTGGAACTGCCGATCTCCCCACTAGAGGGGGAGATGTCCGGCAGGACAGAGGGGGCGCGAATGAACACAACCTTGGCGACCGTTTCTTGAGCACAACCTCGCGGCGGGCAAAGGAAATCGCTTTTTTTCACCGTGCCACATTTTGTTCTTGCTTTGTGCCGGCAGCTATGCTACTAATCTGCGTATGGTGCTAATTGGCTCCAACGACCCGCCCGCCGAGGCGGGTTTTTTGTTTCAGGCTTTATCTTTCGATCGAATGATGTGCGTGCTGCCGGCTGTGAAGTTGGCGGGACAGCGCCCCCCTCTGTCCTGCCGGACATCTCCCCCTCTAGTGGGGAGATTGGCAGCTTGGGCGACAGCACCTTTTTTGCATCCTACAAAATTGGCGAAAGCGGTGATGACAGCCAATCTCCCTCCTTGTGGGGGAGATGTCCGGCAGGACAGAGGGGGGCGCGACGGAACGCGACCTCGAGGATCCTCAAATTAGCGCGCCGCCGTGCGCCCATCCCAGGAAAAGCACCATGTCCAACCGTTACGCCACCATCATCATCGACGATGACGGCCGAGAGGTCGTCAGCGCTATTGGCGAGTTCGCCGGCACCGCACCCTATGCACGCCATGGCCGCTTCGAGCAGGTTGTCGTCGGCGTGCGGATCGGCATGGTGCGCGGCGGCCCCGGCGACGCGGTCGGCGGTTTCGGCTTCCCGTTGGGAGCACTCGACGGCAAGGCGGCGGCAATTCTAAGGGCAAGGCTGAATGCGTTGCCCGACGCCAGTACGTTGCGGCCTGGCACGACGACCGATGCGAAATCGGCAAGCCAGCCGCCGAAGCCGAAGTCGGCGCGCGCCGCCAAGAAAGCGAAGCCGCGCAAGCGTATCGTGCGGCCAGGCAACAAGAAGCCGGCGATCTCCGCCGGGACGGCGGAGTAGGGCATGGCCAAAGCTCCTTCCGCCGGCGATCCGCAGCCGCACGATCAAGCACCCGGCAAGCAGACCAGGCGGGCGAAGAAGACGCTGGCCGACGGCTTTCTCGAAGCGATCCGCGCCGATTTCCGCGCCCATGGCGCCGGCGTCATCGCCGAGGTGCGCGCCGAAAAGCCCGACCAGTATCTGAAGCTCGTGCTGTCGGTGCTGCCCAAGGATCTTAGTGTCAACATCAACAATCTGGATGCATTGAGCGATGACGAAATCAGGCAGCGCATCCGCGGCCTCGAAGCCGTCCTTAGGCCGTTCCTCGAGAAGCCGGGCCTCGAAAAAGGCCTCGCACAGCCGGGCGGCAAGGAAGGAATATCTCAGCCTGCTGGCGGAGCTGGACCGGAGGCGCCGCACTAACCAGCTTGCCGCCTATCGGCCCTATCCCCGACAGGCCGAATTCCACGCCGCCGGCGCGACCAATCGCGAACGCCTGTTCATGGCCGGCAACCAGCTCGGCAAGACCAGGGCCGGCGGCGCCGAGTGGGCGATACACCTCACCGGCCGCTATCCCGACTGGTGGCAAGGCAAGGTTTTCGATTGTCCGGTTCGGATGTGGGCGGCCGGCGTCACCGGCGAAAGCACGCGCGACAACCCGCAGCGTATCCTGATCGGCCCGCCGCAGCAGCAGGCGGCGTGGGGCACCGGTATGATCCCGGCCGACGCGATCCTCAGCACGATGGCGGGGCGGGCGCCGGGCGCGCTCGACAGCGTCGTGGTGGACTGGGGCGGCGGTGGCGACGTGCAGGCCGGCGAATCCGTGCTGTCGTTCAAGAGTTACGAGAAGGGCCGCGAGAAGTGGCAGGGCGAGACGCTGCACGGCGTCTGGTTCGACGAGGAGCCGCCGCTCGACATCTATTCCGAAGGGCTGACCCGCACCAACGCCACCGGCGGCATCACCATCGTCACCTTCACGCCGCTGCTCGGCATGTCGGACGTGGTGCTGCTGTTTTTGTCCGCGGAGCAGGTGGGAGGGATGGGGAGGGGATGACAGGGCTGCGAAATCGCGCAACTCGCGTTCCTTCGCGCCCCCCTCTGTCCTGCCGGACATCTCCCCCTCTAGTGGGGAGATTGGATGTCGCATTGGCTTTCGCCAATCTCCAATGCTTGCGGATAAGCGAGACGCTGAAGCTGCCATCTCCCCCCTTGAGGGGGAGATGTCCGGCAGGACAGAGGGGGGCGCTGTCCCACCATCATGAAAACATCTTACCGAACAGCAGCATACGTCCCACCTGCCACCATGATTCAATGCCGCGAGGGTGAAAACAATGACCCGTCACGTCACCTTCATGACCATCGACGACGCCGAGCACTACACGCCGCAGCAGCGCGCCGAGATCATTGCCGCCTATCCGGCGCATGAGCGCGAGGCGCGGGCCAAGGGCATTCCGGTGCTCGGCTCCGGCCGCATCTTTCCGGTGGCCGAGGAGCTGATCGCCTGCGAGCCGTTCCGGCTGCCGCGCTATTGGCCGCGGCTCGGCGCACTCGATTTCGGTTGGGACCATCCCTCGGCCGCGGTCGAGCTTACCTGGGATACGGAAGCCGATGTCGTCTATGTCACGAAGGCCTGCCGTGCCTCGCAGCAGACTCCCGCCATGCAGGCGCTGACGCTGAAACCGTGGGGCGAATGGCTGCCCTGGGCCTGGCCGCGCGACGGCCGCCGCGAGACGCTGGAAGGTGCCGGCACCGCACTTGCCAGGCAATATTCGGCACATGGGCTGAACATGCTCGCCAGCCATGCGCAGTTCGCCGACGGGTCGGTCTCGGTCGAGGCCGGACTGATGGACATGCTGGACCGCATGCAGAGCGGCCGCTTCAAGGTGTTCTCGACGCTT
This sequence comes from Mesorhizobium sp. M0904, assembly GCF_040319475.1. Classification (NCBI taxonomy): domain Bacteria; kingdom Pseudomonadati; phylum Pseudomonadota; class Alphaproteobacteria; order Hyphomicrobiales; family Phyllobacteriaceae; genus Mesorhizobium; species Mesorhizobium sp. M0904. The sequence continues at coordinate 2,605 of NZ_JAMYOC010000002.1, read as the reverse complement.
CTGCCCTGGTTCGAGGAGTTCCGGCTCTATCACCGCAGGGACGGCCAGGTGGTGAAGCTGCGCGACGATCTGATGGCCGCGACCCGTTATGGCGTGATGATGCTGCGGGAGGCGGTGGTCGATCCGGCGGTATTCAAGGCGGCGCGGCGGAAGGCCGGGCAGGCCGATCCGCTGGGGTTGTTCAGGTGACCCTCCGCATCATTCCCGCCACGTTGCGCGACCTCTCCTACATCGCCGCCAATCTGCGCCCCGAGGATCGGGCCGAAATCGACTGCCAATTGGACAACTGGTCGCCGGCGCTGCTGGCGCTGACGGCGCTGCAGGGCTTTGCTTATGTCGTCGAGCTCGACGGCAATCCGGAGGCCGGGTTCGGCGCTGCCGAACAGCGGAGCGGACTTTGGATCGCCTGGAGCTGGGGCACGCGCCGGATGAGGCGCTGCGTGCCTGCTATTACGGAGTTCTTTCACGCGGTGCTCGGGCCGGAGGTTGCCGCGCGCGGCGCCTGGCGGGTCGAGGCCCGCGCCTTGGCCGCCAACGGTTTGGCGCTGCGCTGGCTTGCAAGGCTGGGCGCGACGCAACGCTGCCGCCTGCCGGGCTATGGCCGGAACGGCGAGGACTTTCTGCTCTACGACTGGACAAGAAGCTCTGATTTCGGAGAAAACCATGTGCCTTTTTCAAAAGCCGCCGGCGCTGAAGCCGTTGCCGCCGACACCGACCATTGCCGACAAGGACGTGCAGGCGCGCGAAGCCGCGTTACGGGCTCAGCTTGCGGCCAATGATGGCACTGCAGGAACCGTGAAGACCGATTTGTCGCCCGGCGATCTGACCGGCCAGCGCCGCGTGCTGCTGGGGGTTTGACATGGGCGCCATGAGACGAGTGTTCCGCAACCGGGTGCTGGCTTGGTGGTACTGGCGCCGGCACGCAAGGTTGGTGAAGAAGCGGTGAAGCTGCCGATCTCCCCACTCGTGGGGGAGATGCCCGGCAGGGCAGAGGGGGCGCTACCCCACCGGCCTTGGTGATCAATTTGCATTGCCGCCATCAGCTCATTCCGGTGGGGACGAAACTGAGCTTGGCGTTCCTTCGCGCCCCTCTCTGGCCTGCCGGCCATCTCCCCCACGAGGGGGGAGATCGCAGCTTCCGCGTTTTCCGTAACAGCCGAGCGCAATTCGTGTTCCTTCGGCACGGTTGACATTCCTTCCTCAGCAGCCATGCTGCAATGCAACATGGCTATCGAGGAGTCCGGCATGACAGAAGCCCGGTCATCGCGCATCGAGTGCCTGGACGGGCTTCGGGCGCTCGCCGCGATCTGGGTGCTCATCGGACACTGCCTGCTGTTGACCGGCTGGAATATTCCTATTCTCGGCGAGCCCGATCTCGGCGTCGACCTCTTCATCATGCTGTCGGGCTTCCTGATGGTGTTCCACTACCAGCTGCGCCAGGACAAGGAGCCCTGGCAAAGGCCGGAAACTTGGCTGAAGTTCTGGACCCGCCGCTATTTCCGGATTGCGCCGCTGTTCTACGTCATGCTGTTCGCCGCCCTGGCGCTTGGCCCCTATCTCTACCAGTCCAGGATGGTCATCGACGAGTTCCTGCTGCGGTCGCCGCAGGCGCCCGAACGTTATCTCGACAGCGGCTTGAAAAACATCGGCGCCCATCTGCTGTTCCTGTTTGGCCTGGTGCCGAATTTCGCCTATCGCACGCCGCTGCCCGACTGGAGCCTTGGCTTGGAGATGCAATTCTATGCAGTGTTCCCGGCGATTATGCTGTTGGTCCGCAGGCTTGACTGGGTATGGAGCGCCATTCTGGTCGCGGCGACCGGCAGCGCGATCGTGTTCTTGATGGGACAATTGTCGGTGCATTTTCCGATGCCGTCGTTCCTGCCGCTGAAGATGCAGATTTTCCTCTGCGGGATGCTGCTGGCGGGCATCGTCCATCAAAGGCAAAAGCGGCCTTTCGTGCATCTGACATTGGCTATGCTGCTGGCCGCGCTGCCGTTCGGCGGCGGCTATGGGCTGAGCAAGCTTTTGATGCGGGAAGCGCTCGTTGTGGGTTTCTTTGCGCTGGTTCTCTACCGGATGCTGCCGGGAATGGCGGGCACCGTCGCCAGAAAGATCGCCATGACGCTCGCCAACCGGTTCTTTCATCTGATGGGTGAGCTTTCCTTCAGTATCTATTTGATCCATCTGCTTGTTCTCCAGCCGGTCGCGGCTCTGGTCATCACCCAGTTCGGCCACGAATTGTCGGCGCCGCTGCGCTTCGCGATCGTCACTGTCGTCGTCTTGCCGGTGGTGTGCCTGCTGTCCTGGATCACCTATACGCTGATCGAAGTGCCCGGCCAGAAGATGGGACGCTTCGTGGTGCAGCGCTTTGGGCGCAAAGCCGCGCTGGAGACGACGCCGGCGGAATAAGGCGCTTCCAATCTCCCCGCTTGAGGGGGAGATGTCGCCGAAGGCGACAGAGGGGGTCGCCGATCCAAGCGAGACGACCCCCTCTTTCCTGCCGGACATCTCCCCCTCGAGGGCAGGGGAATCGCATATGGCGATTTTGGGGTTGAGTTTAGGCTGAGAAAGGATTCTTTGGAGAGGCAGTTGAGCGAAGGAGCGA